>CAJWBJ010000046.1 GCA_913020495.1 uncultured Oleiphilus sp.
CGCCGCGATGAAATTTTCGTCGCGGCCATTCCTGGTGCGTATTTTCCTAACCAATAACGGACTCTACGCAGTAAAGACACCTGAAAAGCCCCACTTTCATTTGTCGTTAGGCTTACTTGATGGTAGCTGGACATATTTGCAATACGCGCCCCGACTGCTCTCTCATTAGCCAAGCGCCGACTCTCTAAATTCGCCCCGTTTACAATATCAAGCACTGGAGCCTGAAAGTTTTTACCAAAAAACTTAGCCATGTCTGTTTGATAATCGTTTTGAAGAAGCGGGTCAACCATAACCAATGCAAAACCCTCCTTTGGAATCTGAGGGACATTTGGCTTTATGTGATCTAAAGCTAAATCAGCACCTGTACGGTAGCCTGCGATAACAATATTTTGATAGCCTTCCCCGTGCAGGTAATCCATAGCCGCCTTGATATGCAGCAAACTTCGATCTCTATATGGCAATGTCGGCTTTTTACCTTTTTGCTGCTCAGCTAAATCAATATCCACATTTTCACTCTCAGAAGCATTGTCAGTAGCCTCTGGCTGAGCCTCGGCATCTGGAACAGGCAGTTCTTCGACTGACTCCTTATTAGCTTTCTTTGCACGGACAGCCGGCAATTGAAGCGCTAAAGAAATCGGCTCCGTCAAAGTAATCTGATCATTTAACTTCGCACCTAAGCTTCGTTCAGGATATTTTTGACTATTTTCATAGGGCAAGTTTACCGATAAGGTATGCCAACCCGCGTCAGGCAAGCTCATTCGCAAGGGCCTGATCAAGTAAGGCCAATCAGCATGCTGTTCTTTATCATGAAGAATCAATACTGCCCCTTGGGCTTGAGGCATTCTTGGTTTCTGCTCCAATGCCAGGACACTCACTAACTCATCCTGATCAGGATACTTTACCTTCAACCAAACAAGTTCATTCGGTTTCACTTCTAGTGATAAAGCAAGCTGCTCAGAATGTTCGGAAATTAATGCCCCGACTCTGCCTGATTCAGAAGACTCTTCTTTATTGATAGGCTCAGGTTCAGAAGGACTTTGCTCTTCCTCAGCGGCGGTATAAGCGCCCCCTAATAATAACCATACAACAACAAAATATTTATTCAGCATGATATTGTTCACGAGTAGTGATTTAAATTATTAATATATAGCGCATTGAAAATGCCACGAGACTAAATAAAGCATAGTCGACTCCGCATCTCTCAGTTAGAATAGCCCAATTTATCATCATCGAGAATGCTATGAGCCAATTTTTAATCGCCCCCTCTATTTTATCTGCTGACTTTGCCCGTTTAGGGGAAGAAGTAGACAAAGTACTCGAAGCCGGTGCTGACATTGTGCACTTTGATGTTATGGATAACCACTATGTTCCCAACTTAACCATTGGCCCAATGGTTTGTAGTGCATTAAGAAAGCACGGTGTAACAGCGCCTATCGATGTTCACCTAATGGTAAAACCTGTTGACGATATGATTCGTAGCTTTATTGATGCTGGCGCAACGTATATTACGTTTCATGCAGAAGCATCCGAACATGTCGACCGCTCCTTACAAATCATCCAGGATGCCGGCTGCAAAGCAGGTTTAGTGTTTAATCCTGCCACGCCGCTTCATTATTTAGACCATGTCATGGATCGACTGGATATGATTTTATTGATGTCAGTCAACCCAGGGTTTGGCGGACAAAAATTCATCCCTTCTACGCTAGAGAAGTTGAAACTGGTACGAAGTCGAATTAATGCATGCGGGCGTGATGCCGACCGCCCAATACGCCTTGAAGTAGATGGCGGTGTAAACATTAATAATATTGCTGAAATTGCGGCGGCTGGAGCAGACACTTTTGTTGCTGGCTCAGCTATATTCAATACGGACTGCTATAAAAAAACTATTGAAAAAATGCGTATCGCGCTAGAGAAATAAATACTATTGAACATAAATCTATAACGGGCTACCACCAGAGTACTTATATATAAACACATTTACAGCTTACACGCTGCAAACTCCGGGGTGGGAGCGGCCATTAGAGTGTTATAAAACAACAATATAGAGAAAAACAATGAACATTATTGAATTAGCTAAGCAAATCACACCTTTGATAGCACAAAAGCTATTGACGACTGTCTCTGTATCCGGCAATCCAGAACGTATTAAGATTGCACCAAAAGTAGGCCCTAACAATACAATATTCAATGTTAACTCAGGCGACATTACAATTGAAGAAGATGTTTGCTTTGGCCATAACGTGTGCATTTTAACTGGAACTCACGACATACGAAAAAAAGGTAGAGCTAGAATTACCGAGTTCCCTAAAACAGGAAGAGATGTGATTGTACGTAAAGGCGCTTGGTTATCTAGTAATGTAACCATTTTAGGGCCTTGTGAAGTTGGGGAAAATGCTGTAATTGCAGCAGGCAGCTTAGTTATTGGTGACGTCAAAGCAAATTGCGTATATGCAGGTTCACCAGCTAAGTTTATTAAGGAAATTGAGTTTGATGACGAATAAGCATTAGCCTTTAATTTTGAGCTAACATAAAAAATTGATTCACTCATTTAGCTGCGGTAATCTACGCGGCTAAATTAAAGTTTTTCAAGTCCCAAAATAAGAGAGAACGTTCGGTGTTTACACCAAAAGAAAAAATCCTTACACAGCGCCATCATAATTCAGGTTGTTGGCGAAGCTAGTTTAAATGAGCTTCTCGCTCCGTCCTTTATATGCAGCTCTAATATTATTACCTGTAAATAGAGTATGACCCGCACACTAGCTTTATTAATGTAATGATTTAGGAACAACCATGACGCCGGAACAATTTCTAGCCTTAACCAACGAAGGTTACAATCGTATTCCCGTAATGCGAGAGGTCCTTGCGGACTTAGACACGCCTCTTAGCACCTATTTAAAGCTCGCAAACGGGCCTTATTCTTATTTGTTAGAATCTGTTCATGGCGGCGAAAAATGGGGTCGTTATTCCATTATCGGTTTACCTTGTAAGCAAGTTCTCAAAGTTTTCGGCAACAAGGTTATCATTGAGGAAAACGGAACAATAATAGAGCAGCATGAGTGCACTGACCCTTTAAGCTTTATTGAAGAATATCAAGCACGCTTTCATGTACCTGAAATCGAAGGTTTACCTCGGTTTAATGGCGGCCTCGTCGGTTATTTCTCTTATGATACCATTCGATATATCGAACCAAAGCTAGCCGCAAGCTGCCCAGAAGATCCTCTCGGTACACCCGACATACTTTTAATGGTATCCGACCAATTAGTTGTATTTGACAACCTCAGTGGCAAGTTAATGCTGATCTATCATGCCGACCCAGGCATAGAAGATGCTTATCCGCTTGCACAAACAATTATAGATCTACTGGTTCATCGTTTACGTAATGATGTTTGCGTCCAAGAGAAAAAACAAACGAAAGCACATCAAATAGAAGAATCTGATTTCATCTCTGGTTTTTCTGAAGATAAGTTTAAAGCCGGTGTATCGAAAATAAAGGAATACGTGTTATCGGGAGACGTCATGCAGACTGTTCTTTCCCAGCGTATGTCTATTCCTTTTGAGTCAGAACCACTCGATTTGTATCGTTCCTTACGATGCTTAAACCCTTCGCCTTATATGTACTTTCTGAATCTTCAGGACTTTCATATCGTCGGCTCCTCACCAGAAATTCTAGCGCGTGTTGAAGACGGTGAAGTAACCGTTCGTCCGATCGCAGGCACACGCAAACGCGGCATAGACGAAGCCCATGACATAGCACTGGAAGAAGAACTATTAGCTGACCCGAAAGAACTTGCTGAGCATTTAATGCTCATCGACCTCGGCCGAAATGATGCTGGACGTGTCAGTAAAGTTGGCACCGTTCAACTAACTGATAAAATGATTGTCGAACGCTATTCGCATGTCATGCACATTGTCTCAAACGTAACCGGCCAGTTAAAACCCGATACCTCTGCCATTGATGTATTACGCGCAACATTTCCTGCCGGCACATTAAGTGGCGCGCCCAAAATTCGGGCGATGGAAATTATTGATGAACTCGAGCCCGTCAAACGTGGTGTCTACGGCGGTGCAGTCGGTTATCTTGCCTGGAATGGTAATATGGACACAGCTATTGCGATTCGAACTGCCGTCATTAAAAACAAAGTATTGCACATTCAGGCCGGTGCTGGTGTAGTGGCCGACTCAGTCCCCCAAAGCGAGTGGGACGAAACCATGAATAAAGGGCGCGCTGTTTTCAGCGCAGTAGCAATGGCAACACAAAGCTTAGATGCGCTTAAGTAGGAAAGGAGAAAAACATGCTATTAATGATTGATAATTACGACTCCTTTACTTACAACGTCGTTCAGTATTTAGGTGAGTTAGGTGCTGAAGTACAAGTCTTTCGAAATGATGAAATTTCAATTGAGCAAATTGAACAATTAGCACCTGAAAAGATCGTCATTTCACCAGGGCCTTGTACGCCAAACGAAGCAGGTATCTCAATGGCGGTAATTGAGCACTTTAAAGGCCGTATACCTATTTTAGGTATTTGCTTAGGCCACCAAAGTATAGGCCAGGCTTTTGGTGGCGAAGTGGTTCGTGCAGGACAAGTCATGCATGGTAAAACATCACCCGTCCACCATAATAATCAAGGTGTCTTTCATAATTTGAAAATGCCTTTTACGGCAACTCGTTATCATTCTCTGGTGGTTTGTAAAGACGCGCTACCTGACTGTTTGGAAATAACAGCCTGGACAGAAAATGAAGATGGCAGCATCGAAGAAATCATGGGTCTTCGTCATAAAGAATTAAACATTGAGGGCGTGCAATTTCACCCTGAATCAATTCTGAGCGAACACGGCCATGATCTGTTGGAAAATTTCTTAGATAGATAAACTTCTTTAATAAAAGATTAAATAACAACAAGTAACAAGGGAATACCATGGATATCAGTCAAGCATTATCAAAAGTCGTGGCGCATGAAAGCCTAAGCACCGATGACATGAAATCTGTCATGCAGCAAATTATGACAGGCGAAGCCACTGATGCTCAAATTGGTGGTTTCCTAGTTGCGCTACGCATGAAAGGCGAGTCGATTGATGAAATCACCGGGGCAGCTCAAGTCATGCGTGAACTTTCAACAAAGGTGAATGTTTCCGGTGACTATTTAGTTGATACCTGTGGTACGGGTGGTGATGGCGCAAATTTATTTAATGTCTCGACTGCAAGTGCATTTGTTGTTGCAGCAGCTGGCGGCAAAGTAGCGAAGCATGGTAATAGAAGTGTATCAAGTAGCACAGGGAGTGCTGATGTGCTTGAAACCGCAGGCATTAACTTATCGATTACTCCAGAAGAAGTCCAACGTTGTATTGATGAAATCGGCGTCGGCTTTATGTTTGCTCCCGCACATCATAGTGCAATGAAACATGCCATTGGGCCACGTAAGCAAATGGCTATTCGTACTATTTTCAATATGCTTGGCCCGATGACAAACCCTGCCAATGTCAGTAAACAGGTCATCGGCGTATTCAGTAAAGACTTATGCCGACCAATGGCAGAAGTATTAAACCGTTTAGGCAGTGAGCATGTACTCGTTGTTCATGCTTCTGATGGCTTAGACGAAATTACCTTATCAGGTGAAACATTTGTCGCTGAATTAAAAGATGGTCAAGTCAACGAGTATACAATTTCTCCTACCGACTTTGGTTTTGATATTCAAGCATTAACAGGTCTGAGCGTTGAAAGTGCAGACGAGAGTTTAACACTCATTAAATCAGCACTTGGAAAGTCTCAGGATGAAGCCGCTCAAAAAGCCAGAACGATTATTACCTTAAATGCAGGCGCAGCCATTTATGCTTCTGATTTAGCTAATTCACTGGATGAAGGAATTAAATTGGCTGCCGATGCAATTGGTAGCGGCTTGGCATTAGGGAAACTATCTGATTTAGCTAGTTTTACCAGCGTATTTTCAAACAACTAATATTGAAGTAACCAATTATGTCACACGTAACTTTTGGGCCTTCTGCTTCAGCAGATTCTACACCGACAATTCTGAAAAAAATTATTGCCCGAAAATGGCAAGAAATTAAGCTACGTAACCGAGAGCTGAGCCTGGCTAACTGTAAAGCGCAAGCCTTCGATCTTGACGTGGCAAGGGGGTTTGTAAAAAGCGTTGAAAACAAACTATCTCAAAACCTGCCTGCAATTATTGCTGAAATTAAAAAAGCATCGCCAAGCAAAGGTGTCATTCGTGAGAATTTCATCCCTCAAGAGATTGCAGAAAGTTATGAGTCTGCCGGCGCCGCTTGCTTATCGGTTTTAACCGATCATGATTTTTTCCAAGGTCATGAGGACTATCTGCAACAAGCTCGCATAGCTAGTTCTCTGCCAATTATTAGAAAGGACTTCATGGTCGACCCTTACCAAATTTACGAAAGCAGAGTACTTAATGCAGATTGTGTATTACTCATTGCAGCTTGCTTAACAAAAGACCAGATGCAAGAGCTTGCAGGCATTGCCGAAGAAGTTGGTTTGGATGTTTTGGTAGAAGTTCATAATGAAGCTGAATTACATCAAGCCCTGACCCTTAACACAAGGCTATTAGGCATTAATAACCGAGACCTTCATAGCTTCGAAGTTTCACTCAACAACACGTTTGACTTATTAGAACTAATTCCTGATAACAGAATAGTGGTCACGGAAAGTGGCATTCATTCACAAGCAGATGTTCAGGCAATGCAAGAACACCATGTAAATGCCTTTTTAGTCGGCGAAGCCTTCATGCGTGCAGAAGACCCAGGGACAGAGCTAAAACAGTTATTTTTCGCTTAACTTAATCAGGCCCATCTACAGGCAGTCATACTGCGACTGCCTGTCAAAAGAAACGGAAACCATATCGTAGCCAGCATCAGATAAGCGACGAATCAGACTTTGATCCTTCAATACGCTTGAACATATATGGTGAATACTGCTTTGCAGGTCAATGCTCGCTAGCGCTGAAGTAAAATCCATCACTAGATAACGCATGCTGCCGTATTCGTCAGCATGGGCCTGATCAACACTTTCGTAATTGATATACTTGAACGCAGACTGACTATCAAAGTGTGTTTGAAGTGCAGTAGATAACTCATCAGCCTCTGACACCGCGGCTAAAGAAAACATCGCTACAAACAATACGAATGTTTGAATCACCTTATTAAATGTAGTCATACGACTAAACCTCTTTGCGTTGTTATTAACCTTGAGCAGCAACATAGTGCAGCAACTTGGTAGATATACTGCTTACCTTCAAAACAAGTCTAGCGAATGTGTTGATAAAATATTAGTATTTGGGGATGGGTTTTACGCTTGTTTACAGATGACAGAAATACTTAAACACTTATGCAAGAAGCATTATGCGAAAACTCAGAATAACGCTACTATCTTAATATCATTCTGACTAACAAACAGCACGACTTATCACTCTGTCGTCAGTAATATTGGAAGCCCGTGAAGCACTTTTGTCATTACCACCCTATTTCGCCTGCCATCTGGGTTTGTAAGGCTTGCCATATTCACTATGACAAAGCTTGCATGCCTGATGCTGATGAAAAGACTAAATCCGGTATTTGTCCAAACTGTCATCATTCATTGCATTTTCTTGAGCAACAGCAAGCCAACACACCATTTTGGCACAACACTTCACGCTTTTTCCGCTTTCCGTTTCAAGCAGAACCCTTGCTGATTATTGCCGTATCAACACTGCTTTCTTTTGCTTATTTAAGCCACTATATACTGGCATTGATGACGGCTTTATTTATCATCATTTTGGTCTCACACTATGGCCAGCAAATAATTAAAAGCAAGCAATTGATATTGAAAAGACCGCCCGGTTTATCTGCAATTTTATCGGGTCAACATTTTAAAGAGAGCTTAAGTGCTAGTACCTTAATCGGTATCGCGATACTGACACCACTATTGACTGCAAAATACCTCAGCCTCATTCCCGCACTTTTTCTTGCCGCAATTACTTTTTGGTTTTTACCTGCAACATTGATGGTAAAACTTCGACAAGATAAGTTCGGTAACGCTCTCCAGATCGACGCCATTCTGGAACCGATGATTCGCATGAAACAGGCTTATTTTGGTTTGGTATGTATTTTCACCTTAACGACAGTCACAAGCTTGGTACTCATCGACTTTGCACACCAACACCTTCCTGAAATTTACACACCAATAATAAGCGCTGTCACCTTCAGTTACTTCAGTCTAGCCATATTTAGCTTGCTTGCTTATGTGCTACTTGAATATAAATCATTTTCAAATATTGAAGGGAATGCATCCGTAAATAAACAAAGCGAGCAGAGCCCTGCTCGAGCCCTTCACGAAATCGATAATGCAAAACGTCTGGATGCAGATATCGACATCGCAATAAAAAGGGGAGACTATGTACAACTCACGACTCGACTTGAAAAAGAGCTTAAGCGATCTAGCTTTTCTGATCTCAGGCGAGACCAACTCTATAAATTATTAAGCGCACTTAATGACAATGACCGCTTAGAACAATATGCCCATGCTTTCCTCTGGCTAATGATCGGCCGAGGAAAGATTGATGCAGCATCTGAATTCATTCGTCAACGTCAAGCGCATAACCCAGAGTTCGTGCTTTTTGATTTGGAGTTAAGTAAAAAACTGGCAGAAGCTTTTCATCAGCATGAAGACTATGATTTAGTTATCTGGCTAGCTTTCAACGCCCATACTCGCTTTGATCCGGCACCTCATCTGGCTGAACTTTATTTAATTGCCGCTAAAACACTGCTCACGAAACACCATAATAAAGATAAAGCCCGAGTATATTTAAGTTATATCATCAACCACTTCCCTGACTTGCCAGAATACAACTTAGCCAAGTCCTTACAAAACCTGATTCAAAAACCTCAATCAATAAAATAACCCCCCGTTCCAATGCTTTTGCACGAGAACGCTAAATTTGATAGTTTAGGCTCCCAGTTTGATTCCCTAGCAACAAATACAAAAACAACAAGGATGCTAACTAATGTTATCTCTTCCCATTCAGTTCTCTAAATTACTTAAACGTTTTCTACTGTTAACAATATTTACCTTATTCACAACACTTGCTCATGCTGAAAAGGTCTATAAATTAAAACTGGCTGAAACTTGGGGTCCAAACTTTCCAATATTTGGTGATGCCTCTAAAAACATGGCCACCATGGCAGAGAAAATGTCTAATGGACGACTCAAAATCATCATCCATTCGTCGAACAAGCATAAATCACCGTTTGGCATTTTTGACATGGTTAAGTCTGGTCAATACGATCTTGGCCACTCAGCGTCCTATTATTGGAAAGGTAAAGTACCTGCAACCATGTATTTCACGACCATGCCCTTTGGTATGATCGCGTCAGAGCAGTATGCCTGGTTTTATCATGGTGGGGGCATGGAGCTCATGAATGAGTTGTATGGTAAATACAATTTGATGTCCTTTCCTGGGGGTAATACCTCCAACCAAATGGGTGGCTGGTTCCAGAAAGAAATCAACAGTGTGGCAGACCTAAAAGGTTTGAAAATGCGCATCCCCGGCTTTGCAGGCGAAGTGCTTGCAAAGTTAGGCGCAAAACCCACAAATATTCCTCCAGGTGAGTTATATACTTCATTAGAAAGAGGCACCATAGATGCCTTAGAATGGGTAGGCCCATCACTTGATTTACGCATGGGGTTCCATAAGATTGCACCTTTTTACTACACAGGCTGGCACGAGCCTGCAGCAGAACTTCAATTTTTAGTCAACAAAAAGAAATTTGAGAAATTACCTGCGGACCTACAAGAAATTTTACGTATTTCGATGAAAGCATCAGCGTTTGACATGTATATTCAGTCAACGCATGAAAGCGCTAAAAACTGGTCAACCATGACCTCGGAATACCCCAATATTAAAGTCAAAACCTTCCCTAAAGAAGTGATGACCGCATTACAAAATGCCAACGATACTCTTCTAAAAGAACACGCCGCAGCAGATCCTTTTGCTGCCAAAGTTCTCAAGTCTCAACACGCCTACCTGAAGCAAGCTCGCCAGTGGACTAATATGTCTGACAAGGCATATTTAGATAGCACCGCTAGGTGAAGCTGAACCAAGCTCCAACAATTCAACTATGTTTTTGATTCTCAAATTTGATCATTTCTTTAAGCGCATCACTGATCTATGCGGAGTGTTAGCTTGCTCCGCCGTGGTTTTACTGCTGCTGAATGTTTTTTATGATGTCATCATGCGTTACGCCTTTAATGACGTCTCAATTGGCATGCAAGAGTTAGAATGGCATCTTTTTTCGTGTATTTTCTTATTGGGTACACCATACGCCATGCAAAGCGACAGTCACGTCCGCGTCGATATTTTCTATGATCGCTGGCGTGACCGAAGTAAAGCCTGGGTGAACCTTTTAGGCGTCTTGATTTTTATCCTGCCCTTTATCAGCATTGTAGCTTACTACAGCATCGGCTTTGCCTATGAAGCTTATGATATGGGTGAAGGCAGTGGTGACCCAGGCGGTTTACCCTATCGTTGGATCATTAAAAGCTTAATCCCTACTTCATTTATCTTAATGGGTCTCGCCAGCCTTGGCATGATCACTCAGGCACTTCGGGTTTTGGTTGGCCATGAGGTTTACCCTCCAAACAAAAATGGAACGGTATCATGATTGGTATTGTGATGTTTGTGGTCGCCTTGTTGATGTTAATACTTGGCTTTCCTGTCGCATTCACTTTCGCAGGTACGGCACTCTTTTTTGGCATATTGGCCGAAGGGGTCGAGTTATTTGCTTTTATGCCTTATCGCATTCAGAGCATCATGGAAAACACCATCTTGATGGCCATTCCTTTGTTTATATTTATGGGGGTTGTTCTCCAGAAAACCAAACTTGCTGAGAGATTACTCGAAGCTATGGCGCAATTATTTGGGCGTGTAAATGGCGGCATTGCGATCAGCACGATTCTGGTCGGCTCTTTACTGGCCGCATCCACAGGCGTTGTTGGCGCGAGTGTCGTGGCAATGGGTTTAATTTCCTTGCCTTCCATGCTTAAACATAAATACGACGAGCAACTGAGTTGTGGCGTTATTTGCGCTTCTGGCACCTTAGGACAAATCATCCCTCCTTCCATTATCCTGATCATTCTAGGTGATGTACTAGGCTTGCCCGTTGGCGACTTGTTCAAAGCAGCAATTGCACCGGGCGTACTACTGATTGCACTCTACATCGGCTATATCCTGTTTATCTCTACACGCAACCCTTCAATTGCACCCGCAATACCACCGTCGAATGAACCAAGATCCATACAGATTAAAAATGCATTATTTGCGATCATTCCACCTCTCGCCCTGATTTTTGTCGTGCTAGGGTCAATATTTGCTGGTATCGCCACCCCGACAGAAAGCTCTGCCCTCGGCGGCATTGGCGCTATTATTTTAGCCATTGCTTACGGCCAGTTTCAAATGACAATGATTTGGGAAAGCGCTAAAGAAACCGTTATGGTCACCGCTATGGTGTTTGCCATTTTATTAGGTGCCACTGCATTCTCCATGACTTTCAGTTACTCTGGAGGAGACATCCTTTTGGAAGAGTGGTTACTACAGCTACCCGGAGAAAAATGGGGGTTTTTAATCCTAACGATGCTGGTGGTATTAGTGCTTGGCTTCTTTATCGATTTTGTTGAAATCACCTTCATCATTATTCCGGTTTTAGCACCGATTGCTGAAACATTGGGCATTAGCATGGTGTGGTTTGCTATTTTGATTGCGATGAACTTACAAACCAGCTTCCTTACGCCTCCTTTTGGATTTAGCCTTTTTTACCTCAAAGGGGTCACGCCCCCTTCTATTCGTACCACAGATATCTACCGAGGCGTTTTACCCTTCATTGGTATACAGGTTAGCGTATTAGCTCTTCTATTGATCATGCCTGAATGGTTTGGGTTTTAAGGGGTGAATGCTAGTAATCCCCCTTATTATTCAGAAGAAGTCATTCAAACTGAAGCCTTACCCCGACAAGAGGTTACTCATCGTTACTGAACATCACCGAACTTAAATATAAGACTCACCCAACATGCGCTATGATTCAAATACAGACTTTTTTCTGTAGAGAGGCTTGTTGTGTCATTTTCTATCAATAGCGCATTACCCAATATTTCAAGTAACGGTGCAAGGACGAGTGCGAGCTCTTTCGAGCGCTTAAGCTCTGGAAGTAGAATTAACCATGCAGGGGATGATGCCGCCGGGCTTGCAATATCCCAACGTATTACTACGCAACTTGATGGCTTCGATGCTGCCATCAGAAATTCTGGCGATGCCATTTCAGCAATACAGGTCGCTGACGGTGCGCTTGAGAGCTTAACTCAAAATATAGGTCGAATTCAGGAGCTGGCAATACAATCAGCCAACGGCACACTGAATGATTCAGACCGACAAGCCATTCAAGAGGAAGCGAGCCAATTAGTTGAGGCATCAAACCAGATTCTGGAAAAAACAAATTTCAATGGCAAGTCATTACTTTCTTCTGATGATGACTTAAATGTACAGCTCGAAAGTGCTTCTTCAAATATCAACGTCAAAGGTAAAGATCTTGCTTCAGAATTCGAATCTCTGGGGTTTAGTGATATTGACCTGAGTAGTCAGGCAGGCGCAAGTGCTGCCATTAACGTTTTAAAAGATGCATCAGAAGTCACGATTGAAAGAGCAGCTGAATTAGGGGCTTCCAGCAACCGAATCGAAAACAGCATTGAAAACTTGGCTTCATCACGAGTTGATAGTGCCGAAGCAAGAAGCCGAATTACCGATACAGATTTTGCGAAAGAAGCGGCGGAGCTTGCAGCCAGCCAGTTTAGAGACCAAGCTCAAATAGCGATTCAAGCTCAAGCCAATAGCCAGAGAGAGGGTATTTTAAAACTGTTATCTTAAGCTCTACTCACCAGCCAATCAATTCACCTGACAACGCAGAAAGTGTTCGTCTATAACAGGTCCAACCAAAAGCGTTGCGCCTAACTGAGCGGCAACGCTTGAACCAGAAAGCTCTTCTCCCGCATTACGATATATCGTTTCAGCAAGCATTTCCTTTCCCGACACATCAATACTTGCAACCTCAGAAGCGGCGAGATTTTTGCGATCATTAAGATGTGCCAAGAAATCAAATACTTTAGGGTGCCCACCCGTCAATAGCTTCCCCTCATCACTCCATTCAAGGTTATCCACGCCAAATTCTAACCCGACACTATCCTGATATTGCCAGGCCAATGCCGAGTCGAGCTGAGTATATCGTGAAACCTGACGCGCCAACGTCTCGGCCACATAAAGTGTTTTCTGGTCAGAAGACAAAGCAATGCCATTCGCCATTTTCAAACCTTCAATAACAAATTGACCTTTCTCACCATCAAAGTAACTCACTGACGACATTGGTAAGCCCAGATACTCCTCTACTTTCTGCATAAGAGAACCATGCGGGTAACCATGATCATTGGTCACAAAAAATTTATCTTTTGCCACAACAACCAAATCATTAGGCGAAATCATTTCAGGATAACTCACCCTGCGCCGTAGCGTTAAAACGCCAGGTTTTGAAATCTCAAAAATATCGATTTCATGATGAGAGGCATCAATATGATTAACTACATATAACTCAAGTGCTTCACCATTCGTTCCCTTGCGCAGGGTAATACCGTGAGGATGAAAAGCACCTGTAATATCGGTGTTAATTTTAACGGCCTGAGAGTCTGGTTGCGATAAATCCAGCATCCAGATTGCACCGTTTTCTTGAGTTGGCTGCCCTTCAACTAGATAAAGCCTCCGGTCATCGGCGCCAATATAAGCAATTTGATTATAGGCATCGATCGTGATGTCTTCTGCTCCAACAGGCCCTTCTATAGCTTGGCAATGAGGCAAGTTTACCGGATCGATCGTGATACCTAAGCCAGAGCTATGAATCAATCTGGATGATTGGATGGTAATAAGTATTGCTATAAGCGCTAAAATTATTATTTTCATGGATAGATTAAGACCTATATTGTTAGGCCAGTACTCACCGGCCAAGCTATTTATATAGTCGTTAATCTATCGGAATTTCTGAAGTTTATTTTAATGATGCAGTAAAATAAGTTTTACTTATACCATACGATAAATCATTAGCCGGCTTACTAGCCTATACGCTCAAACAACATTTGATATTGCTGCTGTTTAACACTTACCCCCCTTGATTTAAACTCTTGAATCAACAACTGGCAAGCATCTCTGATAATATCTTTTTGCCCTGCCAGCTCCAAAAATAGAAAAGCCTGCTCCGCTTTATTTAGATCATCAAACTTTACAAAAACCATCATCATTTTATGGTAAAACTCTGGCTCTAAACTATTTTTTGCGCGTTGTTTTGATGGTGCATTTTTTTGAATGTCTGCAAAAATAAACTTCATTCTGGCATAGTCTTTTTTGACAACAGAATAGTTAACCAAATCCCGCACACACTCCCAGTAGACGCCTTCACCAGAGTGTAGTTTTTCAAGATGGTAGCGCTGTACTTTCACATCTGCTGAATCAGGATAGTGCTCACTCATTAACTTTAACTTCTCTCTGGCTGAGTCAAAATCAAATGCTGAAATAGTATTCATCACACCGGCGAATTCACTTCTAAACTGCCTATCCGTTTGACTATTGGACTCTGTGGCTAATGCGATTTGAGTTAAACGTTCTGACAGCGTCAGCCGGCGTAAAATAATATAAAACCCGCCTCCGGTAACCAGTGACATAAAATAAGCCATGAGCCCATTAACATCACTTTTTCCAAAATAGAGCTGCGCACTTAGATATAGCCCGACAATCGACGCAAACAATACGAAAAGGGCAAAATTCAACTTTAGGGAATGTGTTTCACGATAAGATAAAAAAATCTGAGATAAACTAGCCCCCATCAGAGCACAAAGCGCACCAGAAGCACCCTGTAAAATAAAACTAAACTCAGTTAAAACAAGCAAATAAATTGATGCCGTGCTAAATGCACCACCCAGAAATAATAAAAGAACTTTGCTTCTACCAATTTTTGGCTCTATAAAAACACCACAAACCAGTAGAATAATTAAATTAACCATCAACCATAGTCGAGATGACTCAACAAACACATAACTAATAAATGTAGAAATACCGTAGCGTTCAGAGCTTAAGGCAAAACGCAACTCACTAAGCTGTCGAACAAGGGGGTTGACCTGCTCTTCACGTTTCACTCTCCAACTTTTGAACTCTGGTTCACTAAAAAACAAGCGACCTTCATTCAATAAATAAGGATAAAAGAAACGATCATTGAGTAGCAAAGAAATGAAAGTATCAGGGTTTTTCTCCTGAGCAGCGTCCTGCATTAATCGTAGATAGTCAGCGGTACCGATCTGTTCAATATTGAAACGCCGCTCAATAAACTCGACATAAATTGGTTTTTCTAATTGAAGTAAGCCATGTTGTTTATATTGGTTTGTTACTTTCTGAAGTGTCGTCGCATCCTGAGTTTCAAACGAAATAAAACTAGCGACCAAGGCTATTATTAACAGCAAAGAAAGTAAGGGAATGCGGGTTTTTACCAGCAGCGTTAATACTGACATGTAAGGTCTCTAAAAAATAATATCGTCAATCATCAGACCTTACATGAAATCTCAAAAAAATAAAAATCTACGCGACCCAGAAAGGCTTTTTAGCTTCAGCAATCACTTGCTTTCGCGTTAAGCCAATATCATTAAGCTGGTGATCACTTAAACTTAAAAGCTCGCGTCTTTGCTTAGCACGATCTGCCATTAACTGAACCTGCTTGTACCAAGCCTTTCTCTCAGAAACAGCATGATGTTCATTCGAATCAAGCTTAGTTTCAACAGCCAAAAATTTAAATAATAAAGTAAGGTCTAAAAATCTTAAGGTCATCACATGGCTCCATTCGTTTTGTCTATAAGTAAGGTTTATCAGTACGTTTAAGAAACGTTTTTCATACTGCATACTATAAACCGTCAAACTGATGCAGAACAGATTCAAAAATATGATATTATCTACAGCACAGATAACGTTTTTGTCATCTGTACTGCATACTTACAAATAATCTGTACCGGTATAGAGTTGAATTATGAGCACACCAATTTATAAGAAACTTTCAGAGCAACTTGCAGACCAAATCCGACAAGGCATTTATAAAACAAGCGAGAAACTCCCCTCTGTTCGTAATCTGGCGAAACAACAAGGTGTCAGCGTTTCGACCGTACTAATGAGCTATAACACGCTGGAAGACTGGGGCCTGATTGAGGTCAAGCCAAAATCAGGGTATTACGTTAAAGCACTGGCTAATAAAACTTTAGCGCCACCCAACATTCAGCAAAGCACCCCCTCCCCCAATGACGTCACAACATCTCAATTAGTGATGGCGGTTATGCGAGATTCCAGTGACCCACGCTACATTAGTCTTGGTGCAGCCATTCCCGCCAATGACTTCCCTATTCTTCACCAGATTAAAAAGGTCTTTGCTCAAATTGTTCGCAGTGAGAAATTCTTAGGCATTGGTTATGACTCCACCAAAGGTTGTGAGTCATTAAGACGACAGCTAGCAAGACGAGCAGTGGACTCTGGCATTCTTGTCAGCCCTGAAAACATCGTTATCACAGCTGGGTGCCAAGGTGCTATTGGACTTTGCTTAAGAACGCTGTGCCAACCAGGGGATATCGTCGCCGTTGAAACACCCAGTTACTACGGTTTACTGCAACTCATAGAATCCTTAGGTCTAAAAGCTATTGAAATCCCTTCTGACTCTGTCACAGGTATGAGTATTGAAGCGTTAAAACTCGCATTAGAACAGTGGCCAATTAAGGCAATACTAAGTGTTCCAAGTTTTAGTAACCCGGTTGGTGCATTAATGCCTGATAAAAATAAACAGCAGCTGGTCGAATTAATATACGAGTACAACATTCCTTTGATCGAAGACGATATTTACGGAGATTTAGGGTATAGCGAGCAACGCCCCAAAGCCGTAAAAGCATTTGATACAAAAGGCCAGGTACTTCTTTGCTCATCCGTATCTAAAGTTTTGGAACCTCAACTAGGTTTAGGCTGGGTCATGCCCGGAAAATATTTAGAACAAATTGAGTATGAACGTTTTTTGAGCAGTTCAAGTCACTTCCGTTTACCACAATTAGCCGTGGCTGAGATTCTTTCGAGAGGAAGTTATGACCGCCATTTGCGCCTTGCAAGAGAGACCTATCGACAAAGACGAGATCGATTATCTGACTTGATCTGCCAATACTTTCCCGAAAACACACGATTATCAAACCCTCAAGGTGGTTTTGTATCCTGGTTACAACTTCCTGACCAGACCAATGCAACCCAGCTATATCTTCAAGCAAAGAAGCAAGGTGTGATCATTGCACCGGGAGAAATTTTCTCATCCAACCCTAAAAAGTACCGTCACTCTATTCGCTTAAGCTACGCCAGTGAGTGGACCAAGGACCGTGAAAATGCTATTCGTGTTTTAGGTAAGTTGGCGCGAGAGCTCACGCCATAAGAATCATAATATAGAACTATCGACGCTTCGGTGTCCAAGCCCAAACCATTTCCATTAAAATAGGTTCTTTGCCATCACCATCTGTTACTAATACAGGTACGATTGTTTCGCCTTTTTCTTGATTTTGCATTTCTGCAATTTGTTCATCAGATAAACGGGCTACAGCCTTCATATTTCCCTTGGCACGTTTAACGTAATCAGCCTTAATGGTTTTGATCACCGGCACTGAAGTGTCAGGTACGTTCATACCTACTAAATAGCCGGTAGCCGACTCAGCAATCAAAATCCCAGCCACGGCATGAACCGAACCAATATGATTTTGCACCGATTTTTTATTTTTTACACTGACCACAGCACTGCGTTCTGTCAGTTCTTCAATTTTAATTCCTGCTGTCCCGGTAAATTTAACCATCTTCCCAAAAAAAGCGGTTAGAGCCTTAACCCTTAAAAACTCAGGTAAACCATTAACCTGACTTACAATTTTATTCATTTTGTTCTGCTTCGCCATAACTTTAAATCCCCCTTAAAAATTAAAAATGTGAACTTAGTCCAATAACTGAGTGATTATACACATTTTTGAAACAGTGGATTCGATCAAAACGCTATCGATTTAACTTCAGGCGAGTTATAATCCCGCCACTTTTTAGAGGAGCAAACCATGAGCGACTTAAAGCAAACATTCGAAGATACAGTTAACTACGTACAAAATGCAGAAGGCGAGATCGAGCTGTCAAATGAGCTCAAGTTAAAAATGTATGCACTTTACAAGCAAGCATCGGAAGGTGATGTATCAGGGAAAAAACCTGGCATGATGGATTTTATTGCTCGTGCAAAGTTTATGGCTTGGGAAGAATTAAAAGGTACTAGCGCAGATGATGCGATGCAGACCTACATTAACTCTGTAGAAGAATTAAAAAACAAGTAAAATAGACATACTAATGTCATTATTTAAGGGCCTACTTATCAAGCAGGCTCTTAAAATTGAGTCCATGAAAAAAGAATTTGAACTCATTCAATATACGAAGTTCAAATAACATAATAACTATAAGAGACCGCACAAGGAGTGTGAGTAAGCACAAACGCTGTGTTTTCAAAGTTTTGTCTCTATAAGCAGTACATACAAGGGGAATTTATGAGCACAACCGTCGCTCTAGACGAATGCCAGCCAGGTTTATCATTTGAGCTAGCAGAAGCAGTTCGTGACCAGCATTTAAGCTCTCGAACCAGCCAGACATATCAACACTGGATCACACAATATCTTGCTTATTTTGATCTAAAAAGCCCTAACTCGCTTTCAGAGAAAAATGTAAAAGAATTCTTAAAGCATTTAGTGAAAAAAATGTCTTTATCCCGCGCTCGTTTAAACCAAGCAAGAGAAGCCTTATTTTTCCTATATGAAAAAGTGCTCAAAAAGCCTTTAAAGCGTAAAGAGCTTGAGCCCAGCTAGCTGCCTTAATTTTCACTTTACTGAACAAAACCTCAATTTAAAATCAGGGTAATCTGAGGGTGTTCAAGCCAATATTAAGAGCTAATATTATTAGCTCTTAACTAACTTTCCACTAGTCAAAGAAGGCTTTTTCACAATATGACTAGATAAGCCCACTACATTATTTTTTACCTGCTCTGGCGACAAGTTAGCGCAACCAAAATCACAACCCCGAAATAAGTAAACAACCCCTTACCACACGCTTACTTTTAGTAATAATTGTTAGCCTTTAGCTTATTTGAAGCTGTCGTGAAATCTCATTTAATACCGACCATTTTTTAGAACACCAAGCCGGTGCGAGTAATATATCTTCTGAGGCGGTACCAATAAGCCGATGAACAATCACGTCTTTGGGTAACATTCTAATCAGCTTTACGATCGTTTTAATATATTCGGTTAATTCGACGGGTTGATATTCGCCTCTTTTCCATTCACGCGCGAGCTGAGTGCCTTTTACAATATGCAACGGATGAAATTTAATACCATCTGTTCCTAGCGCCAAAACCTTCTCTAGCGATACCAAGCTATCTTCAGGCGTTTCCCCAGGCAAACCTACAATTAAGTGCGTACACACTTTTAGACCTTTATTTCTAGCTCGTGTGCAAGCATCTTCATACTCAGCCCAACCATGACCACGATTAACCCGCGCTAAAGATTCATCAAATGCACTTTGCAGGCCAAGTTCTAGCCATATGTCGTACCCCTGATTTTGATACTCAACAAGCAAATCCAAAACAGCATCCGGCACACAATCAGGTCGGGTACCTATAGATAAACCAATAACATTTTCAACAGCCAAGGCTCGATCGTAAAGCTGACGGAGGTTTTCAGCATCGTCATAGGTATTGGTATATGCCTGAAAATAAGCTAGAAATTTTTTTGCGCCAGTGCGTCGAGCAATAACCGCTTTACCCTGTGAAATTTGAGTTTCGATTGAGTCAGGCGCTTTGGCATTTGGACTGAAAGAGGCAATATTACAAAAGGTACAACCACCAATACCTTTAGTGCCGTCTCTATTTGGACAGGTGAAAGATGCATTCAGCGACAGCTTATGAACGCGCTCCCCATGCTTTTTCTGCATGTACTGACCAAAAGATAAGTAAGGATGCTGAACTCGGCCTTTTTCTAAAGGTGTTATAGCTTCACTCATTGCAATCAAATAGCATCAAATTCAGATACGGTATCCATTCCAGGCTTGGCATACCAATATCCATTACAGAACTCATCACTCAAAGGAATCATATTCTGTTTGCTCTGATCCACAGCATTGAAGCGCTCAATAATTTGCGCAGTATCTTCCTCAACAGGGCTAATTCTTAACATATCGACACCCATCGCTTGCATTTCAGCCTTCTGAGCTAGCAAGTTATAGATGTCGGAAGATTGGGTTTGTACGCCATTTAAATTGAACAGTTTTTGCTGTTCCTGACTTTTAACCAAAATACCTTCCGGATAATCGATACAGCTAAATTTGCAATTATCTTTGGGCAGATCTAAATAACGAGCGGTAAAACACCGCGCTGAGAAAGCAAGCGGCAAGTGACCATAACTAAACACTTCTGTTTCAATCTTATCGGCAAAGCCCATTTCTTCCGCTTGCTGTAATATTGTTTGCAAGCAATGTCCGGATAGCTCTACAGGCATAACCCAACGCACCGCACCTTGTTTCTGCATTAACTTTAAGGTTCGCGCATTATAAATATTGGTGCTTGGGCCACAGACAAAAGGCAGGCCTTTTTCTGACAGAATCTGCACCGCAGAAATATCATTAGCTTCTACTTTGACGGGTGCTTTTTCACAAATCGAACGCAAGGTACTCAATTCAGATTCGGCCATTAGTAACGCCAAGCTTGAAACCACAACCTCTTTGCCTGACTCTGCCAAATGACTCGCTAACTCAAGCCATTCTGCAGTACTGAGCTCCCGCCGCTTAGAACAGACGGTTTCTCCTAAATATATGGTATCAACTGAGGTTTGCAGCATTTGCTCATAGAAATCGAATACTTTTTGTTTAGGCCAAAAAAATAAGATTGGCCCGAGAGACACCTTCATTTATGTTCTCCAAATACTTTTCGTTGATACATGCTTTCTGCCTGCTTTAACACTGCTGCTTTATTCGCTAACCGTGTTACTGCCAGGATCTTGAATAAGCACCTAAAGTCGTTTGCGCACCTTCAGAGACTTTTGCCAACGCCTTGGTCCACTGGGGTCGAACGTTAAAACCATCAGGGCTACGCTGATACTCATCAATTGCTTGCCGCCAAACTTTCACCACTTGCTCGACATAAACAGGGCTTCTTTGTCGGCCTTCAATTTTGACTGCCTTGATGCCAATGGCATCAAGCTCCGGCAGTAAACCAATCGTGTTTAAGCTTGTTGGCTCTTCCAGAACATTCGAAATCTCACCGTCAATATCAAATCGACCTTTGCATAAGGTTGGGTAACCTGCTTTTTCGCCTTCGCCATAGCGATCAATCAGCACATCATTTAAACGCGACTCCAAACCTGCATCGGTTTCTTGCCAACGAACAAAGCTTGCGGGAGAACAGGCACCACAAGTATTGGGTGACTGATCAGTCAGGTAGGAGGAGAGATAGCAGCGACCTTCAGCCATAATGCATAACGAGCCAAAGGCAAAGACTTCTAAATCTACCGGCGACTTTTTAGCCACCTGTGCCACCTGCTTCAGAGACAACACTCTTGGCAGTACAGCGCGTTTTATATTGAAGTTATTTTTATAAAAACTTAGAGATTCGCTATTTGTACCTGAACCCTGTACCGATAAATGTAAATTCAAATCAGGGTGTTTTTGGGTCGCGTAGTCCAGCACCCCCATGTCTGCAGCAATAAGTGCATCGACACCCACATCAGAGGCGATATCAACGGCTTTTTGCCATTTCGCCCAACCATCAGGTTGAGAGTAGGTGTTCACCGCAACAAAGAGCTTCACACCTTTTGAGCGCGCATAACTTAAGGCACTCTGAACTTTTGCTTCTTTAAAATTCAAACCCGAAAAATGACGGGCATTCGTCTCGTCTTTAAATCCAACGTAAACGGCACTTGCGCCATTATCAACAGCAGCTTTTAAAGCAGGCAAACTTCCAGCAGGACAAACAAGTTCCATTGCACTCTTACTCTTGTCAAATAAGCCGCATATTCTGCAAGAATACTACTACCACATCTATTACCATTGAGAGGTATTTAAGCTACCACCCCAAATTGACTATATTACGCCCTTTGTATTATTTCTGGCCAAAATCAGATCTAAAATCATGCATCAAACCAAAGGCTCCTTAATAAAATGGCATTACCAAAACTTGCACTTCCTCCTAGTCCTCGTGAACTTTCTGCCAAACTCCCTAAATTATTGCTGAAGCCTGTTTCTTACTTACCCTTTCCCATTCAACGTCTGGCGCTGGATAAAATTTTGAAGCTTGCTTTTAAAGAACCTTTAGCGGAAGGCGATCTGGATTTTTTGAAAGGCCAGTGGTTGAAAATAGAAGTTAGTGACCTCAACCTTCAATGGATCTTTAGCTGTGGCCCTGCTCGTGAAATTCTAATCCGCAAGCAGGGTATAAGTGACGTATGTATACGTGGCACACTGAAAAGTTTTGTTTTACTCGCTGCACAGAAGGAAGACCCAGATACACTTTTCTTTCAACGCGACTTAGTGATTGAAGGTAACACTGATTTAGGCTTGGAAATTAAGAATTTACTGGATAGTTTAGAATTAGACGAGCTTCCACCAGAGTTGCTTTTTGCTGTTCGCAGTAGTGCCGAATATATGACGTTATTTTCTAATGGGGCCTAAGTAAACCTGGAGGTTAAATAAAAAAGGGGTTTCTCGTTAGCCGTTCAATTAAGAAACATCGTCATTCCGGCTGAATAAACTACCGGAATGACTGAGGTTATAATCTTACAAAACACTCAGCTGAAGTCTAGTTTAAGTTCCTTCAACCTCTACATCCATTTCAACCTCTTCAAATAACAATTTGAAGGTATTCCAAACCTCTTCAAACGAATGTTCGATATCATGTATCGCATGCTCGGTTGTTTCTTTCAAAGCCTGCTCTTTCTCTTGTATTGAAAACTGATAGTCTTTGATTTTCTGATATTTTTCTTGGGCAGCTACGCGAAGCTCATCCGGCAAGCCTTTTACTCGATGCTCCAAGCGATCGATTTTATAATCCCAATCTTCCAAACGCCTAGCAAGCTGATCAATTTTTTCATGGTGTGAAGACATACTTCAGTACTCCGTTTTGATTTAATCTAAACAAAGAGTAGTTCACAGAAAAATAAAGTTCATTGATGTAGATCAACGGCCGATTTATATTATAGAGAACCTGAATTCACCTTGACCCAGGTTTAATACAAAGCTCAGGAGAGCACGATGCCCTTATTTTATATTCATAGCGCAGGCACAGAACCAGTAAAGCCTCTAAGTAGAAAATTTCGCGTACGGGAAATTCTACCCACGGATGAGCTCAGTAAAACCCAAGCAATTCATTCAAAAGAAGAGTCCGATTTTGGTGATGTGCTTTCAAAAGCAAAAAAAGGCAAAACTCAAGACGATGAGGCCCAAGAGCATTCAAATCAGCAACTGGCCGCTCAAACTTATAGAGACACCCAAACCGGCAGCCAGTTAAATCTTGGAACAGTTAGAGACATTATGAGCAGCCCGGTTCTTACCATCAAAAAGAGCCAAACTTTAGGCGAAGCCTGGGGGATGATGCAAAAATATGAAATCCATCATCTGGCAATCGTTGATACAGACGAATCACTCTGTGGCATGCTATCTGAAAAGCTCATTCTACCCTACTTAATGAACATGCAATCCAGCCCACCGATACCAGCTGCAAATTTAAGCCTGGATAACTTTTGTACACAAACACTCGTATCGACAAGCCCTGACACACTGATCAAGGATTTAGTTCCCGCACTTTTAGAATATGGTCTAGATGGTATTGCAGTTACCGAGAATGGTTTTCTATCAGGTATTGCCACTTACTCCGACATATTAAAAGTGGTGCTTAAAATGCAAGCATTTAATGTGAATGCTTAGCATTTGTAAACCTACAATCGACTACTAATCGGCTATTTCTTTCACCATTTTTGAGTGAATAAAATAGCCAGTCCTACCACTCCGACCGCAGTAATCGACAAGGCCGCACTCAGCACCTCTTCAGCAAAAGGATGTGCGACCTGAAACAGATCCGTTGTGAAACCGTAAGTTAAATCCAGCACACCTAAAAATATCGCCGCACCTGATGAAGCCGCAGCAAGAATTCGCCCACGGTCACCGCCCAAGTCAAACCAAAGCATCACGGCCGATATAATCAACCCCGCAGCAAGTATGCTGTCTGGCACAACGAAGCTTTTTTCCCAGTCATAATAGCCATCAAAGTTTTTAATCAAAGGTTTAATCTCTTCAATGGAAAACAGTTCACCATTAAAAAACTGCCACCAGAAATAGACAATACCCAGCGAAGCGCCTGCAAAGATCATCGCTAATAATCGCTGGTATTTTAACTGTTTAATGCTCATATAAATTTGGCCTGATTTTTGTGGAAGCTGCCAAAAGGCTATCTCAATTATCAACTACAAGAAAGAGTATGTTACGGTTCATCTACGACTATTTTTATAACCGAGGTTATACCATGACGCCAGAGCAACACTACCGCGCGCTCGAGAGCATGTATCAGGCAGCGCCAATAAATCGATTTTTCCCACCAGAAATGGTCATAGAGGAGGGAAAATCCGAGATAAAGATCAACATTAAACCTGAGTACTTTCATTCGGCAGGCGCCACTCATGGCAGCGTTATTTTCAAAATTCTGGATGATGCTGCCTTCTTTGCCGCCAACTCTCTAGAACAAGAAGTATTCGTACTCACTACATCATTTACAACCTACCTAACCCGCCCAATTTCAGAAGGTACATTACGCGTTGAAGGCCACGTCGTGAATAAAAACAAGTCACAATTTATTGCTGAAGCGGTTGCTTACAATGATGAAAATAAAGAGGTGGGAAGAGGCAATGGCATTTTTGTTCGTGGTAAATTCAAGCTGGTGGATGCCATGGGTTATTCATCTGAAAAATAATTTTATAATTGCCATGTAAACTTTTTTCAAGCTGCTGCGTTTTATCTTTTGTACATACACTTTTTGACAAGCCGTATTCACAAATCTATATCCACCAAAACGCAGGAGCAAAACCATGCCCCCTTTACATTCGAATATATTTAATCATTCCCTTAACTATTTCGGTTTAATTATAGGCCTCAGCAGCGCCTTGTTTATCTCGGCTTGTAGTACAAGCTCCGACACGGTCGCTACAGACAATGAAAACGGGGATCTTCAGCTAGCAATAACCGATGCAGAAGAGGACTTCCTTAGTTACCAAATAGAACTTGATGCCATCACCCTAAAGCGTATTGATGGTGCGACGGTCAATATTTTGCCCTTAAGTTCTGAAATTGATTTTGTACAATACCAAGAGTTATCTGAGTTATTTGCCGTACTTTCCGTCCCCAAAGGCACCTATTCCAGCATTACGTTAAGCTTAGATTATAGTGATGCAGACATTGTCATTCAGGATGAAGCAGGTTTGTCTTATCAGGCATCTGCTGTTAACGCCCTCGGTGAAGCGTTGGCAGAAGTAGAGGTAGAACTAACACTCAATGATAATGAGTTTATTCATATATCACCACGAAAGGCAGCTCAATTGACGCTTGATTTAGATTTAGCGGCTTCCAATACGATTGAGTCTTTTGATCCCGCGATTGTGACCGTTGAACCTTTCATGATTGGCACCACCGAATTAGATGAAAACCGAGAACACCGTGTACGCGGATTACTTGAAACCGTTATTGAAGATGAGCAAAGCATTCGCCTGAACATTCACCCGATGCGCCACAAACAAGGAAAATTTGGAGCATTCACTTTCGAGGTCAACGATGACACTCATTATGAAATCAATGGTATTGAGTTCACGGGCTCAGCCGGATTAAATGCAATGACAACCCTCACTGCCGACACACCGGTAATTGCTTTTGGCCAAGCAAATAAAGAAACCAGCCAAAACTACCTTGCCCACCAAGTCCACGTAGGCAGCAGCGTTCCATGGGCAGGCTCTGACGTACTAAAGGGCATTATTACCCAACGCTCAGGAAATGATATTACGATAGAAGGTGCAGTGCTTGAACTTGAAGACCAAGCGGGCCATTTCCGTCAAACAGTTGAAATGCAAGTCTCTGAAAATAGCACCGTGACCGGTTATCGACTGGGTGATGCAGATATCACCAACTTATCAATTGGTCAGAAAGTGCTTGCTTTTGGTGATTTCGATGGAGATAGCAACACATTTAACGCAGAAGAAAGCAATATTAGAATAAAAGTCAATCAGGTTGTGGGTGAAGTCATTCAAACCAGCCCTTTGCAATTGGCACTTAGTTATATCAATAAACGCCCTGTGGAAGTCTTCAACTTTAATGGTACTGGAGTGAGTGACGTAGAAGATGCCAAACCTGAGAGCTATGAAATAGCAACCAGTGATTTAGACTTAAGCACCATTGAAGCAACAGAGTGGTTACAAGTTCGCGGCTACCCTAGTGCTTTCGGAAGCGCGCCACTCGACTTTGAGGCGCTAAGCATCATTAACCCTGACTTTTCGTCCCATGCAGCGAAGCTACATGTGCGCTGGACGAGTGATAGTACCAATAATGTCAATATTACAAATGAGGCCCTTGTTTTAAATCCTGAAACAGGGCAAAGCAAACTACACTTAAAAGGCATCCCAAGCGCCAATGTATTAAATTTAAGCATAGAAACCGTTAAAGGTAATGCAGAGCAAGGCCGCTACTCGATTTTAACGCAAGGGAGTGGTATCGATATTTACGTTGAATTTAGTAGCTTTGTCAGCGCATTAAATGCAAAACTTTCCAACAGTTTGGAAGTCGTGCATTTAACCGCAACAGGCATTTTTTCAGAGTCACGGCATGATTTAGAAGCCAGTAATATCACAGTGCGCTTGGCTACACCGATCATAGCTATACCGACTATAGCCACACCGACGACAAATACTGCTGAATCAGAATTAACCGATACTGTAATATCTCAATAAGGACGACCAAGCGCTGTGCGAGAACTGGACATTTTTCTAAAAGGAATCGAGAAACGTGCTTTCCGCATCGCGCAATTGGCGACTCATTGTGAGGCTGACTCTTTGGATATTGTGCAAGACACGATGATTAAACTCGTCACCAACTACCAGCAGCGCACACCCGAAGAGTGGCACCCTTTATTTTTAAAAATACTGGAGAATAAAATTCTGGATTGGCATCGAAAACAGAAAGTGAAAAACAAGCTGTTCTTCTGGAAAAAAGACTGGC
>CAJWBJ010000047.1 GCA_913020495.1 uncultured Oleiphilus sp.
ATCACATACAGCTGCCCAATGAGCCAAGTATTTATATAACAGGCGATACGATTTTAACGAAAGAGGTTAAAGCATTTATTACTCGAATACAGCCTGACACTATTGTACTACCGGCTGGGGGGGCGAACTTTGATTTAGGTGGAGATATCATCATGGGCCTGTCTGAAGCCATTGGAATGGGAGAGTTCGCAAAAGGACAGCTGGTCGCAAATCACCTTGAATCACTCGATCACTGTCCTGTGACCCGTGAATCCATTAAATCTGAAATTCGGGTAAGAGGCTGGGAACATCGCTTCTTTGTACCTGAAGATGGCGAGAGTATTAATTTTAAACAATTAGCACTTTCAGGAGCAGCATAATGAGTTATATGGCAGCAACAGATAATCGACCTAATACAAGTGAATTAGATATTAACATACTCGTAAAGAAATGGTTTGAAGGAGTAAAGAAAAGGGATGTTAACAAGTTACTGTCGTTATTACATCCAGATATGGAGCTTACTGTACCATTTCAAACAGAGACAATTCTGGGTAATGTGAATGCACTCCAAACGTTCAAAGCTTTCGATGAATCTGTTAACAACTTCAACTATAAAAATGTGTTGATCGATGGCAATATTGCTGCGCTTCATTTTGAGGGCGATATAAACGGGGAGCACCTTCAGGGCGTTGATTTTTTCCATTTTAATGCTGATGGACAGGTGGAAAAGATAGAAGTAATGGCCCGTCCTTTAGCCGCTATTCAGTATCTTCATGAGGCCGTCAATGGTTGCAAGATCTAAATTAACCATACGAAGATAAAGGTCTCTCGAAAACTGGCCGAACCTTAATTCTAAAATAGAGTGGATAACGTTTGGCGTAACCCTTGTACATGCATCTCGGTTTTGATCATTATTTGTCAATAAACATGCTGCTAAAAAAGATCGCTTGGCAACCACAACCCAAAACCAACACTCTCTAGTCATGATGAAAGGGAGTGCTCTTGCTCAATTTAAATAATACACTCGACCATCAATCTGTTTTTTTTGCCCTTACCAAGAATAATGCGGCTGAATGACTTGCTAGCGGGCGTTGAAGACTAAGAGGTTTTGCAACCTTAGGTTTAAAGCAAAATTTAAGACTGTTAAATCAGGTTTGAGCTGATACAAATTTTGGGTGAACTTCCGGCATAAACAGCCCTTAAAAACTTTGATCAATATCGTCCTGAAGCTTCTCAAGCTCGTCTAGTATACGGATAAATTTCGTACCAAAAGGCGTGACTTTATATTCAACCCGAGGTGGGATTTCATTAAATGCAATGCGCTCAACAATCCCAAAATCAGTATTCTTCTTTAAACAGGCATTGAGTACTTTGGTACTTAAGCCTTCAACATTTCTAACCATTTCGCCGGGTCGATTTATGCCTTGATCTAATAACTGATACACCGTCAGTGACCATTTACAGCCATAAATGGTTTCAACCATACGCGCTGATTTTTCAGGCGATGATTTTCTTGAAATTTTATTTTCTAATGATTTCATAAAGATGTACCACTTTGTACCTACCCAACCAAATTGTGCCTACTTTTTTTAGGCTTCGCGACTGCATAAGATTATTACAGCAAATCGAAGAAAACAAACCCGGAAAACAAATGTTGGAGAATGAAAATGAGCTTTAATCAAACAGGTATTGCATTAGTCGTTGGTGGTTCAAGTGGTATGGGACTAGAAAGTGCAAAGCTTTTAGCAGCACAAGGTGTTGAGGTCGTTATTGTCGGTCGAAATCAAACGAAGCTTGAAAAGGCAATCAATGAATTAACATCGATAGGTAAAGCATCATCGATTCGCGCTGATCTTTATCAGCAAGAAGGTATTCAAACTTTGCTGGCGTTTATCAATGATGAGGGTGTCAATGTCAGTTATCTCGTCAATGCGGCGGGTTACTTTAGTCCAAAGCCATTTGTAGAGCATACGCTTGATGATTATGAAATTTATATGGGATTAAACAAGGCGATATTCCAAATCTCACAAGCGGTTGCCAAGAATATGTCTAATGGTGATGTACGAGGTGGCAGTATTGTGAATGTCGGCTCAATGTGGGCAAAGCAAGCAGTTAAAGCGACACCTTCTTCGGCTTACTCAATGGCCAAAGCAGGGCTGCATGCTTTAACCCAGCACATGGCAATGGAATTAGCTGACGAGGGCATTAGAGTTAACGCAGTTTCTCCTGCGGTGGTTAAAACACCTATCTATGAATCATTTATTGACCCGGCTGAAGTCGATGAAGCGCTTGAAGGTTTTAATGCCTTTCATCCTATTGGTCGTGTGGGTCAAGCAAGTGAAATTGCTGAAACCATTACATTTTTATTGTCAGATAAAGCCAGTTGGGTGACTGGGGCTATTTGGGATATAGATGGCGGTGTCATGGCTGGGCGGAACTAATTCCCCTTAAAGGGCGTCAGACATTAAATGAAAACAATTTTCTGAGTGGAACTTATTATGTTGAATCTGGATTTTAATAAACAAGTCGTCATCGAGACAGCGCAGATGGATTGGTTGACGAGTCCTTCTGCCGGTGTATTGCGTAAGCCACTTGCCCGCTCAGAGGAATTGGCAGGGCATGTCACCAGTATTGTTAAGTATGAAAAAGGGGCGAGTTTTACCGCTCACCCCCACCCAATGGGTGAAGAAATTTTGGTGCTTGAAGGCGTGTTCTCTGACGAAACGGGCGACTATGGTGCGGGCACTTACATTAGAAATCCGCCAGGAAGCCAACACACGCCATTTAGTGAACAAGGGTGTACCATATTTGTAAAACTCAACCAATTCAATAAGCACGATGATCAGTTTGTTCGTATTGATACTACGACCACAAATTGGCTGCCAGGTATCGGTGGCTTACAAGTGATGCCTCTTCATGAATACGAACATGAACATGTAGCGCTAGTGAAGTGGCCCGCTAAAGAAATTTTTCAAGCCCATCGTCACTTTGGAGGCGAAGAGATTTTAGTGTTGTCGGGTGAATTTTGTGATGAGCATGGGCGGTATCCGGCTCATACTTGGATGCGTAGCCCCCACTTAAGCGAGCACCACCCCTTTGTGGATGAAGAGACAGTTATTCTTGTCAAAACCGGACATTTACCGCTGTTGGGATAAGTAGTTAATATTGTTGAATCACTGAGCGCTTAAGGGGGAATTGTTTGAATGAGCAGGGTTTACGTGAGTCGACCAAGTTCTAAGCTCGCACCCAGTATTAGGCGCTTTAACGCCTGAATAAATTGTTGTTAATCCACCCGTTCAACCACCCAATGTTTTGTTTCTCAATTATCTGCTTTGAACTTAAACACGTCAAAATGACAATAATTGGCTCAAAAGTATCATATTTTGTTTTCATGAATATCTCGATAATGTTTTCCATCAGCAAGGTATTCAACAGTGCTAACAGATAGAGAGCTTATGATGAAGAATGATCAATCCAAAAATCAGTCAGTAAAAAAATTGGCGCTGTATCACTATCAGTCATGTCCTTTTTGCGGTATTACGCGTGAAGCCATTAAGCATCTGGGTGAGCAGAAAATAGAACAAAAAGACATTTTGAAAGAGCCCGCATTTCGAAAAGAGCTAATACAGGGTGGCGGAAAACCTCAAGTGCCTTGTTTAAAAATTGAAACTGACAATGGAACAATTCATTGGTTATATGAGTCTAGAGATATTATCCAGTTCTTACAGCGTAACGATGTAGCACAAAAAGAAACTGCTAAAGCCACTGCCTAGTAATTAATAGGCTTAATCAGAATCAATGAATCAAGAAGAGACGAATCGATGAAAAAGCAACATGTTGAAGTAGCAATTATTGGCTCCGGAACCGCAGGCATGGGTGCTTATCGTGCCGCGCTTGCTCACACTAATAGCATTGCATTAATTGAAGGCGGTCCTTATGGCACCACTTGCGCAAGAGTGGGTTGCATGCCAAGCAAGTTGTTAATTGCTGCCGCAGAATCGGCTCATCATGCTCGGCATTCAGATCAATTCGGTGTGAGAGTAAATGCTGTTGATATCGATGGAAAAGCTGTCATGGAACGTGTTCGACGAGAGCGAGATCGTTTTGTAGGTTTCGTTGTTGAATCGGTTGAAGGTTTTAACCCTGATCATCGTATTCGTGGTTATGTAACGTTTAAAGATGACCACACTTTACTTATAGATGATCACACTGAGTTGACCGCCGATAAAATTGTGATCGCAACGGGCTCAAGCCCTTTCATTCCAGAATTGCTAAGCGGGGCAGGTGAGCGTTTGATCGTTAATGATGATGTTTTTGAGTGGCAAGACTTACCTGAGTCAGTGTTTGTTTCCGGTCCGGGCGTGATCGGTCTTGAGCTTGGTCAGGCATTAAGTCGTTTGGGTGTAAATGTGACGGTGATTGGGCGAAGTGATTCAGTTGGCGGATTATCTGACCCTGAGATTAAACGTTATGCGCAGCAGGCTTTTCAGGATGAATTTGATTTGCAGCTTAATGCCACATTAGAACATGTGAATGAAGTCTCTGACGGTGTAGAAGTGACGTATCGAAATGAAGCGGGTGAGCAAGTTGTCGCTGTTTATGAGTATGTATTGGCTGCAACGGGTCGAAAGCCGAATATTTCTAAGCTAGGGCTGGAAAATACCTCACTGGTGTTAAGCGAAAAAGGCGTACCGCTTTATGATGAATTAACAATGCAAACAGTGATGCACACGACGCCTTCCCATATTTTTATTGCCGGCGATGCAAACAATGATTTACCTATTTTGCATGAAGCCGCTGATGAGGGAAAAATAGCAGGTGAAAATGCCGCTAAATTTCCAGAAGTAAAAGCCGGTGAACGCCGTACACCATTAGGGGTCGTTTTTACGGAGCCACAAATTGCTCAAATAGGTTTGCGTTTTTCTGAACTAGAGTCGAAGTATGGGCAAAATTATGTGGTGGGTGAAGTCAGTTTCGAGGGGCAAGGGCGAAGCCGGGTGATGGGCAAAAACAAGGGCATACTTAAACTATTTGTCGACTCAAATACCGGGATATTATTGGGCGCCGAAATGTTTGGCCCTTCAGCTGAACATATTGGGCACTTGTTGTCTTGGGCTGTGCAGCAACAGTTAACTGTTGAACAAATTCTGGGAATGCCATTTTACCACCCTGTTATTGAGGAAGGCGTACGTACTGCTTTTCGCGATGCTCACGATAAATTGATCGATCTTGAGTTACTTGTGGAACAACAAACGAAATTAGAGAGTGTGATAACAGCATGAAAAAGGAGGCGTCAGTCATCACTTTGTTATTACCGGCGCTAAGCATCGCTTTGTTAGTAGGCAGCGTGCTGGTTGTTATAAATCAGTACGATGCAGTGTTTGGCGACCAGCATTTTAGGTGGTTACCTGCTCTATTAACATACTGCGTGCCCTTTGTCGTTTTTCTAACAGGTCGAGCTTCAGGTAACAGAACGGATAAATCAGCGTAATAACATGTGGAGAAATTGGAGATGAACATCAAAGTAAATGAATCATTTATAAAGTTTATTTATATCTTATTAACTAGCTGGGTATTAGTTTTTCCATCATGGTCAGTCGCTGATACCGTCCAGACAAATGAAGAATTGAAACAGTACATTTCAGCTTCTATGGATCAGCTTGTATTTAAATTGAAGGCACATAAAGCGGAATATAAATCCGATGCAGACCTGTTTTATCACGATTTGAATATTGAATTAAGTAAAGTTATAGACTTCAAAAGAATTGCACTAAAAGTAATGGGGAAATATGGGAGAAAATCCTCTAAAGAACAACGATTACAATTTATTAGTGTATTTAAAAGCAGTCTGTATCAGACCTATGCGCAAGTATTATTAGACAATAATGAGGTTGAAATTGCAGTTGTAAATGCCACCTTAAACCCTAGAAATGCTAAAAAAGCCAAAGTGAATATTGAGATCAAGTCTGCTGGCGGTTCGCAATACGATGTTTCTTATGCGCTTCATAAAGGCAAGGACCAAACCTATCGGATTGAAAATATAGTCGTCATGGGAATCAACTTGGGTTTGGCGTATAAAGAACGTTTTCAGCAGCAGGTGAAAGTTAACAAAGGAAATATTAAAGCGGTGATCGAAAATTGGACTTTTGAAGGGGCGGCAGCATAGCCAGTCAACGCAAACTTATTGCGCTGACTCCTCGAACCTGAGATAGACTTCATATTCTTTATATATTTGTTGAAGGACGCCATTGTTTTGAATCTCAAGTATCGCTTTATTGGCTTGATCCCGAATAGATTCATCTTTAAAAGCCATGTGCGTAAACACATCAGACCAAAGTCGATGTATATTAAAATCGTTGGCATTTATGCCTCTTTTTTTATACTTGTAACTACTTAAATCGTATAGAAAAATAAAAACATCACCAATGCGTACGTCCTTCTTTCCCATTGCAAGCAGCAAGGTCGTTTTACTGGGTAGCCCATGTTCGGTATAACGCTCATTTTTTTGCGCCATTTGTTTAAATTCGTCGCCCAATAGGTCTACTGCGCCCTGATAGGCCGAAATAGACCTATCTTTCAGATCTGTGATTTCATTAATAATGAAATTATTTTCTTTTTTTGACACGGCAACATCGGTGTAACGAAATAGTGGCTCAGATAAGTAAGCATCAGTCTTTGAACTCGAAAAAATATTACAAGCGACATCAATGTCACCTGTCTTATCATTTATTTCATGTAACAATTTACTATTACTCATAAAAGTAAATGTTGCATCATACTCCGGCATTAATTTAAAGACTGCTTTTGTAATATCTAAAAACAGACCTTTTTCACCCTCTTCAATAAAAAATGGGGGGAAATTTCCCACGCCAACTCTCAGATCCTGCTTGGCAAACAAGAAAGGGGGGAATAACAATAATAGAACAACCAGATAAAACCTGAAAAAGAGAGGCATAAATTCATCGCTGTATGTTGAAATTTCTTAAAACAAAAGTGATATCTATAGAAGATTATAGGTTAGGGTTCATTATATGTAAAAATCTACAAAGAAATACTCAACTTACGTTATTCAAAATCAGACTGCTATAAGTCTTTATCTATGAGATTAGAAAGCATTGCCACAAGGTTCTCACGTTGTTGTTGGCTTGTATTGGCAAAGCCAAGCACTAGACCGGTCATCTTTGATTTATCAAGATAGTAAGATGAAAGTGGTGAGCTCCCAAAACCCTTTTCTTTCAATACAATTGAAAGATGCTTGTCATCACAGTGAGGTATTTCAACCGCCAAGTGCATACCGGCGCTCTTTGCGATGATGGTTACTTTGTTTTTGAGTATATCTTGTATCAACTGGTTCAAATGGTGCCACTTTTCCTGATAAAGCTGACGCATGCGTCTCAAGTGGCGGATGAAGTGTCCATCATGAATAAAATCAGCAATTACCGCTTGAGGTAGGAGCGGCGATTCTCCACTCATAAAACTCTTGGCTTTGACAAATGTATCGGCCAGCTCTTCAGGTACGACAAGATAGCCCAAGCGGAGGGCCGGGAAAAGTGTTTTACTGAAACTCCCCATATAGATAACCGGGGTGTTTTTTGCCATACCCTGCAATGCCGCAACAGGTTTGTGGTGAAAATGAAACTCGCTATCGTAGTCGTCTTCGATGATCCAGGTATTATTTTGTGCTGCCCAATCGAGAAGTTTTAAGCGGTCTGTCGCGGGTAAGATACCGCCTAGCGGGTATTGGTGTGTCGGGGTGCAATACATTAATTTATAAGGTCTTGTTTTATGGCTGATAGCTACTAACGAGTTTATATCCAAGCCATTCTCACTCAACTGACAGGGAGTCAGTGTTGCACCTCTTGCTCTAAAGGCTTTTTTGGCGCCCATATACCCGGGGTTTTCAATCAATACATCATCGCCTTCATTAATGAGTATCTGGGCGCATAGACTAATGGCTTGCTGCGCCCCTTGGGTAATAATGATTTGGTTTGAATGGCATCGTACGCCTCTTGATAACCTTAAATATTCTGCAAGCGCCTCTCTTAAGGGTTTATATCCCTGATTACCATCATAGCCCATTAGGCATGTTCGCATTTGATGTTGGCGTTGCAAACTATTCCAGATTTTAAACGGGAATGCGTCAAGGTCAGGTACGCCAGGTGAAAATGGTAGTGTTTGACTATGCTCCGTCAGTGGTTTCGATGCCAGTTTGTTGGCAAAGTCTGATAGCTTTGCTTGGGCTTTTTTGTACTGCCAGTCAATCTGTTTAATGCCATAGATGTTAACGGGAAGACTTTTTGCCACATACACACCTTTTCCCGGAAAGGTCTCTAAAAAACCCTCTGCTCGAAGTTGCTCAATGACGAGAGTAACAGTGTTTCGACTAATTCCAAGTTCGGCTGAAAGTCGGCGAGATGAAGGTAACTTTGTACCGGGGGAAAGCCTGCCTTCACATATCCAATCCTTAAGGTGAGTCTGCAGTTGCGCTTGCAAAGGTAATTGATCAGTAAACTGAATCGATTGAAAAGAGGGCATCTCCATGATCTGGACCTATAAAAATATAATAACTGGATCTTTTAAGAGAGCCAGTTTAACTTAAAAATAGCCACTTCAGAACAGCTAAACAATTCTTTGATAAACAGATGAGCGCAGGAGAGAGGTATGAGTGGTGAAAGTGAAACATTGTCCTATTCACAAAAAAGCCGGGTAAAACGCGTAGCAAAACGAGCTAGTTATAATGCAGAGGACGTATTTCAGCTTATTGATGACCTTAAGTTGGGGCATGTTGGCTTTGTAGTGAATGGTCAAGTATTTGTTATTCCAATAACGCTTTGGAGAGTGGAAGGTCATCTGTACTTACATGTCGCGAACAAAAGCCGCTTGCAGCGTTTGATTGAATCCGGACAAGAGGTATGTATCTCGCTTGCAGAAAGCAGTGAATGGGTGATGTCGAAATCGGCTTTTCACCATAGTACAAATTACCGGTCTGCCGTGGTGTATTGTTCTGGAGAACGAGTCACTGATGCCGAGGAATTTGACCATGCCTTTAAATCAATCATTGATCAGTTAGAATCGGGAAGGTGGGAGCGTATTCGCCCACCAAATCCAAACGAACGAAAGGCAACAGCATTGATCAAATTAACCATTAATGAAGGCTCCTTTAAAAGCAGAACGGGTGGCCCCAATGAAGACCCGGAAGATATGGCTTTACCTGTCTGGCATGGCACTAAACCAGTCTGCCCTTTTCATAAATAGTTATCACTGATAAGCGCATGATATACAGGGCCAATTCATGGCCCACCCTAGAGTGACGGGAGGCGTCTTTTTGTTAAAAGTGAAAAGATAAACCTAATGCAGGGCCTCTAAGGTCAGCTGATCCACCGTGGATTATTCGATAAGACGTTTTTAAAGAGATATAATCGTGACTATAAAGCAATGCAATTTCTTGATCACTGATCTTTAGTTCGTCACCCTCGGTGAATACATAGTTATACTCCATCCCAAAATGACGATCACCAATCCAGGCGAAGCCTAAACGAAACGCAGAGTCTGAGTAATCTTTATTTCCTTTTAAACTGTAGTTTCCAAACCCAAAATCGAGTTGAGTTCTATCACCTAAAGTCATTCGGTAATTTAAAAACGACTGCTCCAACACTAGTTGGTCAGAGGGGGACTGCTCGTCGAAGCGGGAGTATCGATAAGAAAAACTGAAGGCTCCATATCCAGTTTCTGTCATATAATCCTGAAGCTCAATGGCAGATTCAAAATTACCAAACAAGGCATCAAAACGTAAAAATGGAACAAGGCGTTGGCCATTGTTGCGCGGTTTTAATTCAGGGTGTTCTTCAGAGGTAAAAGAGCTTTCAGCTTTATAGAAACTATATTTTCCTGTGGTAAGTATGCCATCGAAAATGGCATCAAAGAACACGCCAAAGATATCCCCCAAAAGTGAGCGGTCTTCATTATCATCTTCGCTTTTGTATCGCACTGTTGTAGCAGACTTGAGGCTTTCTGAAGTGGCTTTTTTTTCAAACTCACCAAGTTTCTCTGCAAATACGATATTTGTATGACAAGTAAAAAGTAAGAATACAGCGATAACAAAATACTTGTTCATTATTATTCCTTTACGCACTATCAGGTGTTGAGTGCATTCCTTAAAAATGAATTCCGGGGTGGAGGGCGAAACGTGATTGAATTTAATTGTGCCCGATAGAAGTTACAATGTCGAAACGTCGGTGTTTGTATTTCAGAAGAAGAGTCATTAGACGTTTGTTCAATGGCGGATGCTGAACAAAGCAAATGCTCGCAGCGGTATTACGAGCACTGCATGATTAGAGCTCTTTATAATAGTACTATGAGTTAGCGAGTCTATTTAGGCTGGATAACCTGTGCCGCTCCGCCATTCACGCCGGGTACTATAATCGTTGGGCCTTGTATTGTTGTTTGCTGACCACCTTGTTGCTGGCCACTCCCTCCTCCCATTAAGTTAACGGGCTGATCGAGCTTGAGAAAAACCTGTTCAGGAAATAGACCGTTCCGTTTTTTTTTCAGCGTCTTTGATGATGTATTAAACTGAGCTTTTTCCGCCACTATTCGTAGGTTTCTAATGTCGTCAACATCAGAAATATCCACTGTAGTAGGAGAGCGACCTATATATTCCTGATCTACGCTAATTGCTGCGCCTGGAGGGGAAGTCTCAATGTTGATTGACTGAGAAGTGGCGCATGCCGTTATTAAAATGGTGAGTGCTATAAATATAGGGAACTTAACTAAAAACATGAGGAATCCTCCAGTGTTTTCCATATATAAGGAAACAGTATGTGCTTTCAGGAACAGATAATCCAGTAGTGATATAGGGGACCCAAATATTTACTGTTAAACCTTAACTATTGATTCAGCTAACCACAAAGAAATACGTTCACTTTATAGCGAAAACGTTATGAGAGCATGGCTTTCGACCTTAGATTAAGTATCAATGTATTTGGTTTGTCTTCAGGTATTTCTGAGTGATGCGACTAATTAATCGCATAACGTAAATGTACAGGTAAGCCTTTGCGCATCAGTACCACTGACACTTCTTGCTCGTCTTCCAGTTTTGCGAACAGGTTGTTTTGTGCCTCATGTACCCATTCATCATTGACGCGTAAAACTACGTCGCCTTCTTTTAAGCCAAGCGTCTGGTAGAAATCATTACTTTCAATGTTACTCAAGCGCATAACATGTACGCCTTCTACCTCATGTTCAGCTGGTTGGAAGTGCTCACGCAGATCTGTTTCATATATTAGTTGTTCATCAAGCCAGTCGCGTGATATAGGTGTTTCTCCTTTTGCTGCGACGATACCTCTTGGAGTGTATTCGAGCCCTGCTATGGGGGGCGTCTCGATGTCATTTTCAAGGCTATCTTCGAACTCTACTGGTTCATTTGTCTTCACTGTGTATGAGTTGTCCTGCTGGTTTTCAGCTATGTTCAGTGATGGTTCGTTACCCTGTTGAACTGACTGTAGTTGATTGGGTGAACCTAGTTTTGCATTTTCTAATTCTAGATCTATAAAAAAGCGAAAGGTGTCGAAACTCTTTGGCCCATTCAAATACAAACCATTTACCAGTGTTACGGGTACATTTCCAAAACCCAATAATTCTGCCGTTTCTATATTCTTGCTTATTTGATAGGCAAAGTGATGCTCAGTTACGCACTCATCAAAACGCATTTCAGGTAGCTTCAATTGAGATGATAAACGAAGGAATAAATTCTGGTTTAGCTCGTTTTGATGGGCCCATAATGCTTTATGAAAAGCCAGAAATTGATTTTCTTGCTGAGCACATCGGGCAGCATTACTCGCTGAGCCGGCATTGCGGTGATAACCTTGAGGAAAGTCGTAATAGACAAACCTGAGCTGGTCTGGATAAGCTTCAACTAATTGCTGGTATACAAACTGCATTCGTCCACAGTGTATGGATTGATAATTACAAAATACGGCTAAAATGATAGGTGCGCTTGTTGGCCCCGTTGTTGGCTGTCCGTCAATATCGACCAGCAATCGTGGTGGTGTGGGTGGCCTGAGTGAAATGTTGATGGCTTTTTGATGATCGGTACTTGGGTTGAGATTGTTTTTAATTTGTGTGGCTAGAGACTCTTTTCTTAACTCATATTTTGCCCATTCAAGATCGTAGAGTTTTAGCTGAATACTTTGATCAATATCTGCTTGCGTCAGTGATTTATCCCCAATGGTTGCAATGATACTTTCGCTAGAGTCGTCGGTTTGATGTGCTGTGGTTGAAACCGCTGAAAAAGATGCCTGCGAGGTATTACTTACGTTTGCTGATTCATCACATCCATTCAAAATCAGTAAATATAAACCGACCGCTAAACCCCGTAAAACCTGTTGCATATCTCACCTGCTATTTTTATTATTGTTAGTGTGCGCGTTTCGAAATTTATTAAAAATACCGGCAGCGTCAGTGCTGCCGGAAATGCCTTTATGTTATCAATTCCTATTTGTCAGTATTGTTATTCCACATTAAGTCAGCCACTTTGTTTTGGCCTGATACACTAGGGTGGAAACAGTCCCCACCATCTATGTCATCTTTAGTAAAGCGGAAGGTGCCGGTAGAGGCTGTGCTTTCATCAACATAGTTTGAGATGACTTCAATACCACGAGGGTTTTGACCGCTTGAGTTAGAGTTATAAGCACCTGCTTCTTCCAACAAAATTTCGTTGTAACGACGCTGTGCAATTTCTAAAGCGGCAAAGCGCGTTGCATGGCTCTCACCATTTAAAGTGCTGCCACTGGTCGCAATGTTGCAGACATCATAACTACTCCATACTGATTCACATCGAATGCGGCTGCTGGTTGCCTGCTTAGCAATACCTGCTGCGCGTAAATCTTGAACGCGAGGCACGCCAGCCAGATAAACGGTTGAGCCGGTTGGCAAACCAGAAACTAAAGTATTAAGGCCTGCTTGAACGGATGAACGCCACTCTGTTTCGGTATAGAGAGGGTCTGCGCAATTGTTAGGATCAGTACAACCACGGTTACAAATATCATTCCCACCAAGTGCTATTTCAACATGGTCTGCCACGGTGCTTTGAGCGACGATATTTGCAGCCTGAGTTGCGAAATTATTACTGCCTCCACGCATTTCAGAGCCAGACGCTGCAGCGTTTTTGTTTGCGGATATCGTGTTATCCAGTTGCTTATACTTATCATGTACGCTGTCAACGCTTGAGCTGTTTCCATCAAACCAGGAGTGCTCGGGTTGATCGCCACCTAGTAAGCAGAACAGATCCCAAAAGTAGCGGTTATAACGGCAGTCAGCCGCAAATGCCATCGTGATGCTATCTCCGCCAGCCACTGCTTTTCCTGGTAGAGCTTGGGCTTGCATTGATGTCATTGCAATGCAAAGAGCAAATGCAGGTGCTAGACCCAATAAAGATATTTTTGTTAGTTTCATTGAAGTGATTCCTATGTGTATTTTTTTATAGTTTTGTCCTTTTTTTTACTGCTCCTATGCTTCGATATTTTTATCAGTTATCACCATGATTAATTTTTAAGGGTTTCTGGTATACGGCTTCAGAGCTTAATTAATCAGGTTTATTTCGAAGTAGAAATATCATAACAAGTGTTTTTAGGTATGAATCCGAACTCATGTATTTAGAGCTAATAAAGCAATAATTGGAGCTGATTGGTCTAGGTTTATAGAGAGTGAATAACGTAGTATATGACCTGCTTCTTTGGCTTGAATCATGGTGATCTTTGTTTTCAGGGTGAGCGAAATAATCGGCACTGGACTTTATAAGATTAAAAAAACTATGATGTTTAGAAAATAATAAGAGACCGTACTAATGCCTCAAACATTACATGCTATGACGCGCACTACGACGGCTTCGTGGGTTTTTGCTATTCATCGAGCGTTAGCGTTTCATGGAATCGACTCGGAGAAAATATTTACTCAACACGACTTGAAACTTTGCTCTCTTGAAGGTGGGCAGCAGCGTGTGTCGCAAAAGTTGGTTAATAAAATATGGCGTTCGGCAAAAGAGGCAACAAAGAACGAAGCCTTTAGCCTTCAGGTTGTAGATCATCTTCAAGACTCTTCAATCGATGCTTTATTGACTTCTATTAAAGCATGTAAAAATATTAGGCAAGCCTTGAAATTGCTGGAGCGCTATTACCGACTGGTTGCGTCATTATCCCATCTACATATTAAACTAACTAAAGATATTGAAATAACCGTCTTAAGTTTGTTTGATGATTTAAGTCTCGAAAATGAAGATGTAGATACTGCTTTTGGCTTGGTAACAAAGCATGCCCCGACTCTTTGCGTTAATAAAATAGTACCGACTCTTGTCACGCTAAACCGGGAACAACCAGTAAATTGTGAAGTATATGAGGCCTTTTACGGCTGTCCTGTTGAGTTCAATGCAAATCACAACACAATATTCTATTCTGCAGATATTCTAGAGGAAGAAATTATCAGTGCAAATCCCTCTTTGTCTGAAGTCATGGAGCACTATCTGGCTAGTGAGAGTCTAAAGCAAGACGAGCAGGCAACTGAAGATCAGGTCCGTAGCGTTTTACTGCAGCTACTCCCTTTAGGGACGCCTAAAATGAATGATCTTGCTGACAAACTTAATGTAAGTAAACGTTCATTGCAGCGTAAACTTAAGGCTGAAAATACGAGTTTCAAATCTATATTAATCGCAGCACGTATGGAGCTCGCCAAAAAATATTTGCTGAAAAATATAGCGTCAACTCAAGAAATAGCCTATCGCTTGGGGTTTTCTGAAAGTAGCAACTTTATTCGTTTTTTTAAACAGAATGAAGGGCTCACACCAAGTGAATACGTTCAGAATAAAAGTGAGACTCAGTTCAAAGTATTACAATAAACTCGGTTCTGGCGCTTATTGATAACATGATGGCACGCTTTGATCTACCCTTATAACCCGCTTGAACATAACCTAGGCTGGCACTAAACGATATTGCTATAAAAATAAAAAACAAATCTAGTGTGCACGCTTTCCTGCTGCCGATACCTATTTCGGGAAAGTTCTACAATTTATCGAAATAAATCGAGGCTAGCAGGTCATGACTAACGATCATAAATCTTCTGTCACCTTATCAAGTACCTATGCAGTGATTTTAAGTCGTTATTTGAGCGCAATTAAATCGCCAAACAAAAAGCTGGATTACCAGCATGCAAATAGTTTTTTAAATAACTACATTGAAAGGCAGATAACATTAAAGGAGTTAACTCATTTAACCAAACTGATTGCTGGTGAAACTGGGGATTATGGTTTTGGTTTACAGGTGGGTAGAAATATTCACCCTTCAGATTATGGTTTGGTGGGTTATATGCTGATGAATTCCCGAACCTTGTTTGAAGCAACAGAACTAGCCGCTCAATACAAACATAGGTTAAATAAAGGGTTGTTGGCTTCGATTGAGCGTAAAGGTGATGAGATAATTTATCATGTTGAAAATACATTTAATCTGGATGTTATGAAGCCAATGGTTGAGTTGGACTTCGCCTCTGCGATTCAGTTTGCTCGTTTGTTAGCAGGACCGCATAAACAGAAAGGAATGAAGTTGAAAATGGTGGCGTTTCAGCATGAACCTTTAACTTCTGAGAAGCACTATCATGACTGTTTTCAATGCCCGGTTTCTTTTGACAAAGAGCAGAATCAATTGGTCATTGAGTATGAAATGCTTGATACACCCGTATATGGCGCTAATTCAAAAATTCTTATGATGCTGAAGAAGAAGCTTCAACAACAAGATAGAAATGGTACTAGGAAGCTGAGTGCTAGAGTGCATAGTTATTTGAGAGGTTATTTAGGCGAAGAATTACCTGATTTAGTGGTGACCGCTAAGCACTTCCATATGAGCCTGAGTGCTTTTAAAAAGCATTTGCAGTTAGAAGGAACAAGCTTTCAGCAAATCAGTGATGTGATTCGACGGGATGATGCCTGTCGGATGCTGAATGGAACATCCATGACAGTAAAAGAAATCGGTTTTCGGCTTGGCTTTTCGAGTACGAGTGCTTTTACTCGCGCTTTCAAACGGTGGATGGAGGTTGGCCCAAGTGAATTCAAAAAAACAGTATGAGGCCTTTGCATGGCTAGGTTGTTTGTAGGGCAGCCAAAAGTGAGTAATACATGTTTGTTAAAAGAGCGTAAGTGACCTGAACAGTGTTGTAATGTGTACTATATTGAATAGATGAATACATATAATAATCAGGCCTTATGGCGCACCTATCTTTTTATTGTTGGTTTTTCGTTTCTAGCCGCAACTACTTTTTTATACCTTAAATGGGTGGATATAAAGCGTGATGCTAATACAGAACAAACCTATGCCAATAACCTTGTTACCAATTCTATGGAGTCTTTACTTCGTAAGAATGAAACCATGCTTAACGTGTTGGGCAAACGCTTAGTCGAACTCACTGAACTTGGTGATATGAAGTTAGCGCAATTAATGGCTGATGAGGCACGAGATACAAATAGCGAATTTGCCGCAGTTAGTTTAGCTGGTGCGGCAGGTGAACTCATCTTGAATAGTTCGAATATCAACCGCCAACTTGCGGTGAATTTATTAGCTGAAGAAAATACCCGAGCAACATTTGAACAAGCACTTACGAGTGATCGCTTGGTGATGGGCAGAACCTATTTCATGAAGGCCATTCAGGAGTGGGTGATTCCGATTCTTTTGAGTATTAAAAATGAACGGGGGGAGGTGAATGCAGTAATGGGTGCAGCGATTCGTTTAGGGTCCGTGCATAGCCTTTGGTCTAGCGATAGCTTACCTGCTCATTTGAAGCTTATTGTGGTAAGAAAAGATTTATACCGACAGTATGTCTCCTTTCTCAAAGAAGAACAGTACAGTGAGTGGTATGACAACGCCGTGTCTGAAAGGCTGACCACTTTGGTGGATGACCTGCTCAATAAACAGGCTGGCTTGAGCCTGAAAGATATACGCACTGGTCAAAAATCAGCCCAAATTATGTTACCCAATAAAGAGGGAGTGCTTCATTTTAGTATCATTACTTATGACACAGTGTATGAACATTACACTATAACCAGTACGCTCGTTAAAACACTTCTTGCTGAAATGATCTCCCCTTCCTTCTGGTTACTTGTAGTTCTGACGGTATTTAATATTGGTCTTTTTTTGATTTTTCGGTTTAATGGCCGTTTACAAAATGAAGCGAAAGACTCTCTGGCCTTTCAGGTGGAGCATGATTCATTAACAGCCTTACCAAATCGTCGATTTCTTAGTCGGGAGTTTTCTATCTGGAGTGAAAAATATCAGGGGCGATTTTCTGTTTTGTTTATAGATTTGAGTAATTTTAAAGCGTGTAATGACCTCTATGGGCATTCAACGGGTGATAGAATTTTACGCGAAGTTGCCGTACGGATTACCAAGTCATTTTCTGGGTGTTTATGCATTCGTCAGGGTGGGGACGAGTTCATTATTCTTGGGCCTGAAAAAGATAAAGAAGCATTAACTAATGACTGCAATGAATTTTTAACCCAATTAAATAAAACGATTACTTTAGGGCATTTAGAGTTCTCAGTTAATGCCAATATCGGTATTGCACTCTCACCAAAAGATGGTGATAGCCTTGATGAGTTGCTACGTAAAGCTGATATGGCCATGTATGAAGCCAAACGTAAGCAAGAGGATATAGCGTTCTATTCCGAAAATCTGGAGCAAAAAGCAAAACAAGTTGCAGACATAGAAAAAGAACTTCGTCATGCACTTAAACGAAATGAGTTCTCAATGGTCTATCAGCCACAAATTGATGCAATAAGTAATGAAGTACTGGGTCTTGAAGCTTTGATTCGTTGGAATAGTGAAGTATTGGGTTTTGTTCCTCCAGACCAATTTATAAGTGTTGCTGAAGCAAATGGCTCAATTCATGCCATTGGGCAATTTGTCATTGAAACCGCCATGTCTGAATGTATTGAAATATCACGTAAAACTGCGCCAAGGGCGATTAAACTACGCTTGTCAGTGAATGTGTCCGTGAGACAGCTGTTAAGTGACGGGTTTATAGAAAACCTCATTGTAACTTTGGAAAAGTATGACCGTCAGGGGATTACATTCATGATTGAGGTAACAGAAAGTTTGCTTATTGAAGACCTTGATCGAGCTAAAAATATACTTTTCCATGCCAAAAAAGTTGGTATTTATGTCTCTCTGGATGACTTTGGAACAGGGTATTCGTCTCTGAGCGTCTTGAGCAAACTGCCTATTAATGAATTGAAAATTGACCGTAGTTTTGTGAATGACATTCTTGTGAATAAGCAGGATTGGCTGCTGGCAAAAAGCATTATTAATCTCAGCAAAAGTTTAGCTATTCCGGTTGTTGCAGAAGGCGTTGAAACAAAAGATCAGGCCGATATGCTCGCAGCTCATGGTTGCGATATTTTTCAGGGTTACTATTTTGCTCGCCCGATGAAAAAAGATGACATAATTGAGTTTCTTAATAAGCCGAAGATATGAATAAATATAGGGCTGGATCAAGGATAAAAGCTGGTCAAGTTACGTGAATTAAAGGAACAAATTGCTTAAACAAACGCCATAAACACCACAGATAAATAGACACTCAAGGCGATTAATAATGCTGTCAGTAGCATGAACATAAACCTTGATTTCTTATTCACTTCCGTAGGTTCAAAGGTCTCTTTTCGGCTTTGGTGTTCCTGATCAATATGCTCGACAAGCAGCTTCACATTACGAATATTCGCTTTAAAGGCGACATCTGCGATATCACCGGCAATGGGAACTAAACCTATCACCCAGTCGACCAGAATATTGCGTAGCATTTTTATTTTAACTGATCCGGATACACCCAACTTAAAGGCTTCGAATAGCAAATATAGCGATAGCATAAGACCGATTGTTTCGCCCACAATGGGGATCAGGCCAATGATTGAGTCGATACCAAAGTGAATTTTGGTAAATGGAATCCGAAATCGGCTATCTGTAAACTCAGCAAAGTGCGCAAGTCGTTTGAGTGTTGCCAGCAGCTCCTTATCTGATATGTTTTCATTCATATGACAGTATGTTCCTGATATCTATAACGCATGATATATAAGTAAAAGTATCTGACTTGTTGAGCGGATTGTCTACTGACATCTAAGCTAAAAAATAGAAAACATACCCCATTTGTCGGGGGACAATAAAAATCAAATCTGACAGACTCGGATATTAGAGTATATAAGCAATCTTGAACTTATTACTTGGAAGTGAATTATCGCTTCTGCACTATCTATGTACTTGTTCCTTGTTGGGGGCAATCACGTAGAAAATAATAAAAATAGAGAATAACGCTTCCTTAAATAGTACGAACCAAAAATAAAAATGATGGCATGACAGGGGCAGACTTGCTCTATGCTTTGCTCAATTAAAGGTAACTAAACATGAAAAAAATAATTAAACTCCCTCTGCTGGTAACGCTAACAGGCTTATTACAAGCATGCATAATAACGGAACCTGTTTCGCATACTGAAATGGGAGCAACAGAAAATAGTGCGTTTACGGCTGATGGTCGCTTATTTGTAGTCGGTGAAAATTCTGACAAGGAAAGTTGGATATTTGAGATTACTAAAAATACGGATGGGTCTTATGCTCATACCCAATACGTTAAGGGAACAACTGATGGAACCGTAAACGGTGGCATCAACAGTGCGACCCTTGGGGACGATTGCCGTTTTGCCGGTCTGACAGCGAAAGATTCACTGCTGTATGCTGCTTGTATCAACGAAGGTGGCTTTCTCAATCTAGGTGCTGAAGATATTTCTCTGTTTCAAGTTAACACCGAATTGAACCAAGAGTTGATAAAAACAGGGCGTATGACCGACAGCAACTTTATGCAACAAGATTCAGAAGCTGCATTTGACCCTAACTGGTTTATGGCAAATGGCATGGCTGTTGATGATGCAGGGCGTTTGTATATAAGTAATAGTAAAGCTTCACTTTCACCCAATAGGGATGCCATTTCACAAGTCACCATTACAGATAATGGCAACTCAAGCTTTCTGGACTTTAGCCATGAAACATGGATTTCAGGGAGTGAGTTTTTCCCCAATGGTGTACAAATAGAAGGCGATACACTCTATTATGCGGGAGGATCAGATATTATTAAGGCTAAAATCAATACTGATTTCTCAGCAAGTGAAACAAGGCTTCACTTCGATGGTGCTGACCTTGCAACGATCGATGATTTTGCTATTCATGATGGCTATATCGCTTATGCAAAGGTATCGGTTCCCGGATCTATTGTAGTTCTGAAGCCAGCTGAATTTAATACAACAGCGAAGTTTTATTTCTCAGTTCCAATGGCGGTGATACCAAGTAGCATTGTTTATCAGTCAGATATTCCTGCTGGAGAGTCATTATTTAATGAAGGGGATTTACTCGTCACCTCTTTCTTTAGTGGCGGCTTATTTCGAGTAGAGTTTTAAATAAATCTGGCAAAAATGAGAATCGCACTCTCTGCTATTCCGGTGCGGTTTTCACATTAAACTCTCACAGCGCTGTTATTCCGATGTGTCTCTCAACCCTGTCATTCCGGTAGTTTTTTTAGCCGAAATCTACCTGTTCTTAGGGTTGTTTAGCCAAAAATCTATCGTGCAATGCTCTTCTGTAGTTTGGGTTTTTAGATAGAAAAATATTTGTGATGCTCATTTTATTTTACAGGAACTAATAATTAAACCATTCACTAGCCTTAAAAATGTATCTTGTGTTTGGACAAGGTCATAACTTAAGTCTCTACGAAGTAACTTCCACAAATAAAGCTCAGTTGCCGCAACAAAGGCCGTTAATTGTTGTTCATAGCTACTATTTGTTTCACATGGTAGGAATGGCGCAAATATACGTTTACACCATTGGCGATGATAAACTCTTCCTGCCTTCAGTACTTTTGTCGCAGCAACTATTTGGTTTTCCAGTGCTAAAGTTTGAATTATTGCGTCACCGTATGTTTCATAATCGGCTAATAGGTAGCGTATTGCGCCTTCAATATCACCCACCTCCGCTTTTTCCCGGTCAGTTTTCATGTTGGCTGCATTGTTTTGTATACCGGTTTCAAATAAACCTTCTTTAGAACCGTAGCGCCGGATAATCGTTCTAACGGAAACGCCCGCCCGTTCAGCGATGGCCTCTAAGGTAATCTCAGCAAAGGGACGCTCCCGCCATAATTCAGCCGTCGCTGAAAAAATAGCAAGCTCTGTTTGCGCCGCAGATTCTGCCCTTTTGGACATTTGATAAGGTCGTTTTGTTTCTGAATCATCCATGACGTTAATCATGCCATGAAATGAGTTGATAACAATAGGGGTTATATCAAAATGTGCTAGAAGTCTTACTTGGGAAATATTTGGTGTCACTAGTGTTGACATTAAATAATATGGTGTCACTATGGGTGACACCAATATGTAAAAGCTGAAAGTAAGGTGAAATAATGAGTGCTCAAGTTTGTCTACTAGAATCTAGGTTGGTTGCGCAAGGAACGAAAACCGTCCATGCCTTATTTGCCGAATATGCTCAAAATAACGAGCATCATTCAAAGCTAATTTATGCAGACAAATCAATATCCTATGCAAAGCTTCATCGACACTCGGATGAACTAGCCAGCGCTTTAATAAATCAAAATATTCAAATTGAAAATCTGGTAGGCGTTTTGATGGAGCGTTCGATTGATGCCATTGTCAGCCAGTTGGGGGTATTGAAAGCCGGTGGAGCATATCTACCACTTGCCCCAAATGATTATCCTTTGGAGCGTATCGAAGTCATTTTTGAAGATGCCCAAGTCAATTATGTCGTTACTCAAAAGAAATATAAGAGTTTGGTAGAAAAGTTACAGGAATCTTTGGGGCGACCATTAAAATGCTTGTTTATTGATGACCAAAATGACCTTGCCGCGAATGAAGAAACAAACTCGAATTTAGGAAATATTCAGATTGGTCCGGATAATTTAGCCTATGTCATGTACACCTCGGGTTCAACGGGCAAGCCAAAAGGTGTGATGATTACGCACAGGAATATTGTCAGCACCGTTAAAGATACGACTTATGTTAATTTTTGCCAGACAGATTCAGTATTACATGCCGCGCCAATTTCATTTGATGCGGCAACCTTTGAAATTTGGGGGGCGCTATTAAACGGTCTCGACTTGCACATTATTCCAGAAAAGGTTGTCCATGATTTTAATGCGTTTGCCGACTATGTTCGCAATCGTCCTATTTCAATTGCGTGGCTGACATCAGCCTTGTTTAATTTATTGACTGAAACACGGCCAGATTTTTTTGAGTTTTTGTCACAGCTAATGGTAGGGGGTGAAGCTTTATCAGCCAAGCATATCAACCGTATTCGCTCATGTTTCCCGCACCTGAAAATTCGTAATAACTATGGCCCCACTGAGAATACGATATTCTCCACCAGTTTTTTAATTGAAAAGACTTATAACAGCAATATACCAATCGGCTCAGCGATTATCCAAAAACGGGCGTACATTCTGAATGAGAACATGGAAATTGTTCCCCCTTATACAACTGGCGTTTTACATGTTGCGGGAGAAGGGCTTGCGAGAGGTTATTTGAATTTACCAGCAGAAACCCGAGAGAAATTTGTTCCAGACCCTTTTTTTAAAGGCGAGCGAATGTACTTTACCGGAGACCTGTGCCGTTACAATGAATATGGCGAAATTGAATATATTGGCAGAATTGATGATCAGGTAAAAATACTTGGTCACCGTATTGAATTGGGTGAAGTTGAATCTATTTTGCGCTCATGCCCTCAGGTTAATCAAGCGGTAGTGTTGCATAAAAATATAGGATCGAGCCTAAAAGGTATGGCTGCTTATGTCGATTATGCAAAGCATGATTGGCTTAAAGTGAAAGCCTTTATTGATGCCAAGCTACCTCAATATATGATACCGGGTTATTTTGAAAAACTGAGTGACTTCCCGATAACGTCTAATGGTAAAGTTGATCGTCAATCAATGCTTGCATGGCCGATAAAAAATACCTTTGAGCTTATCGATACCTCGGATCAGAGCGCACAGGACGAGCTAAATAAAGGTTCTGGTACTGAAGAAGCAATACTAGCTATTTGTGGCAAAGTATTGGGCTTAAATAATGTTAATCCCGAACAGAATTTCTTCGGTTTAGGGGGCGATTCGTTATCAGGTACCCGTTTGATTATTGCTTTAGAGCAGGCGCTCAATATTGAACTGCCAATGCATGTGCTTTACGAGAATCCGGTGATGGGTGATTTTGTTCAATACATTGAAAACGCAAGGTTAGCACCTGAAAAGAACAGCAATGCGAAAAAAACTCCATTGATGTTAGCTGAAGATGCCCAGTTGGATTTTGATATTTCGCTAAATGGAAGACGTGCGCATATTCCTCCAAACCTTAATGACTCTTCCGGTCATGTTTTTTTAACCGGAGCGACAGGCTTTTTCGGGTCTTTTTTAATAAAAGAATTACTGAGCACCACGAAAGCAACTCTCCATTGTTTGGTTCGTGCAAGGGATACAGCCCATGCACAAGAGCGTATTTATGGCACGCTGAAACAATATAAAATTTCGCTTACAAATGCCGAGAAAAGTCGAATTATTGCTATTCCTGGTGATCTTACCAAGAAATTTTTAGGGCTGGATCAAGAACAATTCGATGCCTTAGCCGGTACAGTGGATATGATTTTTCATAATGGTGCAGCGGTCAACTATGTTGATTCCTATTCAACCCTAAAAAAACCGAATGTTTTCGGTAGCCAGGAAGTGATTCGTCTAGCCTGTCATCAACGTATTATTCCACTCCAGTATATCTCGAGTATTTCAGTGTTTGAAACGCTTGGTTTTTTTACCGGACGAGAGATGATTTATGAAAATGAAGGCGTTGAAGACAGTGAAAATTATGTGCGTTTAGGTTACAGCCAGAGCAAATGGGTCGCAGAAAAAATGATGGAGAACGCTCGCGATAAAGGGCTTCCTATTAACATCTTTCGTAGTGCTTATATTATGGGGCATTCTGAAACGGGGGTGTCCAATACTACTGACCATATTGCCCGATATATTGCCGGGTGTATCGAAATGGGCGCGGCGCCGGTGCTGGAAGAGTATGCTTCTTTGGCGCCAGTAGATCAGCTAAGCCGTGTTTTAAGCTATGTCGCCACACATAACCCAACCGCGGCGAAAACTTTTCACCTATGCAATCCATCGTTTATCACGGTAGGTGATATCTATCAGAAAATTCAGGATGTTGGTTTTCCTCTGGCGCTGGTGAGTTATTCCGAATGGAAAGAGCGCTTGAAAAAGATACCAGAAACGAACCCACTATACCCTTTATTAAGCCTTCATATTCATGAAGCACCGGGCCATGAACTGACATTACCTGAGTTGTATGAGCGGAATACACGCTTTGATTGTAGTCAGTTAATTGGTGCGCTTGAAGGTTCCGGGATCCAGATCAGTATGGATGACCCCGCTATCACTGAGCGGTGGTTGTACAACTATGCTGAAGCGGGGTTGATCTCGGAAAAGACTTTTGCCCAAGTTCAACGAGTTAAGCTTCAACAAGTTAATGGATAGAATCACAACACTCAACGATGGACGTGACGAGAGTAACATTATGCAAAATTTAGGAACCCACAACACCAATTCAACACAGCTCAACGACAATATTAACGCTTATTATGATTCGCCTGCGGTACTACTCTTTGAAGAATTGGCGCAGCAACAGATCCACTTGGGATATTGGGACGATAAATACCCTCATGTGGGTTTCGCTCAAGCAGCTAAGCGCTTAACTCAGATTGTGATTGACCAGATCGATATCCCGAAAGGTGCTAACTTTTTGGATATTGGTTGTGGCTGTGGTCTTCCTGCCATTGAAATCGTAAAGCAAAAAAACTGCTACCTTGAAGGCATCACGATTAACCCTCAGCAACAAGCAAAGGCTTCAACTCTGGCTGAAGTGTCAGGGGTCTCCAACAGGGCGAGTTTCTGTGTGGGCGATGCGTCTGATTTGCCTTATGCTGATCATCAATTTAACGGTGCGTTGTTACTAGAATCGATCCATCATATTGGTCATCAAGAAGCATTGGCTGAAGCATGGCGGGTATTAAAACCGGGCGGCACAGTATTGATCGCAGATGGCGTGGTTCTAAAAGATGAGGTGGCTGATACTAACAAATCGATGCTTGCTGAAACTTTCGTAGCAAAATCACTACTAACAGAAAGTGAAATAAAGGCTCAACTGAAACAAACGGGGTTTACGGATATTGAAGTGATTGACCTGACGCAAGCAATTCAGCCAACCTGGTCGAAATTAGTTGAAGCCACCAGCCTTAATAAAACAGCAATTATAAAAGAGTATGACATCGCATTTTTTGAAATGCTGCTCGATTTTTGGGAGCAAATGAGTTTAGTCTGGTCTCAAAATGCAAAATACCTGATTATTAAAGCGAATAAGGTTTAGTTAGTTTAACTCAATATCCCTGTCATACCGGTGGTGTTTTGAGCCGGTATCCATCTGTGTTCAAATGAGGTATTAAAGAAGTGGATTCCCGCTCAAGTGACTGCTGTAATGACAGGGGGAGTGAACTGGAATGGTAAGGGTTAGGGTTAGGTCTAGGAGGTGTGAGCTGGAATGACGGCAGCGTGAGAAGTGATCCGGAATACTGATTGATTCAGTTTAAAAAATTGTATTACACAAGGCAAAGAGAGTCACAATGGAAGCTAAATTATCATTTTTATTTGTCACATGGGAAGGCGGTGGTAATGTCCCGCCTGTGCTTGGTTTAGCGGCTAGTTTAATTAAGCGAGGGCATCACGTTCGTATTCTGACCGAGCCTTGTTTGAAAGAAGCGGTTCATAAAATTGGTGCTGAGTTCATTGTTTTTAAAAAGCACTTTACCCGTACTGACCCGACGGTGGATATTATTCAAGATTGGCAGGCCAAACCGTTAACAATTCCTGCCGTTGATAATGTTCTGATTCGTCCGGCCATGGATGTCGCCAAAGAAACCCAAATAATATTGAACCAAGAAAAAATCGATGTTGTTGTCGCAGATTTTATGATGATTGGTAGTTTAATTGCGGCTGAAGCAATGGGGATAAAAAGAGTAGCCTTGTTCCATATGCCTGAATACCTACCTGGTCCCGGAAGACCACCAGGAGGCATGGGCTTACTACCTTTAAATTCTCGTTTAGGCCGCTTACGAGACAAAATGCTGACCAAGATATTTTATCGGATTCTTAATCAATATTTGCCGCCATTGAATACCGTTAGGCAAACTTTTTCGCTTCCTGTATATCAATCAATCGATGAAATTTATCACCAAGCTGACTTACGGCTCATTCAAACAAGTAAAGCCTTTGATGCACCGATTTCGCCCGCACCAGAGAATGTACGTTATGTCGGGGCTGTATTAGATGACCCCGGTTGGATCGATTCTGGTGCAGAATTTTGGCCTGAAAATGATTCGCGCCCCTTTGTCGTCGTGAGTCTGTCCTCTACGTTCCAGAATCAGCGCTCAGCTCTGGACCGAATAATCCAAGCACTTTCCGCTATGGATATTCGCTGTCTGGTGACTTTGGGGCCAGCAATGGAAAACGAAATCTTTAAGCTGCCTGAAAATATTGTGGTGTTGTCAGGCGTTCCGCATAGTCAGGTATTTCCTCAGGCCGACGCGGTAATTACCCATGCCGGCCATGGAACTGTTATGCGAGCTTTAGCGCATGGTCTTCCATTAGTGTGCTTGCCAATGGGGCGAGATCAAATAGACAATGCGGCCTTGGTTGCGCACCATGGCGCTGGCCTAAAATTAAGTGCCAAAGCAAGGTCAAACCAAATTTCAAAGGCCATTAAGCGCGTGCTTGAAGAACCGGGTTTTACCAAAAATGCACTAGCCCTTCAGAAAGATATTCTTGCTGATGCCAAAGCAAATACCGCTGAGCAACAATTAGAAAATTTGGCGGCAGTGTAATTGGTGGTCACATCTGCGGGATTAAGAATGTTAGTGCTCCTTTCGTACTAATATCAGCCTCCTTTAATATCGGTAGTCTTGTTGATTGGGCGCTATCCCACTTTGACTTCTTGAATATGAGCCAATGATTTTCAAACCTGAAAGGTCGCCACTATAAGACCTTTCATATGGTTTTTGATGGCTGCTTAATTTCCTGCAGCAGTCGCTTCACCTGTGTAGATGATGTACTCCGCCAAACTGATTTTTCCGTCTTCGTCGAAGTCAGAAAAAGAAAATGATTTCGCCAGCGACAAAGTAGCTGAAGCTTCTTCAAATGATAAAGATCCGTTATGGTCGGCATCAAGGGC
>CAJWBJ010000048.1 GCA_913020495.1 uncultured Oleiphilus sp.
AAGGAAGATAGAATGCTTAATGGAAGTTGTTTATGTGGAAAAGTGCGATACCAATACCATGGAGAAATAACAGAGATGGCCTTGTGTCATTGTTCTCAGTGTCGAAAAGCCCAAGGTGGCGCTTTCGCGACAAATAGCCCTGTTGATGCAAGAAAATTAACCATGACCGGTACGGAGCATATTAAGGAGTTTCAAACAAGCGATGTTAAAGTGAGGGCTTTTTGCTCAAACTGTGGTAGCCCCATTTATAGTGCTAGAACGGATCTTCCAAATATTAAACGACTACGTATGGGGAGTATCGAAACCCCCTTTAGTTGTGAAAATAAATACCATATTTATGCCGACTCAAAAGCTTCATGGCATGAAATAAAAGATGAATATCCACAGTTTAGTAAAAAGAAATAGGCGATGCTTTTACGTACGTGATGTATTCATTACTAATATAAATGTTGCATATTTTTTTGCGGTAGATCAAGTTGAACGAGCAGGTTTTAATGATAAATACATACTTGGTTTCGGCCATTGTTTTTCGCTTTATATAGCATTTGGTCACCTTTTTTTAGCACCTCATCAAAATCATTTTGTAATAACTCTGGAGGTACAAGACCAAAACTTGCTGTCACCATGATTGGCTGACCATCGACTACGACAGGAAATTTAGCTAATTCAGCCCGAATGCGCTCTGCTAAGCTAATCGCTTCTACTTCTGAAACACCTATCAATAAAATACAGAACTCTTCTCCACCCAAGCGACCAATGATATCTTCGTGGCGTGTATATTGACCTAAAGTAGAGGCAACAGAAATTAAAACCTGATCACCTGCTGGATGTCCAAATTGGTCATTGATCAGTTTGAAGTTATCTAAATCTACCATCAACAGAGCGTAGGGGCGTTCATGCCGTTGCCATTCTGAGTGTCTTTGTTTTGCTTGAGCCATAAAACTACGACGATTTGGGAGTCCTGTTAATGTATCAGTCGTCGCCAAGTGTTCAGCATGCGCTAATGCGACTCTTAGCTCCTCGGTTCGAGCCGAAACTCGGTTCTCCAACTCCTGGTTTAGTGTTTTAAGCTCACTGCGTGCGTGCTGTAATTGTAAAAAATATTGTCTGGCTTGATGGAAGCGTTGTGCTGCCATCTCTCCAAAGGCAGTTAGCTCATCATGGCGTTTTCGTGTTGGAGGGACTTGCTCCCAGCTTTCAGGTTTGTCAGGGTCGATTTGTCTTATCCAGCTGGCATAAATCTGAATGGGTCGTGTCAGAGTAATGTAGAACAGTATGAATAAGGCAACAGCAAAAATTAAGGACCTGAACAGGCCTCCTATGAGAATAACCCACACGCGACTAAGGAATTCTTGGCGTGCATTACAGGGATCTATCTTTAGTCGTAAGCGGCCGATCGTTTTTCCGAATTCATCACCTTTATGAGTTAAAGGTATGACTTTCACTTTGGGTGGCCCAAACAGGAATATGAAGTTTTTTAACCAAGGTTCTTCCTCATTAGGTCTGGTTCGGTGACTAAGTACAGTTCTGTTAACGGTTTCTATTCTTGCTTCAACGATTAAGGGGTGGCTGACCAAACCTTCAGAGACACCATGGGCCAGATCGGTGCTTAAGGTCCACAGGGATTCAGATGCAGCAGCTGAAGAGGTAACAAAGATCTGTTCCAGTTGCTTATCAATACTGCGCTGCTCATTTTGATAGTCAAAATAAATTTGAATGATCGCCATCAGTAAGCCTGCCAATAATGCAAGACTAAGTGCTAACCGTGCTTGACGAACAGCCAAACTACTCGAAGGGAGAGGGGTCGATGGGGGCATCGGTTCAAAATTCATTTACTCACCGATTGGAGCAACTTATTTATCGTAAAGTCATAACTGCCCGGCGTAGAAGAGTGACTTAAGGAGAAATTTTTGAAATTAATACGAGGCCATTCTTTGTTTCCAAATTGTTCCAGATATGTCTGTGCATTGGATTGGTCAATCGCTGTCATGGGAAAAAGGACTTCAGTAGAAACGGCCGCAAAATCATGCCCATTCACGTAGTCATATAACATGATCATAATCCATGCGCCTGCAAGAAAGTGTCCGCCATGGGTTAGCGTTATCTGTCCATCTATTACGTGTTTAATCGCCTCTGAAGACCAGTTTAAGCCTGAAATTGTAACATCTATGCCGGGCTTAAGCCCTGCCTCACGAACAGCTTTTAGCGCCCCTAAGCCGATAGCATCATTTGCTGCCCAGACAGCCCCCAAAGCCTGACCACTTTGTAGCCATAATTGAGTTCGTTTGTAGGCTTGATCTGAAGACCAGTTAACGGAGATACGGCGTTGCTCTTTTAGTAAGGGAAAATCTGTTAAGGCTCGGTTCAAACCTCTCAGGCGTGATAGTGAGGCAGGAGTGCTGTTGTCACCCGCTAACGTTAAAAGTGCGATTGATTCAGAAGGGTTCATCTTTTGGGAAGGTATTAGAGACTGCGCCATCTCATAACCCGCTGTTTCATTATCAGGGGTTAAGCTCCCCAACCAGTTCTTCAATTGTTCTCGTGGTTTTCCAAAAGTGGCTTGCTGTTCATTGGTCAAACTATTTAACAGCATTAAAGTAGGGATACCTGCTTTGTCAGCCATCTCCAGTAAACGAGCGCCTTGTTGATATTCATTAACCAAGATTAAAAAATCAGGTTGATCAGCTTGTGAAATGATATGTTCCGTCTTACGTACCATCTTTGGCCATTGCCGGTCAGCATAATGAACGTCGAGTACAAAGCCTAGTTGCTCTGCGGCAGCTTTCATCGTGTCAGTGACTTCTTTCCAAAAACCTTGGGAAGCGTAACCTGGGTTTACGAAGGTAACTTTCAACGGGGCAGCGCTAACGGCAGGAATAAACGTCAGTAAAATTGCAACAAGTTGCCACCTGAGAAGGGTGCGGATGTGGTCATTAATTGCAGGCATCAAAGCAAACTCCGGTAGGGCTCGACTTGAATAGAATAAGACTAATTCAAGTATAGACCTATCTGCGTGGGACGCTAACCATGTCTTATTTGTTTCTCATAAAAAAAGGGAATAAAAATTTTGCTGTTAGGTGCTTTTTAAATCAAGTGTTTATCTTCGTCAGATCAAAGGAAGCGACTTTGTTGAGATTGATTTTAAAAAGTAAATGATATCTGTTTTGTGTGAAATACAGAGCAGCTTTGTATAAAAATTGAATAGTTAAACCCAGCCAAAAAATGTTTGAAATTTAAGGCTGGCTTTTAATTGACACGCTTATATACGGGCTTTATGTACGTTGCTTAAATTTCTTTGCTGTTTGGCCTTTTGTTCCTTGGCTTATAGCCGCGCGCTGGTTATAGCGGCCGATAAGCTTTCGTTGCAACTTTGTTTCCCAGTTAAGTGCTTGTTTAATCGTACTTAACCATGTTTTGTTGAAAAGTAATTTTGTGCTGGCAATGGCATCTGGCGAGCGTTGCTTTATTTGTTCTGCAAACTTGATCGCTTCATCCATTGGGTCGTCGTACACATGAGTGACTAAGCCAAGCTGTTTTGCTTCTTCACCATTGAATATTCGCGCGGTCATGGCTAATTCTTTGATGATGTCGATATTTGCCAGTTCCCGGAGTGTAATCGTACCGCCCATGTCAGGAATTAAGCCCCAGCGTGACTCCATAATTGAAAACTCACAATCAGGCGTCGTGTAGCGAAAATCTGCCCCGAGTGCAATTTGAAAGCCGCCTCCCCAGCATTTTCCGTGAGTAACCGCAATAACCGGGACTGGAATGTCTCGCCATAGATAACTGACGTCCTGTGCAAGATTGGAAACCTTGGTGCCCGGTTTAACAAGCAGTTTTACTGCAACAAGCGGATTCTTAAACATGCTTTTAACATCTAAACCAGAGCAGAATGCAGCGCCGTCACCAGAAAGAATAATGGCCCGAATTTCTTTATTCTTTTTCAATTGCTTAGTGGCTTTTACGATCGCTTCAAACATCTGCATATCTAAAGCATTAAGTTTGTCTGCACGGTTGAGTTTAACGAAGGCAATTTGGTTTTTGACTTCTACTGAGATTCTATCTGGATTTGTTTGTGTCTTTTTTGGGGTCATACTAAGCATTCCTAATGACGAATGGCCGTTCATGGCCTGTAAAAATATTATCGAGAACCTGAGATTCCCTTTGGGTTAATGTGTTCATCAGTCCTTTGACGTCTTTCATACTATGAAATGAGTCAAAGCCTCTCATAATGAAGGCGTGGAGCTCACTTAATCCTGCCATCTCAGCGGGTGTTTCTGTGATTTTTAAAGAAAAGTTGATGAAAGAGCTTCTGGCATATTTATCCAGTTTTTCACCCAGTTCAGACGTTAGTCTTATTTGATGGGTTCGTTGTGCTTGATTATTGCAGCATCGATAAGCTTCGCAATAGTTATTTTCGTTGATGCTGGTGTATTTCAGTTCATGAAATAGCGTTTTGGCTAGTTCATGGTCAAGGGTTTGGGTGAGTAAATTAAGCTCAACCAGTAACCTGACCGTATCGATGATAGTCTTGGGGAGTAATTTGACAATTTTTGGAAAAACTCTTTCCAGGTCACGATCTCGGCCAGTGAAGTCCTTGGCGGAATAGAGCTCATCAAATAAAAATTGTAGACCTTGTGTGTAGTTCGGTGCGCAATACAGGTCTTGGTGGGTGTGCTTGAGTCGCTCACTCTGCCAATGGGTGAGCAAGATCAATTCTTGGGAGACATGATAGCGCTGTTTCTCAACTTGAAAGTCATGATAAGCGAGCATGACAGCCTTCAGTGCTAGTGCTGCTTTGTTGGATGTTTTAGTGTTTTGAATTTTATCTCTGGACATGTATTTATCGTATTTTCTTCAAGACTGGAAGTGGCTTTATTCATTTAGAATACGATTTTATAAAAATGAGACTTGATTCGCGAGATGTATTTGTAGAATTTACGAGGATGAACGCGCTACTTAAGCGCGAGGGTATTTAATGCTTGGCCGCATTTAAGCAAATGCGGCAACCTTTCGTTTTTTCAATACTTTAGTCATATTTTTTTTTACTATTTCGGCAGTGTTTCCAGACGGAATAGTATGCATTGCAGGGATCCACTTCTGGTCATCCAAGGTGATAAAATGGCTCATGGCATCAGTTTCAATAATACGCACTGAATTAGGGCTATGTAAGGCACTTTTGAGCATGAGTTCTCTATCTAAAATACGATCCATTTTTGGAATAAGAAAGGTTCCGTGTTTGATTAGCTTATAAACAGAATGATCTGCTCTGTCCATCCAATCAAATAAATCTTCTATATTTCGTACAATTGTTAAATGGTCTTTTGTTGCACTGAACATTTTATTCAATAGCTGCTTTTTGCGTTTATTCAGTTTTCCGAAAAACATTTGTCCGTAGGACGATGAGGGTGTGCTATTAATAAATCGAATAATCCAAGGCCACATGCCATGGCTAACAGGCTCTAATAATGCAGAAACAAGTGGGTGCGTTTTTCCACCGGGCAGAGCAGGGGCTTCAAAAATTAGCTCTACATTTTCGTATAACTCAGGCCGCTGGCTTAAAGCTTGTAATATGACGGCGCCGCCTCGGGAGTGGCCGTGAATACGAACGTTAGTGGTGCTTGGTAAATTTTCTAATGTTTGGTTCAGAATACATGCATCGTAATCGATGGTTGCTTCCAGGTATTTAATAGGAACTTCCCATTCGGCAGGCTCTGGCATTGGGCCACTTACAGGAACATGATAATTGCTGCATGTTAATAGAATCAGTTCAGTAGAAGAGTCTTGATAGAGTTGTGTGAAATAACAATGATTTTCTAAAAAACCATGCACACCAATAACCGTATGTTTTGCTTCGCCACTGTGATTACGAACGCTGACAGCTCCTTTACCCACGGTAAACACTTTGCCAGAAAACATTTCGGTGTAGCTTTGCTCAATCGGCTTGATTAGCTTTCTTGCGTGAATAGCTTGCATAATCAAAATACCTCTTCATACCTTAGCAACTCGAATTAATGCAGGTTGCTTTTATTTTAATAACCGCCATGAGCTAGTGTCTCAATGACTGCACTTGCCCTAGATTAGATATATCTATCTTTTTCTGACAAATGTTAGATTATTTTTCAATAAGTATACGCTGCTATAAGTACAATGGAATAAGTAAATGAACAAATATTGAACAATCCTTATGTGTTGTGCTAACAAACGTATGTAAACGATTGAATTAATTATGGCAGACGTAGTGAAAAAACGGATGTTAAGAATTGTAATTTATGTTAATTTTTGCACTGTTTATGTAACGCCTGACTATTAATATTTGGTAGATAAAGTAATATTTTTCATCTGGTCTGCTATATTGATGGTTTTATGCAGTTCTATGATCCTGATTGAAAATTAAAATAATTAAAAGGAGACCGGTGTGAGTGATTCTGCCAGAAAACCATTAAATGGCGCTGATACAGCGTGGTTAAGAATGGATTCTCCCTGCAACTTGATGATCATTAATGCAATGTTGGTCACTGAGCGGATGGACTTTTCTGATTTTAGAAATACGATTATTAATCGATTTTTGTCTTTTCCTCGTTTTATGACTCGGCCGGTGTTGAAGTCAGGACAGTATTTTTGGGAAAATGACCCGTTTTTTGATATTGATAACCATGTGAAAAAAGTAGCGCTAGCAGGTGCTGCGGATAAAAAAATACTGCAATATTTTCTCGCTGATCTTGTCAGCGTACCCTTCGATGAATCAAAACCTTTGTGGCAAATCCTATTTGTTGAAAACTATAAGGGTGGCAATGCCGTTATTTTACGGGTTCATCATAGTTATGCTGATGGTTTGGCCTTAATTTCAGTATTTAATTCGATAACTGATGCCAGCTCTAATGTGACGCCTTTGCCTCTTGCTGTGCACAAACAAGAGCACTTTTCTGATGATGAAGTGAGTTCATTTAAAGAAATGAATTATGAATGGCCTCGTTATCAAAGAGCGCTTGATTCTGCGGTCATTCGTGCAGATAAATACAAGTCCTTTGCAAAGAAAATATCTTCTGATGGCGTCTCTATATTTAAAAATCAAGACGCATTTCGAGAGCTTATTGGTGATGGTGTGAGAGCTGTCGCGGAGTTGGCTCAATTGGCAACTATGCCTGCAGACCCTAAAGAAGTTTTGAAAGGGCGTTTAGGTGTGAGAAAGACCTGCGCCTGGTCTGAACCTTTAAGCTTTGACAAATTTTACGGTATAGCGAAGGTCGTAGGATGTAAAATTAATGACTTATTGCTCTCGTGTGTTGCAGGTGCTTTTCGTGAAGAACTTATGGCAGCCGGTAAAAATGTAGAGGGTAAACATATACATATTACCTTACCTGTTAATATCCGCTCAGAGGACGAAATGGATGCGGGTGGTGTGCCAGAAGAATTAGGTAATTACTTTGGTACTGTTTTTGTGCCGCTTCCTGTTGGTATTGAAAATCCTTTGGAACGTGTTTATAAAATAAAGCACGATATGATTGCTTTAAAGCAATCACTTCAACCTGCTTTATCGTACGGTATTTTATACGCAGCAGGTTTGATGCCTACAGGGGTTCAAAAAACAGTATTAGAAAGTTTTGGTAATAAGACTAGCGCTGTTTTATCAAATGTTCCAGGCCCTAAAAAACCTCGTTATATTGCGGGCGCGCGTATAAAAGAGCAGATGTTTTGGGTGCCGCAAACGGGTGATTTGGGCTTGGGTTTGAGTATTATTAGTTATGCAGGTCAAATTCAGTTTGGCTTAGTCGGGGATGCAAAATTATTCCCTTCCCCTGAGCGGATTATTAATCGTTTCATTACTCAAATAGAGCTTCATAGAACTGATATTGTTGCCAGCTATATTGAGGACTTAGTGCAGCCGACTATGGCTTCTTAAGGTCATAACTTCTTAATATTTACTTTTACTTCAGCATAACAAACGCCTGTGTATAGGTGTTTGTTATGTATAGTTTTTTTGGAATTGTTTGACTTCCTTTTGTATCCATTCGCAAAATAATTTAACTTTCTCTCGTTCAAAATGACGTTCAGGCGCTGCAAGGCAGTATATAAAATCAGAGGCCACTTGCTGCTCAAATAGTTTGACTAGTGCACCAGAGCGAACGAATTTGGCTGCTAGCGAATGCCGAACTAATGCGATTCCTTGAGAGGCTATTGCGCCTTCTACCACTAGGTTAGACCCTTCGTATTTCAATGCTGAGGGGTAGCTTGTGGATTCTTTTCCTAGCTGTTTAAGCCAGTAGTCCCAGTTCATGTCAGGTCGCGCATCCTCAAGTAATAAGCATCCTTTTAAATCACTCACTTGTTCAATAGATTGTTCTTTTTGGTAGCTGGGGTGGCAGGCTGCGTATAAGTAATCTCCCATAAGGGGAACTGTTTGCACGTCATCGTAACGGCCTATTCCGTAACGAACACAAATATCAATATCTTGAGTTTTAAAATCGGTTAGTGTGTTGTCAGGGAGTAGTAATACAGAAATTTCGGGGTGCTGTTTATTAAATGAACCTAATCTTGGTACTAACCATAGTGAGGCAAATGAGGGTAATACAGATACTTTTAATGTGTAAGGGTCGCTATCAGTTTTAAGTTGCGATACGCCTTCTTCCAGCGAGGTGAACGCTGCAGTGGTATGTGAATGTAGCAACTGTCCGTCACGAGTTAAAGAGATTTGCCGGTGAGAGCGAATAAATAGCTTTGTTCCCAAACGGTCTTCTAATCCCCGCACTTGCTGGCTGATGGCTGCTTGAGTCACTGAGAGATAATTTGCCGCCTCTTTGAAGCTTAGGTGTGTGGCAGCAATATGGAAATAATATAGTCCTGTTAATGATCTGATTTTCATGATTCACGCTTAAGAATATCTTATGTTAATGGTAGAAAATGTCGTTTGATAGAATATATGTATTCAAACTATAGTTGTCTTATACGGAGGCTGTCTATGGTTATTTATCTATTTAAAGTAAGAAATTCTTTTCTAAATATTACATTCCCTAAGAAAAGGTTTTATGAGCTAGTTCAGGTTTGGTTGAGGCATCATAAAACCCGAAAACAATTAAAGTTGCTTTCTGATGAGCAGTTATTGGATGTTGGTTTGTCCAGAGAAGAGGCTTATTGTGAAAGTTTGAAAGCGTTTTGGGAAGATTAAGTCGGTTAATTTACTTGCTTTATCCTGCTTGTTAATGATTGAATTCGCGCTATTCTAGTTTTGGCTTTTAGTTATAGGCCGATATACTTTAACCATTTATTTCAAGTTACTGATATTGATTAATGAGGTGTTCTGTTCATGGAAAAAAACCAAGTTCCACTTTCTGAAAAACTAAATTTAGAGACAGCAAGGGCTCCATGGCGTGAGCTGCAGACTTTTTTTGCGAGTGGTTTGGTTTTACATGTTAAAGCGAGTCAGGACTTACTTGTTGTTGCGGAGCAACTCTCAGCGGATAATGCTCCGTTATTTCAACAATGGCTAGATGACAAGACTGTTCAAAAAGTAAGTGATGAGCAGGCTCTACAGTGGTATGAGGCGGATGCTCAGTTGTGGACTTTAGTGATCAAGCCTTGGATCCTTGTTCAAAAAGAAAATGACTAAAGTTTATTATTTTGCGCTTTCTTGTTTTGAGCGCAAGAACATTCCCCCAATCATTGCAAATACAAATAAGAAAGTTTCCCAGTTTAGTTGTGCTAGTGATGCAATCGCGGGCCCTGGGCAGTAGCCATATAATCCCCACCCAATGCCAAATAGTGCAGAGCCTAGCACTAAATTTATATCAATGACTGTAGTTTTCGGTAGCATAAAGGCTTTACTCAAAATCGGCATTTTCCTTTTGAAAATGGCGCTGTATCCAATAAATGTTACGACAACTCCACCGGCCATAACGAATATTAAGGTAGGGTCCCATTCGCCAAACAGATCCAGAAATCCGAGTACTTTATTTTGATCGGTCATCCCTGAAATAGATAAACCTGCACCAAAGAGTGCGCCGAAAATAAAGTAATAACAGGCATAGGTTAAATGAATGCTCTGTTTTTGAGTGCCTGTCATATTAAGTGCCTCATAAAATAAACGGTTGCAATGCCACTTGTCATAAATGTACCTGTTGCAGCCAGTGATCTTATGGAGAGTCGACTGATGCCGCATATCCCATGGCCACTTGTGCAACCGCTTCCCAGTTTAGTGCCATAGCCGACTAATAAGCCCGATAAAATAATAATGAATACGTTGCTATGGATGGGGGGTGTTTCTATGTCTGTTGCGTAAGCGACGCATAGTGCGCCTATAATCATTCCGCCTAAAAAAATACCACTAGATGAAAAACTACTTCGGCGATTTTGAACTGTATTCCAGATGAGCCCGCTAATTCCTGTAATGCGGCCATAAAACAGCATCATTAAGCAGGCAGAAAGACCAATAATAGCACCACCTAAAAGGGCGGAGCTGTAGTTGCTGAAAATGTCGTACATGATTCGTTTTCCTATTCAGAGCAAAAAATTTCTTTCAACACATGAAGTACCTTTATTGAATCGTCGCCATTTACGGAGTAAATAACAGATAGACCTTCTTTTTTTGCTTTTACTAATTGTGCTTCTCGTAGTGTGTGCAGGTGTTGAGATAAGGCTGACTGACTTAGAGGGACCAATTCATTTAAAGCGCTAACTGATAAGGGCTTATTTAATAATGAGCATAAAATCATTAAGCGTTTTTCGTTACCCATGGTTTTGAGTAGTTTTGCGGCTTGAGAAGCATTTTTTTCCAAGTCTTGAAGAGTGTTCATATATTAGAGTTATCTAAATTAGTTTTATCTAATATATTGTATATTTGAATGAGAAACAACTTAAATAGAGCAAATGATTGGCTTGAGAGCAGTTTAACTAAATAGTACCGTCACTTCGGCTGAAAAGACTGTCGGAGTGACGGGGATGAGTTGTGTAAAAGTCCCAACGTATTTTGTATGGGGACTAGGTATTAAGCCGCTGAAAAGCGTCGCAACTCATTTATAAACTTCAAGGGTTGGTCGATCAGAGGTGTGTGGCCACTATTAGTAAAAGGGATAACTTCACAGTTTTTAGTGTGGTCAGCAATCCTTAGTTGCCCTCCTGAGGGGTACATTTCAGATTTTAGACCTACAAGTAATGATACTGGCGTGCTAAGTTTTTCAAAAGTGGCAAGCATATTGTAATCTTGCTCAATGTAAGCTTTTAGGCAATAAATATAGGCTGGCCAGTTTTCTGTGGGCATTAGGTTTTTGATTAGCCGTTCATTAGCGCAAACTTTTTGAGCTAATTTTTTTTGATAGTTTTTAGATAATGCAGAAGCAAAAAAATCACCTAAGTCTTGCCACAATGAGTGTTTGAGATGAGCCGGTAACTCAGAATAAGGGGTTTTGGCTTCGATGTAGGGGATTAATTTTCTGATGAGTATTTTTGCTTCGTTTAGTCTTGTGATGTTGTCCTGTCCAAAAATTCCCCAAGACCAATCATCACAATTATGAGTGCGAGGGCTTTGGTCTATGTGCATATAGCCTTCTACTTTTTCATCTCCATATGTTTGTTGGTATTGAAGGGCGACAAACGCGCCCATTGATATGCCGGCTAACTTAAATCGTTTTAATTGGTAATGGTTGATGATATCGGCAAGATCGTCAGCATAGTTACTAATGACGCAGTTCTGGTTGTATGGGCTTAAGTGAGAATGCCCAAAGCCTCTTAAGTCAGGAATCAGGAAATGAAATTTCTTGGCTAAAGGTAGTGCGAAAGGTAGCCAGTGCATAGACTGCATTCCAAATCCATGTAGCAAAATGATAGGTATGCCTCCCTTACCTACTTCTCTTATATGAATGGCATGTCCATCTCTCATGGTTATTTTTGGCATATTCTTCTTATTTAATAGTTGGATGATTTTTATTGTATGACAATAGTCTAATCATGGTTTTATGTTCTTGTCACGAACTCCTTTTGAGTTAAATACAAAAAATTACGCTCAGAAACATATCGCTACAATATGGTTTTCATCGTGTGCAATACTTTTAAGTTAACTTTTCGAATTTATAAGTATGTTATTTATGGAAGTATCATGAGGGCTCATCGCGTATTAGCAGTTAAAGTCTGCTTGTTTTTATTTTTGTCCACGCCTGTGTTCGCGTCAAGCCAATCAAGCGGACGCTTGGATACGGCTTCTCATAGGTATAGCAATGTATCAAACTCATTGTTTATTGATGTTCAAAAAGTAGGTAAGCGTTTACTTGCTGTGGGGGAGCGAGGGTTAATCGTCTATTCGGATGATTTAGGTGGAACCTGGCGTCAGGCTGAGGTGCCCGTTTCGAATGCTTTAACGGCATTATATTTTAGTGATCAAAAAAATGGTTGGGCTGTTGGGCATGGTGGTGTCATTTTACACTCTGTAGATGGTGGAGTTTCCTGGGTGAAACAGTTTGATGGTTATCAGGCCAATCAGGTGATTCTTGATCGGGTAAAGCAGCAGGTTGATAGTTTGAAGCTAGCTTATGAGTCTGCTGATGAGCTGACTAAAGAAGACTTGCTCTATGAAATAGAAGATGCTGAGTATGCCTTATCTGACGCAGAATTTGATGCGAAAATGGGACCTGCAAATCCATTTTTAGATGTTTGGTTTGAAAACAAAAATCAAGGTTATGTTGTCGGAGCTTATGGTTTTTTCTTTATGACCGCTGATGGTGGTGAAACTTGGCAATTTGCTGCTAACCGCTTAGAAAATATTGATCGCTACCATTTAAATGCAATCCAAAAAATTAAAGGCGGTGCTCTACTTATTGCAGGAGAGGCGGGTGCTTTATTTGCTTCTTATGATCAAGGTGTTTCATGGGAGACCTTGTATGGCCCTTACCAGGGGTCTTTTTTTGGGATACAGCGTACAAAAAATCAACATGAAGTTTTGGTTTATGGCTTAAGGGGAAATGTTTTCAAATCGAGTGATGATGGTCAAAGTTGGCAGAATATAGAGACTCCTGCGGACACAAGTTTGGCTGGGTCCTGTTTAAGCGACAATGGTGTGATTACGTTGGTGGGGTTCTCTGGAACAGTATTGACAAGTTATGATGATGGCCAAAGTTTCTTGTTAAGTGAGCGTATTAATCTGGATGCTTATAATGCGGTAGAAACTATAAATGGTGTTCGTTTAGTAATTGCGGGTGAAAAAGGGATAACGTTGCAATAACAAAGGGGTATTCAGAACTTTGGTCTATACTTTTTAATATTCTACTTTCTCGGCAGTCATGTGGTTTATTTTAAGACTGTATGAACAAATAAAAAGAAAATTATGCAACATAGCTCAGATAAATTAAGTGCCAAACTGGCAGAGCCATTCATTGAAAAGCTGGTTTTTAATAACCGGATGGTAGTACTCGTTATATTTCTTTTAGTAACGATCTTCCTCTCGTATCAAGCTAGCAAGGTGACGCCAGATGCTAGTCTTGAGCGGATGATTCCGCTTGAGCATCCTTATATTATTAACTTTCTTGAACACAAAAGTGATGTGGAAAACCTGGCGAATTTTATTCGTATTTCAGTTGAGGCAAAGCAGGGAGATATTTTTTCTACTGATTATATGAAGGCTTTAGAAAAAATCAGTGATGAGGTTTTCTATCTGCCAGGTGTTGATCGGAGTGGTTTGAAGTCTCTTTGGACACCAAATGTACGCTGGGTTGAAGTAACAGAGCAAGGGTTTCAGGGCGGAACTGTGATACCCACTACCTATGATGGTAGTGATGAAAGCTTGGACCAACTGCGTCAGAACATTTTGAAGTCTGGAGAGGTGGGTAGGCTCGTAGCGAATAATTTCAAGTCTACGATTGTTTATGTTCCTTTGTTGGAGAAAAATTCTGAAACAGGAGAATCATTAGATTACTTAAAATTTTCTTTATTGTTAGAGGAAAAAATACGCGAGAAATACGCAGGACCTGACTCATTTGTAAATATTCAAATTGTCGGCTTTGCTAAAAAAATTGGCGACTTGATTGAAGGTATGTCGGCGATTGCCGTTTTTTTCTTTATAGCGGTGATGATTACTACTGTCTTGTTATACACCTACTCTCGTTGTGCAATTAGTACTTTTGCAACGGTGATATGCTCTATCATTGCTGTTTTTTGGCAAATGGGATTAATGCATAGCCTCGGTTATGGTTTAGACCCTTATTCTGTATTGATTCCTTTTATTGTATTTGCTACAGCTATCAGTCATGGCGTGCAGTATATAAATAGCATGACTCACGAGGTGGGAATTGGTCATGACTATAAAGAAGCTGCAATTACCACGTTTAGGCATCATTATTTACCTGCATTACTGGCCTTGGTTAGTGATGCAATTGGATTCTTTTCTTTAGTTTTGATTGATGTCGATGTGATTAAAGATCTTGCGGTGGGTGCAAGTGTTGGAATTATCAGTATTATTATTACGAACATGATTTTACTACCGATAGTGATGTCGTATCTTGGTGTGACTAAACATGGTATTAGGCATGTTCAGTATGTCGAGAAAAATCCTAGCCCTATGTGGTCACGTATTGCTCAGTTAGCGACGCATAAATATGCGATAATTTTTATTATTACTGCTCAGTTTGCCTTGGCATTTGGTTTATATGTTTCTCAAGATTTGAAAATTGGCGAGCTGGATGCAGGGGCCCCTGAGCTTCACCCTGATTCTCGTTATAATCTGGATAACGCTTTTATCACCTCAAATTATTCAACCAGTGCAGATGTCATGGTGTTAATGGTGACAACGCCAAAGGAACAATGTAACTCGTACGCCACGATGGATAAGATGGAGCGTTTGCAGTGGGATTTGAATCATACTGATGGGGTGCAATTGAGCATGTCGATTGTAAATGTTTCAAAGGCGGTAACAAAAGCATTCAATGAAGGTAGTTACAAATGGTATGAACTATCTCGAAACCAAAAAATTATAGATACATCGCTTCAATACGTACCGGCTGGTTTTATTAATGGTGACTGTAGTTTGGCGCCAATTTTTATATTCTTAAATGATCACAAAGCAGAAACCTTGCAAGGGGTTGTTGATACTGTTGAGCAATTTACTTCGAATTTTACCTCTGAAGATATTCAAATTCTTTTGGCGGCTGGAAATGCAGGAATAGAGGTGGCAACAAATCAAATCATTGAGGCATCACAAACCTTAATGATGTTGGTTGTCTATGCTGTTGTCGCTTTTATGGTGCTTCTTGCATATCGTTCAATGAGAGCGGTTGTTTGTATTGTATTACCTTTGGTGATGACCTCTGTCTTATGCACGGCTCTGATGGCTTATTTGGGGATTGGTGTAAAGGTTTCAACGCTTCCTATTATAGCGCTTGGGGTAGGGTTAGGTGTTGATTATGGTATCTATATTTATAGTCGCTTAGAAGAATTCCTGGAAGAGGGGCTCACTTTACAGCAAGCTTATTTTCATACTTTGCGGTCAACGGGAAAGGCTGTTGCTTTTACAGGGTTAACGCTCGCCATTGGTACTGCGACGTGGATATTTTCACCAATAAAATTTCAGTCTGATATGGGAATATTGCTCACCTTTATGTTTTTATGGAATATGGTTGGTGCCCTGACATTATTGCCTATGTTGTCGTATTATTTTGTGAAAGACGGTGAAGAGGATGACCTGGAAGTGTATGAATTATAGTTTTCTGAGGTTAGTGGTTTAAATACCCAAATCTCATTTAAGTAAAGCTCAGAAAGTATAAAGCGATGCGGTAGGTGCGGTAATCGTCAAGAGTTGGTCGAAATGATAAGTCAAAAGTAGAGCATGCTAAGCTTTCATTCACGAAAGCTTAATTATTCAATAATGATATTAACCCATTCAGTAAATTTCCCCTGAATTCCAGAGGTGTCGATGGTTGCCATTCGAACATAGAGTGTGCCTGGGTCAAGTTCTGACAGGGTATATTGAGTGGTGTTAGCTTCAGGTAGTCGAATATTTCCGGCTATTGTGGAGGGCGAATAGCCATACTCGATAGTGTAGGCACTGATTTCAGTAATATCCAGATGGCTATCATCTTCTCTTGCTGTTGGCACGGCCCATGTTAGTTGTACAGATGGTTTAGCTTTTAGAGTGATTAGAGCTGCGAGCGACTCTTCACTGCTAGATTCATTGTTTACTACGACGGAGTAACTTCCCTGATGACTTAGTGTTGCACCACTTACAGAATACTCGGCTTGATTAGCGCCTGAAATGATTCGGCCATTAAAGAACCATTGGTAACTTAGTGGCCCATCACCGCTTGCTGCGACTCGGAGGTTTATCTCGTTAGAAATATAAATAGTCTTTGATATTGGCTGTAGGGTGATGGAGATAGGTATCTCTGAAGGAAGTATACTTACTGTAGCTGTTTGGGATGTGATGCTGCCACGGCTGTTACTAACAGTGACGTCATAGAGGCCGGAGTCATCCAAGCCTGTTGCTGACAATAGTAATTGGTTCTCGTAAGCGTTATGTATATTAATGCCATCTTTACGCCACTGGTAGCTGATAAAACCGCCCCCGGTTACGTCAACTGTCAAGCTTACTGCTGTACCGGAAGTGACGGTACGGTCTTGTGGTTGATTTGTGATAGATACTGGCTCAACAGGAATATTAACAATGACACTGACAAAATTAGAGCTTATTTCGCTGACTGGATTGGTAATTATTACCCGGTAATTCCCTTCGTCTGTCTTGCTACTAGAGGCAATGTTTATCGTACTATTCGTTTGCCCTGGAAGAATAGACCCTTCCTTTTGCCATTGATAGCTCACAGGGCCATCACCTGAAATACTAACAGATAAATTCAGTGGGTCGCCGGCCGTTAGATTTAATGCTTGAGGTTGTTGAGAAATCACTATTGGTTCAACCACTTTATTAACTAAGACCAAAGCATAAAGTGATGTGAGTGTTTCGCTTGGGTTGGAAATGGTGACGCTATAGCTTCCAGCATCATCTATGCTTGCGTTTGCGAGGCCGTAACTAGATGAGTTGGCGCCGACTATTTCTTGATCGTCTTTTTTCCACTGGTATGAAATGGGGCCTTCGCCACCGGCTTGAACGTGCAGGGAAAAGCTTTGTTCTTCATTAACGCTAATTGAACTGGGTTGTTGGGTGATTGCTAAATCTTGATTTGCAAGTTCTTGATATCTTGTATTTGAATCGGTACCTATAATCGATAATGCACTCGCGTAGTTGTTTTGCTCCTGACTTAGTCGCTCCGAAAGAGCTTGTGCCAAAGAGGCCGAGTTGCTAAAAATATCTTTAAGGGGGAGGGAATCTAGATCTATTTCTTCGTTAGACCATGCGTCAGTCATGGCTATCGAATAGAATGCGGCACTGAGTACCCCTTGTTGTAGTTGCTGATCACTTAGGTCACTTAGACTAGATAAAGCGGTAATATCTGGAGTCTTGATGGTTAATGCGTTGTTTTCCAAATCAAAGGTTTGAGCGACCCATTTGGTAGCGATATTTATATTCTGGGTAGAAAGGCCGCCAGGGAGTGAGTTGGCGGTTACATATGTAATATGACTGAGAGGTGAAAGAAACGCTCTTCTATTTGTTGTATCGGATAGATAGCCTAGTAATTTGAAGTTTGTTGGTAGAGGTAACTCTTCTCCAAACTGCGCAAGCTGATTATTTAAAGAATTTTGGGAATATAAGCAGCCTTCAGTCAGGTCGCAGCGCATTGTTGATTGTGAATCAGTTGTAAGTTCAAGTACTACTAAGGCGTCATTGTTTAGTGCTGGACTAGGCAAACTGTATTCGCCCAAGCTATTTGTACGTGCTTGGCCGAGAAGCTGTCGTGAGGCATTATCTGTGTCTGATTTATTGGCACTTATAATATAAGCACTAACAATACCATTTGTGATGATGCCTTTAACAGCATTGCCATTCACATAATTTTGTTTTTCTTGGGGGTCATTACCGCAGGCAATAAGTAATAAGCCGGCCACTGTCAGCGTGAAGGGTTTCAAAAAAAGCAGGTATGAAAAAGATGTCAATAACTTGTGCAAACTGGGCATTGTACTCAAAGATTAAGGGTAAATAATTGATCGATATAGATATAAAAAATGTTAATTCTAATCTACTAATGGTAGTTGAATATTATGTATCTTTAATTGGCTCAATGTTACCATTTGTTAACGACATAGTCATTGATATCAGTTTTGCTACTTCAAAGAGTGAATATCTTTACTAAGTTTATCCCTTAATTGGTCGCGCTTACTTTCACTTTCACAGCTATAAAGAGCTGAAAATCCAGTTAATAATGGTGTGAAAAAGCGAGTAAAGTGATCAGCTTTTTTTGCTGCCGAGGATGAAAACGTTTGTAAGGTGTCGGTCGTATGTTGATCTTTTTGGGCGCTATTATTTAACAGGGCTAACTCTTCTTTTAGTTCAGCGATTAGGTTTAAGTTTGGATTGAGTTCAGGGTCAACGGGTTTTAATGTTTCCCATAACTCATTTAACGTACTCTGTGAATTGTGAGTTTCGGTTAAATCTGCTTGAGCGGCAATGTCTAGTGATTCAACGGATTGCTTGAACATCGTTTCAGTATCGGCCAATTTGGCGCTGATTCGTTCGTTAAACTCATCTGTTCTAACGGATAGTGCGCGCACTTCATCTGCGACTACGCTAAAGCCTCTACCTGCATCACCCGCTCTTGCTGCTTCTATGGCTGCATTTAATGCTAAAAGATTTGTTTGAGAATTTATTTTGTTAATTTCATCGAGATTTTCAATTACTTCTTTAAAGCTTGCATCAATCTGGTCAAAATTATTATTTAAAGTGATGGATGCTTCTTGAATACTTTCAAATTGAAGCAGTAAGTGATTAAGGGCTTTCGTAGAGATTTTACCGAAATTATCTAGATTTTCTTGCTGGCTTGGCTCTAAATTGTCATCTAAAGATCTAGAAAGTTTTTTTGCAAGTCGCTCAGATTTAGAGAGTGAGTCTGCAATGCGAGTGGAGTCATCTGCCTGGGTTTCAGTAATGCCTTGTGCTTTCGCGGTGATTTCTGCAATTTCACTCATACGAGTTTGTTGAAGTGTTTCAATTTGCTTTAAGAGTACAGCCTGTTTTTGTTTTTCATGAGCGGTCCGTTTTGCTCTAGGTGTTTGGTCGTGAGGTATTAGAGCGTTTTGAATACGTTGCCACACCATAAAACCAACAATCATCGTCATGAAAACAAGTGGTGCGATGATGTAGTTTGGAACTGGTGGCGCGATTACTAGCCATAGAGTTGTTAGTACTTGTAAAAATAAAAGCCAAGCATATTCAAACTTCATTTAGAAACCTTAAAGCAAAATTTAGATAATACTTTCTGTACATCTGTTTTATACATGATGAGTGCGCATTTAAATCAGGCGGATATCAGACTAAGTTTAGTCTGCATGTGTATATCTACAATAATTTTTTTAATGGCCCGCTCGTATATAAATCGGCCAGTGAAACGATTGCTTTAAGGTGTTGCGAGTATTATTTTTATTGTGGGATCTTTAAGCGCCAATTTAGTGTTGATCCAGCATAAAAGGGCACAATAGATTCGCCATTCTTTAAGGTGCATTCAGAAGGAACTTGCCATTCATGGCGTTCCAAAGTGATATGTTCTTTGTTGCGAGGGAGTCCATAGAAATCCGGGCCATAGTGGCTAGCGAAGCCTTCTAGTTTATCAAGTTCGTTAAGTTCGTCGAATATCTGTGCGTATAGTTCAATGGCACTCCATGCACTGTAGCATCCTGCGCAGCCGCAAGCTGACTCTTTTTGTTGCTTTTCATGGGGTGCTGAATCAGTTCCTAAGAAAAACTTATTGGAGCCTGAGGCGACAGCTTGTCTTAACGCTTCTTGATGAGTATTTCGTTTTAAGACGGGCAAACAAAAATTATGTGGTCGAATACCGCCGACAAGTAAGTCATTACGGTTCAATAACAGGTGCTGTGGTGTAATAGTGGCAGCGACATTTTCTGATGAATCGAGTACAAATTGAGCAGCATCTGCGGTCGTAATATGTTCAAAAACTACTTTTAGGTCCTTGAATCGCTCAGTAATAATGGAAAGTTTTTGGTCAATGAATACTTTTTCGCGATCAAATATATCAACATGACTATCCGTCACTTCACCATGAACTAATAAGCGCATTTTCACTTCGCTCATTGTCTGTAGTACCGGATATAAATTCTCTAGAGATGATACAGCGGCGTCAGAATTTGTTGTTGCGCCAGCCGGGTAAAGCTTTGCTGCGACGATACCTGCTTTTGAGGCTTCGATAATATCTTCTGAGCTTGTGTTATCCGTTAAATATAAGGTCATTAATGGTGAAAAGTCATGCTCTGCTGGCGTGGCTGCAAGAATACGCGCTTTATATGCAAGAGCCATTTTGGTATTCACAATCGGGGGCGCGAGATTAGGCATAACGATGGCTCGCTTAAAGCAACGAGCTGTCGCAGGAACCGTTTCGTTAAGCATGTCACCATCGCGAAAATGTAAGTGCCAATCATCAGGCGCTAAAATTGAAAATTCTTGCATGAGTAAATCTCTTAGATAAATAAAAGCAAAGCAGTTCGAGATATTATGCCTGAACCGGAGTTGAAATACGTAGCTTTTACACTTAGTCGCTAACCGTATTTCTGGTCAACTCTAGGCTTGGTCCAAATCTTGAAAAAAGTGCTGAAAAATAATGTGAAGCTTAATAACCATAATAATCCGGATAGATTAACCCACAAAAAATACGATGAATCTGTAAATGCCGGAATGATCGTACGTATGGCTGCTCCTAAAGTTAGCAGGCCAAGCGCGTAAAATAAACTGGCGGGTGGCTTTTTTAAATCTCTACCGGTGTGCCCAATGGATACGCGAGCCATCATTCCCATTGTGATTACACCGATGCCTCCTACAGCAAACGCATGTACTGACAAATAAGGCGAAATTAAAAACGGTTCGCTGATGGCAAAGAGAAGAAAACCTAAATCAATAAATACTAAAGCAATATAGAAACACCATAATAAAGGATATTTCCAGACGCCAGGCGTATACCAGCCGAAAATTCGAATGGAGGTAATAATCACCATTAGGGCAGCTGTGGCTTGAGAAATTGCGTGGGTTTCAAAAAACACAACTGAGATAAAGAACCCTAAAAAGCATATTAAACTTGAAATATCTAGCCATCGGGAGTTAAACAATGTGACGGGATAATCGACGCCACTTTGTACAAAGAGTGGAATGATGCGCCGACCAATTGTAAGAATTAAACCAATAACCAGATACAGCCCAGCATAAATCGAAGTATGAATATTATTTTCAATAAACCCCAGTGCGCTTAAGTAAAATACTAAATTACCTAGACCTAATAAAATAAGCTTGGAAAGTATTGCTAGTTGTCGCCATTGTTTGCTCAATATAATAGGCGCAGAAACAGACACCATTAAAATTGAAATAAATAATAAGTCGAATATGGCAGCAAAAAAGAGAGCATATTCATTGAATAGCCAAAGAATGCGGGCAGCCATCCATAAAGAGAATAATGCAGCAAGAGGAAGACCGTGAGGCGTTTGCTTTCCGGTCCAGCTCTTAACGGCGGTTAATAAAAAACCAGCAATAACCGCTATACTATACCCATAAATCATTTCATGGGCATGCCATTGAAAAGGTGAGAGTGTGCTCAATTGTAGCGGGTAGATTCCTTGGTTAAATCCAAGCCAGTATCCGATAGATATAATTGCAAACAAGCTTGCGCCCATAAAGAATGGGCGAAAGCCTAGGTTGAAAAGTGCAGGGTGGCGTGGTGTTTCTAACATTATTCTGCTAAGTCTCTTACCAGTAGCCCTTTTTCGAGTGCGTCTTGAGTTATGTCGATTTGGGACAGCTCTGGTATAATCAGATCAACTTGATAGCGCGAGCCTAATGCCGCTTCCATTGGTTCATTATTCTTGCTGTTATAAAGCTGACCAACCTTGAATGGAATATTGCCGGCTGGAGTGAGTAGTGTTACGGGGTCGCCGACTGTGAACTTGTTCTTTGCTTCAAGTGTCAGTCGTTGTTCATCCAGAATTACTTTGCTGACATCAGCAACAAAGAGCTGCTTTGTTGAGGTTGAGTTTCCCGTTTCATAGTTTTGATACTCGCTAGGAACATGACGGCGATAAAACCCTTCTGTGAACCCTCGATTAGCCATCCCTTCTAATTGATCCATTAGATCCATTTTGAATTCTGTACCGGCTTCGGCATCATCTATTGCCTGACGGTAGACTTGGGCCGTTCTGGCAGCATAGTAATAAGATTTTGTTCGGCCTTCAATTTTGAGTGATTCCACACCAATATCAATTAAGCGTTTAACATGTTGAACGGCCCGTAGGTCTTTAGAGTTCATGATGTAAGTGCCGTGTTCATCTTCATAGGCTGGCATGTACTCGCCCGGACGGCCTTTCTCCTGTAATAAATAGAGGGGAGATATGGCAGAATCTGCTTCCATTGCGTTAGTATTGATTGCTTGAGTATTTAAGTCAGTAATAATCGCTGGCTTTTCAGCCGGATCGAAGGTCTCGATAATGGGGGTACTAGGTACTATTTCACCTTCAGCAGTTTGTTCTGCTTCATGAGTCTGATATTTCCAGCGGCACGAGTTAGTGCATGCTCCCTGATTTGAGTCACGGTGTGTCATATAACCAGAAAGCAAGCATCTTCCGGAATAAGCAATACACAGAGCACCATGAACAAAGACTTCTATTTCCATTTCCGGGCAGCGCTGTTTGATTTCTTCTATTTCATCTAAAGACAACTCTCGAGATAAAATGACGCGAGTAAGGCCTTGTTTTTGCCAGAACTTAACGGTTGCCCAATTAACCGCATTTGCTTGAACAGAAAGGTGAACCGGTAAATCAGGCCATTTTTCACGAACCATCATGATAATGCCTGGGTCAGACATGATCAGTGCATCAGGTTTCATTGCGATGACTTCTTCCATATCTTTGAGGTAGCTTTTTACTTTATCGTTGTGTGGGCTGATATTGGAGGCAATGTAAAACTGTTTGCCGAGTTCATGTGCGCGAGCAACTCCCTTAGCAATATTTTCTAAATGATTGAATTCGTTTTCTCTTACTCTAAGGCTGTAGCGGGGCTGGCCTGCATAGACAGCATCTGCCCCATATGCGAATGCATACTCCATATTTTTTAGGGAGCCTGCAGGGGACAAAAGTTCAGTCTTTTTCATGTTTTGTTCGTCATTTTCTGTGTTTTTGGATTATGAGAGACTACTCTCAGAAACAGCGATGCCAACGGGAAGCTTTTCAAACCAGTCTAAAAATTTAGTGATGTCATCGCCTTTGAATATTCTACCATGTTGCGGCATCATCATGTCGATATCTAGTTTACGAACACGCTTGATCCAGTCATTTTTAGCGGCATTGGATGGCATCCAACGTTGATGGAATAACTTCATTTTAGGAATGTGTGACTCAAAGTCTTCAACATACAAAGGACTTTCTGTTGATTCTAATGCTGCACCTACATCACCAGAAAAAAGGATTTTCGCAATAGGGTCATAGACATGAAAATTACCGGATGAATGTAAATAATGCGCAGGAATTAATTGTAAAGACAGCCCGGCCACATCAAGTATTTTTCCTTCGTCAGGAATCGGGTCATAAGTGATATTGTTCATTCCGAAATGGGTGATAAAACTCTCCCAAAGCCAAGGGCCGTGTAACTTGGCATCAGGGATAACCTGATCCCACAAACCAAGTGAAGATATAATGTCAGGGTCTTGGTGAGAGGCAAAAATCTGGGTGATTTGTTCAAGGGGAATATGCTTGACCACTGAACTTAGCATCGGGGCGAATAACTCAACTCCGCCCGGATCTATCAATACCGCTTTGTTATTATTGATAACCATATACTGATTAGAGTCGATGATAGAATCTGGTTTTCCCGGGTCTCTGCCAAAGCAAACCCATTTATGTTTTTCGTTATATAAAACTTGTGATTTCATCGGAAAGCCTTAGTGTTGGTATCGGATATATATTTTAGTGACGTGTCAATATGGTTAAGAATTTTACGAATCATGATTTCAACACTTTCTGCCATATCAAGTAATATTGGGCTGTGCTCCCCTGTTCTGGGGGCTTCAATTTTAGAATTAACGGCGATAACGGCAATGCTTCGAATGTTCTTTTGCATATCGATTAATAAATCATGAAGATCCCGATTAAATCGATTGATTAAATCTTTGTTTTCTTGTTCGCGTCGTGGCTTTTCTTCTAGGTGGCGCTTAACAGTATTTGGAACTTGTTCGGGGCTAATATTTTTGCAGGCTTCTTCTAGCTTCTGTTCATATAAACTAATTCGCCATTCATTGACTGCTTGGGAGGCGGTATTAACGGTCATTTTTGTAACGTAGTCAGCAATAGAAATGGTTTCTCGAGAGCACTCATCATAAAACGTTGCAAGTACCGCTAAACCGGCTGCGTTTTGGCCAATACGCTTGGCTAGAACACGTAAATTCTTAGATGAAATTGATAAGCTTCGTGTGATCTCCTGAACGTGGTGAAGTTCGGCGGAGACTTTTGCTGCGATAACTGTTTGTTGGGTATTTTCGCTGAGCATTTATTCTCGTCCTCAGACCATGGTGTTGAAATTATAGCTAATATAGTTAGTACCAAAATATTGGGACTTATCGAGTAAGACTAAGTCTAGCAGTTATCGGCATATTTGCTGGAAACTTAAAGCGCAACTTTTCAAGGTAATGAGTGGGGAAGGTAGGGGCTTAAGAAAGGTAGAGGTCAAACTAAAAAGAGCGAGGGAGTAGGAAGAAGATCCTCCCTCGCGAGCAACTATTCTTTGGAGATTAGCGCTTAGAACTTCGCTGCTAACTGTACCCAAACTTTGGTGGTATCTTTCTTACCACCTGCTGTATCACCAGCACTGAAGTCAGCAATTTTTAATAGACCTGAGTAGTTGTCAGTGAACTTCTTAGCAACAAGAATATCGATTTCACTACCGTAATCAGTATTGCCTTCGTCTGCATCAAACTGATGGTATACAACGGCGATCTTAGGGCCAAGCGCTTTGCTTGAAAGTGTTAGTGAGGTATCAACTAAGCCATCTGCAGGTGTACCTAGGAATTGATCAGCCCAACCGTTGAACTTGTGGTTAGTACCAAGAGGTGTTTTAAATGCAGCAGCGCCATCATCTGAACTTTGAAGTTCATAACCAAGCTTAGCGGTAATACCAGAAACATTTAGTCCGGCTTCAATGTTCAGATAATCTGTTTCATTTTCTGCCGCGTTGTCTGTTTCTTGCTGAGCAAACTCTGCGGTATAAAGGATAGACAGATCATCACTGGCAGCAAACTTTCCGTTAGCACGTAAACCGTAAGTATCGCTAATGTCTTTCAAGTCATAAAAGTATGTGCTTAAGCTTAGGCCTTTAATACTCTTGTTGTTTAGGTGATATATCTGGTTGTCATTGCCGTCAACATTACCACCCTTGGCTGTATTTATGTTGTATATATTCGATAATGTGATTGTTGTATCAGGCAGGCTTTTATTGACAACTGTAAATGCATCATAAGTTTGCTCGTTCTGTCTCCAGCCTACACCGCCAACAAAACGTTGGTTGTCTAGTAAAATACGTTGGCGACCATAACGAACCAAAGTGTCTGCAGGTGCCGCATAATCTAGGTAAGCCTGGTTAACTTCAGTATAAGTTGCGTCGGCAACTTTTGCTTCTGGGTCGGTATCTGTGCCAGATGCATCGTTATAATTGTCATCAAAAACAACGGTATTGTTATCGGCTTCAACGCGTGCTGAAAGGCCTTGATATGAAAGCGTATCGTAAGTAATACGTGTTTTTAATGTTGAAGCATGTGCTTCTCGTGAACCATCATCAGCATCTACGTACTCGTACCGGTAACGTAAAGAAAGTGTTGCGTCGCCGCCTGCAATAGCTGCGGTTAGCGAGTCAGCTTGATCGGCAGCAAATGTCGGTGCTGCAGAAGATAGCCCAAGAGCTAGTAATGAAATTGAAAGACTGAGAGCGTTCTTCTTCATAAGCGATATCCTAATATTTAGTTAGTTCTATTAAAGGTCCTGATCAATGTTTCAGGACGATGAATATTTAACGCTTTTGTGACGAAGTAGACAATGAGTATGAAGAGGTAAGGTGGCTACCCCGACAGGGGTAGCGAGTTATGCCGGTAGGGGTGGCTTGTATGCCAGCTAGCGATTTTCTCGTGTTAAACAGGCTGCAAAATCAATGTTTTTCAGTTGCGGTACAAAATTGCAAGGGCCTTGCTTACTATCAATTTGAGAGGAAATAATACTTTCCCATGCCGTACGGCAAGCATTGGTACTGCCTGGCAGGCAGAATATTAGGGTTTCATTTGCCATGCCAGCAAGAGCGCGAGATTGAATGGTTGATGTACCAATTTGCTCCAGAGATACTTGTCGAAACAGTTCACCAAAGCCATCAACGGTTTTGTCGAGTAAAGGGGTAACTGCTTCTGGTGTGCTATCTCGGCTGGTAAACCCAGTGCCGCCGGTAATGATCACTACTTGAGTTTCGTCATCAGCAATCCAGTTAGACAGTAGCGCTCTTATTTTATAAATATCATCGATAACTATTTTCTTATCGGATAATTCATGGCCCGCGCCCTGAACTTGTTCTACCAGAAACTTCCCAGAGGTGTCTGTTTCTTCATTGCGCGTATCAGAAACAGTGAGTATGGCAATGTTTAAAGGAATGGTTTTTTGACTGACGTTGTGTCCCATAAGTATTCTCTTGGTTAATAATTTAAAAATGTATGTGCTAATCGTGTTCTAAAAAATTATACATGG
>CAJWBJ010000049.1 GCA_913020495.1 uncultured Oleiphilus sp.
GAAAACGTGAAGAAAGAATTTGATGCAAAAGGTGTTTCAATTCCTTTTCCTCAACAGGATGTTCATATGCACCAAGTCTCATAAAAATTGAACATATTAGTTACTTCGTGGCAAAGCTAGCTTTGCCACAATATTTTATATCTTAGGAAAACAAAGAATTCGCGCACTTTTGAAATAATCCCCCCTCCCAACAAGTATACAATTTCACGACAGTTTTAAACGATGGTTTAATACTTCTTAGAAAACGCGTTGGCATGATCTGAGTGAGACTAAAGTAATGCTGGGTAATTCCTGCCAATAAATCCGTTTGATTTATATTTTTTCTTTCCTAAACTCAATAAAGTATTGCATATATTTTGAACTGATTAATTTTTCCCATTTGCACAGATAAATCAGGACGCTCTTATGAATTTAAAAAGCCTAATTAAAATGGGCGTTACCAGCTTAGCCCTTTCTCTCAGCACCCTACTCAGTGCCGAAACCATTACCTTCGCTAATGGTGAATGGGCACCTTATATGTCACCTAAATTGAAAAATGCAGGTTATGTTTCTGACATTGTTGTTCAAGCTTATAAAGAAGAAGGCATTGACGTTAAGTGGGTGTTTTTACCGTGGAAGCGCGGGTTTGAAGAAGCAAAAAATGGCGCATATCAAGGAACAGCTATCTGGGGCTACAATGAAGAGCGCGCCAAAGACTTTCTCTACACCGACACGGTCCTTAATTTAGAAACTGCATTTTTTATTCAAAAAGATAGTGATTTTTTCTGGAACACCATAAGTGACCTGAAAGGAAAAAAGCTTGGCGGTATCATCGGCTATGCTTACGGTATTGAAGATGCAGAAAAAGCAGGTGACGTTAAGATTAGCCGAATATCAAAGCCGGAAGGGAACTACAAAAAATTAGCGGCAGGCAGATTAGATGCCGTATTAGAAGACACACAGGTCGGACTCAAATCTATACATAAGATGGGGTATGATGGAAAAATCGTCCCTTATTCCAAACCCTTAAAATCACGCAAGTACAGTGTCATTATTTCTAAACAGGTACCCAACGCAGAACGCCTGATTAAGGCTTTTAATAAAGGCCTTAAAAAACTCCAAGACTCGGGCCGTTTTGATGCCATACTCAAAGCGGCACGTGATGGCGAGTACGATCAACCATAAGTCATTCAGACAGTACCTACTTAAAACCCTCATCAAAAGGTGAATTTTAAGTAGGTACTACTCTGTGCTGAAATGAAGCTATCTTTTATTAAATGACGCTCTTAATTGTTCAACACGTTGACGATTTTTACCTAAATCAGAATATCCAAGGCGTGAGGCAGAACGAACATGGATCGCTTTATTCTCACCATCCAAATAAAACTCAACATCATCAACAAAGCCTAATAATGGTGTTCGACATTCAAAATGCATATATTGCTCATTGCCTTCAGTCATACTGGCCCCTTTATAAGCCTGAACTACAGTTGTTAAGGCTTGCCAAGCTTGGTTCGCGTCACCCTTAAATGCAATAGGACTAATATTCGCTTTTCCTAATGCCTGACTTGAAACACAATTTGGACTATTTGGGCACGATGATAACTGTCCATCTTTATGACCAAGATAAGAAGGTTTTTTTCCAGATAAAATTGACATGTTATTTCCTTTATTAAAAAACAATATACGTTTAAAGCTGTTTATTTTTAATACAAACCTGCTTTCATCGAGCCCAATAATAGTGCTAACTTCTTACATCCTACCTTTTTCTTTAATTGATTTCTTCTCTTGGTGAACTAAGATAATAGTTCTATTCCCCCCTATCAATATGTCTCTACTTTTCAGGAAAAATAATGAAATTAAATGAAAATATTATCGAGCATGTTGTTCAAGGCTTCAATATCCCTCCAAAACCAGAGGTCCTTGAAGAAGTTCAAAACCTTGCAAAAGACCCCAATATTGACCCATCAGAGGTAGGTAAGTGTATTGCCACCGATGTCGGTTTGTCGGCCTCCATTTTAAAAACTTTAAACTCACCATTTTATGGCATGGCCCGTACCATCACCGATGTGACTCAGGCAACCGTCTTACTTGGCATCAATAGCGTATTAAACCTAATCGCGGCGAGTAAAATAAAAGAATCCATGCAGGGCGACTCATGCATATCGCTTGAACGTTTCTGGGATAGTTCTAATGAGATTGCTAATGCCATGACTTATATTGGTAAAAAACTCAAACTATCCATCCCCCCCGAAAACCTTCATATTGTCGGTTTATTCCATGATTGCGGCTTACCTGCCATGGCAATAAAATACTCCGATTATGTCGATGCCCTTAAAGCAGCAGATATGAACCATGAACAAAGTATTGTTCAAATTGAAGATCAACGATACAACACAAATCATGCGGTAATCGGTTATTATATTGCCACGTCCTGGGGGTTACCCAAAGACACCTGCAACGTCATCAGCCAGCATCATGATGTAATGGCACTGAAAAATAAAGTGACGCCTGAGTTTCGTTTAACTTACTCTTGTTTGAAAGTGGCCTGCAACATCCAAGAGAAACTCAGGCGCTTTAGTAATAGTCGTGATTGGCCATTTGTAGAGGCGTCAGTTCTAAGCTCATTAGGTATGACCAACCTGGATTATCAAGACATTGAAGAAGATATCGATGACATGTTTGCTTAATATCCAGCAGCATAATTACGCCAATTAAACGCCACAAACGGCGTAGATATTTAATAGTTATCTGCTATTAGCTCGAAATACACCTCTTGCTCAAAACCTATCCTACCTAAGACTTTCAAAATTGTACGATTTGACAATTTGGGGTTTCTCACGCCAATAATTGAACATAGTTCACCCTTCCAATATTTAATACGTGGCTTTTTAGAGCTTTTACTCTACAGTGGATTTTAAATTTAATAAAACTATAAAAACAACCATACTTAAATGAGATATCGTATGGCAACGAATGCCTATACCCCGCTACTTTATTTGTGGGAACAACGAACCTTATTTATTGGCTCACTGGAAGAACCCATAGATATTTCGACTGGCGCAGCGACTTTAATGATCGGGCTAGATAAGCCGATTCGTTTTATGACAAATGAAATGCAAGCACCCATAGAGTGCCGCAGTTTGCTAATGCCTGCAGGAACGTCAGTTATTATTGATACCCAAGGTGCAATTATTGCAAACTGTACCCTTGATGCGATGGGTAAAGACTTACACAGACTATCAAAGCTAATGCTTAAGCATGTCGATAACGTAAGCTACCATTTGAATAATGAGCAGACTCATATAGAGACATTTTGGGATGTTTGCTCAGCCCCACTCGATGCTCATGGCATTCTCAAATCATTGGTTCAATTTTTAAATACCAAAAACCATGATCACGAAGATGAAAACCCAGTTCATGAAATTGATCCGCGCATTGAAGAAATCATTACTTTCATTCAGGGCACAGCAAATGAAAACCCCTCTTTATCTGAATTAGCCGAGAAAGCTAACCTCTCCCCCTCCCGCTTAATTCAGCTATTTAAAAAACAAACAGGCTTACCACTTCGTCGTTACCGACTCTGGCATCGTTTATACATGACTGCACTGAAGATAGGTCAAGGAAAAAGTCTCACCGAAGCGGCATTTGAAGCAGGTTTTAATGACTCGCCCCACTTCAACCGTACTTTTCGCTCCATGCTAGGGATGACGCCAACCTGTATTTTTTCACAAACACATCAACTGCAGGTTATTTTACCTAGCTCCACTCAGACCCGCTCTAGCTCTTTAAATATTCAAGACAGATTTAATACCATAAAAAAAACCACTGCTTGATTATATTTATAAATAATTTGGTTTATAAACAAAATCAAACAGTGGCTGGTAAACAGTACTTTAAGTTATTCCCTTAAATGAAACTTATAAACCCATTCCTCTAAAACGGTCAGCATGATTTTTATAAAGCGTTTTAGGATTTGTTTCTAATAAATTATGTAGCCCAAACAACATGTTGGTTGCATCCAGGTGGTTCATCCAATAATCATCCCGAATATTTTCACCCCAATGCTGAGAGCATTTAGCCACTAAGCCATCACTTGCTTCACCGTTGTAATATCCTAGCGTATCAAACAATGCCATCAATGGATCACTCACATCAAGTGCATTCGTAAACGTACCGGTACTTCCCCATGAATAGTAATGAATCCCATTAACTAGGTTAGCCCCATTACCACAATAAGTTGTAGGCTCGCCATCAGGAAACTCTTCACTAAACGCTAACGCACCTTCGGATGACATAAACAAGATAGAAGTGAGTGCATCATTGGCATATTCAGGGTTACCCGCTAACGCATCCAATACATTACCAGTCAGATTAATAAGATCTTCACCAATTCCTTCTAATGGCCCGCCAATAATGTTCTCAACACCCCAGTCAGCAAAACCAGAACCATAGTTAATACCATTAACTGAGGTTACAGAAGACACTATTTCAGGGCTAACACCCGCAACATAACGCGAAGTTGGTGAACCTAAACTATGACCAACTAAATGAACTTTAGATGCACCCGTTTCAGGTAAAACCGTATTTTCAATATAATCTAAGAGCTGCTCACCTCGTGAAGAGGCATCATCCCAAGCCGTAACGTTAGGTGTATACACGACAGCATTTCCATCGCGAAGTGCAGAAGGAATACCCTGAAAGTACTCAATCGCACCCAATATTTTATCAAAACCTGAAACGCCATGAACCAAGACAATTGGATACTGGGTGTTATAACGGTTCTCATGGTTAGTTGCATTAACCTGCGCTTTATCTATTAAATAGGCAGCATAATCGATGCCATATTTAGTTTTGCACACAGCCTGATACCACTTACAGTTGTTAACTGGTGCTACAGGAGCTTCCTGATAAGGTACATAATTTGAGTGCGGGCTAGCTTGAATCACAGTACTCACAGACATTGCGCTGATAGATAAAGCCAGCGTGCCTGCGGCACTGAATAGTGTTTTAGTATTAATCATGATGATGTCCTATTATTTTTGTAGTGAGTTATCGTGATTGAATTATATTCAACACATTCAAAGTAATAGAAACCAAACAGTTAACACTTGTACGTTTTGATGATCTTTCGTTTTAATCATGAACTTCGCAGACTACGTCACTAATCAAAAAGATAAATAAACCATTCGAACGATTTTTCTAATAGAGTGGAAAAGAGATTATTGGCTCTACAGCCTTATCTGAGAATACAAACAATAATAATTTACTTTTTTCTGGTATTAATATGTTCACGAAAAAAACGCTTAGTATTTTTAGCCTTGCAAGCTTATGCGCACTACTACTTGCATATTTTTCAAACACACAAGACGTAAACACTACACCAACAAACCAAGCTCACCACAGCTTAGCGCCAGCCCTTCAATTAGAGAATCACGAGCCAGAACATAGATCCATTACACCCGAACGCCTGATTAACGAGCCAAGATTACTCGTTTCAGAGGTTACTTATGAAAACTATAAATCTACTCTTGGCCCCTTACCTAACTCGTTAAGAGGCACACGTATTCCAGCCGCCTTTAAACTTGATTCCGAGGGACACTTAATTGTGACCTCATCAATAAAATCTGTTATTGAGTATTTTCTATCTGCTACTGGCGAAGAATCAATTGAAAATATTATTACACGTATTGAGGAGTTTCTAGCACAACAGCTTGACGAACCCGCTCGATCAGAAGCATTAGATGTCGTAGCGCAGTATATCGGTTATAAAGAAGCCTTAATTGAACTTGAAAAAAACCTGGCCGAGAACGTGAAACTTTCCGGGCAAAGCAGTGACTACTTAACCATGTTTCAATATCGTCGCGAAGCACGTATGAACAATCTAAGCCCTGAAATTTACGATGCATTTTTTGCTGATGAAGATAAAGAAGACAACTATACCGCCAGTTTATTGGAAATCCGTAAAAACCCCGACTTAACCGATGAAGAAAGAGCCGCTCAATTTATAGCCGCAGAACAACTTCTCCCCAAACAAGAGCAAGCGGCTAAACAAGCAGATCACAACAGGGAAATGCTGAAAACAAATATTCAAACTGCAAAAAGTGCAGGCGCGAGCGACGAACAAATTTTCCAAATGCGCTCCGAAGTTTATGGCTATGATGCAGCAGAACGATTTGCTGTAGCAGACAAAAAGAAAGCTGAATGGGATTCTCGCTTTGAACAGTACCGCCAACAAAGACAAAGTATTTTAATAAACGAAGGGCTTTCTGATACAGATAAGGCAAACGAGATCTATACTGTACAAAACACATTATTCAGCTCAACAGAGCAACGACGCCTTGCTACTTTGGATCAGTTAGCTGACAAAAAAATGAAACTGTGAATTATTAGGTAGAATCATATGCTTAACTCACAAAATTCAAACTTAAGTTATGCTGCTCAACTTTATTTATGGCAGAAACGAACACTCTATATTGGAAGGTTTGAAGAACCATTAGACCTGTCTCAAGGTGCTGCAACACTAACGGTCTCGTTAGACCAGCCCTTTTCATTTATCACCAAAAACATGGCAAACCCGATTGACTGCAAAAGTTTAATCCTGCCAGCGGGACTAAGCGTCACAATTGATACTCAAGATTCATTGATAGCTAACTGTAATCTTGATGCGTTGGGTAGGGATTTTTTATTTCTATCTCCTTGTGCACAAAAAACAATTGGAAAACTTGGTTATGAATTAGCCCAGGAAGATGAGTTAATTTCAGGCTTTACTCACATGTTTAATTCACAAATGAATTCTTTGGAAGCCTTCGATTACCTTGATACGCTACTAAAGCCAAAAGATGCTTTGAAAGTGAAATGCCCGCCTGTTGACCCACGAATAGAAAAAGTTATTGAACGTATTCAAAAAACAGCAGCAGACACGATAACAGGAGAGGAACTTGCTGAATCAGTTAATTTATCCATCCCCCGTTTAGCCCAACTATTCAAACAACAAACAGGCATTCCTATCAGACGATACCGACTATGGCATCGCTTATACCTTACCGCTCAAAATGTTGGTCTTGGTAAAAATCTAACCGATGCTGCCCTTGATGCGGGCTTTACTGACTCATCCCACTTTGCTCACACTTTTCGAGCAATGCTAGGCATGACACCTTCTTACGTTTTATCTCAAATAAACAAAACCAGAATCGTTATTTGAATCGTAAATTCAAGGCAAAAAATGGGGGGCATAACATCCCCCCAAAAAGCCTTAAATCCTAACCTTTCTTTCGGCTAGGGATTAAAGATACTAGACAACAACTAGGGAATACTTGAATTAACTGATGATTCTAATATTCTTTCACTTAAAACCTGTAGGCAGTTCACAAATAACCAAAATAAAAACCAGTCCAAACAGACGATTTTCTATCACTAGAATTCACACTTTAACCGGCACTACAACCCCATTTCAAGAAAGCGATCAGGCTTAAGCACTACATATGTTTTTCTTAAGGTCTCGGTAAGCGAAGTAGATATTTTCATAGTGGGATTCAGCTAACTAGGTTCAAAAGCTGCATATAATCCACAGAACAAGCAAAATTCCAAGGTCTCAGAATCACTCTAAGCAGACGCTAACTCACTTTATTTAATCAGGAAAATTCAGCCAGCTTAGAATTCGTGCTAACTATTGAAAATGATCAAAAACGGCCCCATGGCTAAATTATAGTAAGCGTGAGGGCATCCCACCTACAGTTAAATTAACGAGCCGGTAAACTTACATTCCAGGGCAATAACTCATTCAGAGTTTCATCATCGACAGGCTCACTAAGCACACCAATAACATGATATAGATAATCGAATGGAACCAAGTTATTGGCCTTAGCGGTTTCTACAATACTGTAAAGAATACTGCTAGCGTGCGCACCTTTTGTAGTATTTGAGAACAGCCAATTCTTCCGGCCAATGACAAAGGGCTTGATGGCTCTTTCGGCGCGATTGTTATCGATATTGAGCTCGCCGTCTTCGAGATAACGAATCAGCTTTGGCCATTGATTTGAGCTATAGGCTAGCGCTTTACCTAATGTCGATTTAGGGGGCACTTGTTGAATTGATTTATCCAACCAGACTTTATATTCCTCAAGCAACGGCGCTGCGTGCTCTGCTCGGTAAGCGTGTTTTTCGACTGGTGTTTTACCTTTAATCAGCGCTTCAATACGATACAGTTTTTTGATGTGGCTCATCGCCCAAGTCGCTTTGCCTGCTTTGGGTTTGCCTTTACTTTGTGCGATATCGGCTTCTTTGAATTTACGGCGAGCATGCGCCCAACACCCTGCCAACGTTGCGCCCGTAGAAGCATAGCCTTGATAACCATCCACCTGCAAATAGCCTGAGTGTCCTTGTAAAAAATCAATAGCACACTGGCTCGCTCGACTTTCGTGAAAGTCATACAGCACGATATTCGGTGTGTCTGTGTGATTATTTTCAGGTGAGTCAGTACCTGTGCAATATAACCACATATAGCACTTGGCCTTATCGGATTCGATCACTTTTAACGTGGTTTCATCTGCTTGAATGACGTTTTGCTGTAAGAGTATTTGGCGAAGCTTGTCATAAAGAACTTTGAGTAGATCCGCACTTTTGAGCAACCAACCTGACATCGTTTGTCGGCTCAGATCAATGCCGTACTCTTTGAAGAGGCTTTCTTGTCGATAAAGCGGTAAACCATATTGATATTTACTGGTGATAATTTGACTTATGAGACTGGCGGTCGCAAAGCTCTTTGGTATGGGAGATACGGGTACCGGCGCTTGTTTGATTTCAACTTTGGTGGCATGTTGTTCGCAATGGCGACAGCTGTACTTCGGGCGAATATGCTCAATCACTTTGACTTGAGCAGGAATGAATTCAAGTTTTTCGCTTTTATCTTCACCCATTTTATGTAACGCATGACCGCAGTCATGACAGCTCTTATCTTCTTCTGCAATGTCATGAATAACAGTTTCACGAGGAAGATCTTTCGGCAGAGGTTTACGGATGGGTTTCTTCCGCTCGTAATTGATTTGTTCTTTCTCAGCTTCAATCTTTTCGATTTCAGACTCTACGGCCAGTTCTTCAGCTTCATTAAACAACTCACCTTGGCCAGGATAAGCCTCTGAGCTTTTACCAAATTGTTTATGCTGTGCTAAACGAAATTTTTCATTCAGGTATGCAATGGTTGCATCTTTTTGGGCAATAATTTTCTTGAGTAATTCAAGATCATTTGGAAGCGATTCTATGTCTGTTTTCATGCGACTATTTTAACAAAAAATACGCTAAACGACTGTTTTTATTTGATCTATTTCATTTATTTTATAGCGATATACTTTGAAAACTAATCGGCCGATGCCCGATCACATCATAGCCTTCAAGCAGCCAGCCTAGCTGTTGCTCAGTCAATTCAATACCTTCTTCATTCACTCGACTTGGCCACTTGAATTTATCTTTCTCCAGCCGCTTGTACCACAAAGCAAAGCCTGTTTCATCCCAATACAAAATCTTAAGCTTATCTTTTGCTTTATTGCAGAAGATGAATAAATCACCGCTCATAATAGGTAAATCCATCTCTGATTCGATAATGACCGATAACCCATTAATTGATTTTCTGAAATCGACAAACTGTCGGTGAAGATAAATGCGGGAGGGTGAAACGAACATCTTCATGATAAACCCTTTATCACGTTGACCAAAAAATCAGACGTGACGGTTTCAGGAAAAGAGAGTTTACCCGCTTGGGTCGTCAGCGTGATAGCTTGAATAGAAGTAGTGACCTGAGTAACTTGCTCTGAGACTCGATGAACGACTTTCGCCTCAACAAAACTATTTTCCTTTTCATATCGCTGTTTGTTGAGGTAGAACGAAGAGGCGCTGATTTTATGTATAGAGCAGAAGTCTGCAACAGTTAAGCCACTTTCTTTTTGATATGAAAATAGGCTTGGCCAGTCATGCTTTGGTTTTGGGTTGCTCATCTGCTAGCTCCTCATTAAGTTGGAAGCTAGCGTAATTACCAGGTGAACCTGATGCTAGGTGTGCTTGGCCAGACCTTTACAAATTATAATTCAGAAATTCATGTTCTTTTTAAGTTATTTCTAATCCCCATGATATTAGTCTTGAAGAATTAGAGCAATTACTCTAACATTTTAGTACACCATAATCATTTAAGCTAAAGAAGGAAATTTAGAATGGGCGAACTCTATTATTTACACGTTTCTCCGTGGTCAGAAAAGGCACGCTGGGCAATGGATTTAAGTCACTACAACTATACGAAAATCAACTTTACACCAATGATTACAACCCCTATTGTCCGGATAAGAAGCCGTAATTTCACCCGCAAAGTCACCGCCCCAACACTGATTAGTAACCAACTTTGTATAAGCGATTCTTATAACATTGCTCAGTTTGTGAATAATAAAAATAGCGGTGAGCATCATGCCTCTGTGGACTTATTTCCCTGCGAGCTGAAGAGTCAGATTGATGAATTTGATATCTTGAGTAATCAGATATTACAAGCAGGCCGGGCATTGGTCTGTATTCGCATGAAAAACCATCGTGGCGCTAAACTGATGAGCCTCCCCCCAGTAATACCCTCTGCCATTCGCCCCATCATGTTACCGGTTGCTACAATGGGGCTTTACTATTTTAAAGCTAAATACGGGTTTAATTGGAACAAGCGCGAGGAATATATTGAAACAATGCGCCGGGGTTTGAGAAAAGTAAAAAAACAGCTAACTAATAGTGGAGATTATCTATTGGGTACATTCACCTATGCAGACATCGCACTAGCTGTCACCCTTCAAATGATAGAGCCAATTGGGAAAAAGTACATACCTTTAGATAGCGACACCGAGAGCTGCTGGAAAACACCCGAATTAAAAGAGGAATTTACCGATTTAATTGAGTGGCGTAATCGCATCTATCAAAAGCATCGATCAACATAACTTGAGATTTAAGTTTAAGCGACCAATTAACAGAAAGAAATATACAACACTGTAATTATCCGAGCCAGATGTGGTCACAACAACCCTTCATCTTGCGAATATTGAGTGGCGACTCAGATACTTACTTATTAAAAAGCTAAAGGGTCACTCGATTGGTTTCATAATGCTCGGTTCACGAACTAAACAATACGTTGAAAGCTTCTGCAAAGTGGCATTACTGCCCGCTAGAAACTCAATTATTGAACGACTCAAAATCGCACTAAGCTGCCACTCAACTAACTTGCGTGTTGCAGCGACTAATTGAAATCACACTTCTTACCACTCGCTCTATGAGAAAACTAAATTATAAGAATTAGGTGTCAACATAATTAGGTCACTCTTCAAATACACATTCGCCGTTAATCCAAGTATTTTCTACAATTGAAGATTCATCAAAGGGGTCTCCCGAAAGAATGACAAAATCCGCAACGGCTCCAATCTCAATTCCATCTTTATCGTTACCTGTAATGCCTTTCATACCACCTACCGTATAAGCATATACCGCCTGCTCTTGTGTGATGGCTTCATTTTCAAGATAAACCCTGCCATCACTGGTTTTTCTGTCAACAGCACAACGCATATTGTGCAGAGGTTCTAAAGGCGCGCAAGGATAGTCAGAGCTGAAGCTTAAGTTAATATCAGCTTTAAGCATTGAGTTAGCAGCTAGACCTCTTAACACATCGCCAGTATTCGCACCTTCAAACAAGGGCCCATGATGAGGAATAAACCCGGGTTGCAGTGAGACCAAGATATTATTTTTCGATATTTTTTCAATATTGTTGTCATCCACAATCGTGGCATGTTCAAGACACACGGATGTAATGAGGTCGTTCTCGACAATGCAGTCACACGTCATATCAATGGCATGATTCCCGATGGCATGTATCTTTAATCGTTCATTTACTTCTGCCAATTCTTTAACCCTTACGCTAAGTTCTTCTTTTGAAAATAGGGCTCCTTGTTGAATTAAGTTTCCATCTTTAAAAGTTGACTTCGCCTGCAACAAATTTCGAATGGGATTCAGGTTGGCTGTTAGCAATACATCATAAATCGACAACGTTGCCATACGTGCGGCGGTCGTACTGTTAATGCACAAAGAGCAACGGTGTGCGCCATCAGTAAACACTTTCGCACTACTGGGCCCATTACCATATTGACTTAATTTATTCGATTTTGATGCTGAAGAAACTGCACCACAATTTCCAGCTGAAGACCAGCTAATGCGCAATGAGGTTGCTTCATTTAGTTTAGCCATAGAGTGAAAGACATCATCTGTCACACCAGGGTCATGCACATCCGTGATACCAACAGATAAGTGCTTTTGAGCTTCCTTTCGAAAACCTTCTTCTACTTTCCCCTTACCTAGTTCTATTGCGCGATCTTGCAAGCATCGACTCAAACAATAAGAAAAACATTCTTCCCATACGACCCCGGTAGGTTCTCCTCGTTTAGTGTCTATAAATTCAGTCCAAGACTTTTTGTAAGCATGACTAATCTCATATTTTTTTAGTGCGCTCTCTGAAAGGACCCCTCTGTGTAGCGAGGTGCAAACTAAGAATACAGGGCGGCCACCAGACGCTTCATCTAACGCTTTGGCTGTAGGTATTTTTCTTCCTACCCAGGTCGTCCAATCAGCATGAAAATAGATAAGCCAGCCTTTATCGCCACTTAAGGCGGCATCTGACTTGACGATTTCTAAGGCCTCATCTTTGGAGCGCCATTGACTTGCATCGCCCGCATAGTTGATAAATGCGGCGGCTGATAAGTGTGAATGACAATCAACAAAGCTTGGTAAGATATGTTTGCATTGTAAATCCAAGAGATTATCGCTTTGCTTTGGCAGAGGTGTATTTTCATCCCCCATTCCTACAAATCTATTATCAGAAATCGCGACCCAATATTGTGCAGGTTTAGGCTTTTTCCCCGACCATACCGTTGCATTGACCAGTAATGTGTCACATTTTTCAACCGTATTATTCAAATTATTATTGCTATTATTCATACCTGAACTCACTCAAAGATTAAGTCAAAATAAACGACATGTAGCTTCTCATGCAAAGATAACACGCGAAGCTACATGGTTTTTGTTTAGTCCATTTACTAGTCTTTTTTAAACATTCTTTGATATATAGAAATGAAATCTACCCCTGCTCGCTGTATTGGGGTAAGTTCTGCCATCAACTTAGGAATAAATTCGCACAAGCCCTTTGCAATTTCTACGGCTAAGCGATCGCCCATCGGAAAACTCTCTGAACGTGTCATCAACCAACCAATATAGGCAAAGCCACGAATCATCAGAAACGCAGGCAGTACCTCTAACTGGTCTTCGGGAAAATCACGCTTACTTCTGTAGCCTTCAACATAAGCTGCGACAAGGTCATCAAAGTAAGGCTGACTAATTTGCGGGAATAAGGATGTCGCCATTTCGAATAAGTGCCAGCCATAACCGCAGTCATCGAAGTCGATTAAGCGTAGCTCCTCACCATGTGTAAGAATATTCTCAGGTAAGAAATCTGCATGAATGAGCCCATAATTATTTGGCTTTTGACCGACTTTATCAAGCAAACCTTTCAACACAATACGAGCTTTAAGCATTTGTTGTTTTTGATCTGCCGTTAATTTCGGATGTTCCCAAAAGCGGCCCCATAGAGGTTTTTCACCCAGTAGACCTTCTTTATCCCATGAATGACGAACAAAGCCTTTAGGCGGTTGCCAATTTTCACTCTGATTATGAACCTCGGCTGCGACACTGCCTAGTTTTCGGTAGCGCATTAGTAGCTCAGGCAATACGCCATTTTCTACTTGGCCTAATTTATCAAAGGGTGCGCCATCGATAAACTCTAGCAACGAGCATTGCCGAGGATCCGGTATTCGGGGGTGTCTAGCGGTAACGAAGGCTCGGCCATCAGATGTCTTAATAACATTTGGGCAGCGTACACCACTTTCGTTGAGGGCTTCCATCCATGCAATTTCAGACTCTAATGCTTCGTTAGTATGATAATCCGGACGGTGTATTCGAATAACATATTGGGTACCCGTGACCTTATCAATCACTTTGAACACTGAGTTTTCACGATGTTTTATCAGATTAAGTTCAACATCTAGCAAGTTCCAGCTCTTTAATGCTTTCATCGCCAATGCCTTAATCGCTTTAACCTGTGGATCATCTTCTGAAATCGTATCGCCAGTCATCAAGTCGTTGATCGAATTAACTATCCAAATACACGCATTCTCGAAACGTACTAGCAACTCATCACAGTAGGCCTTATCAACCAATATCCCCGGCTTAAACTGGATAACCGATTCATCAAACCCAGCCGCTATTGCCCAGATCCCGTTTTCGTAGAGCGCCTTCATCATTCCTAGACCATACATTTTGTCTTGGAATTTAAGCCCAAAAACCAAACCTTGTTGTCGTATTTCTTCAAAGAAGGGAAACCGTGGCTTAAGCTTTTCTAAACCAGCACGGATATACTCACCTTGTGTTCGAGCATTCTGTAACGATTGTTCGGAGATTGATATTTCAAGCGCCTTTAGGCCCACCCGACAGCCAATGTCAGAACCACCAAATGTAGAAACATGCCCCCAGCCATTATCGTTTAACCAATCACCCGGTTCTTTTTTCATAACCAGTGCAGAGATCGGATACATTCCGCCCGATAACCCTTTACCAATAACCATCATATCTGGCTCAATACCCCAACAATCACATGCCCAACGGTAGCCTGTACGACCCAAGCCAGTCTGAACTTCATCAGCCAGAAATAAGGTTCCGTACTTCTCACATAATTTTTTGACGCCTATTAGATAACCTTCTTCTGGCATAACGAACCCTGCTGTTGCCGGAATCATTTCCATCAGAACCAGCGCAATGTCACGACGCTGAAGCGCTTTCTCCATCGAGCCAAGATTGTTGTAAGGAACTTTTATAAATTCATCTGGGGAATCTGAATTAAAGTACCTCGCATTTTCATCATCTCCAACGGCACCAGAAGTGCCTGACCGGCCATGATAGGCGCAATCTAGCGCAACGACTTTACGTCTGCCTGTCGCGACTCTTGCAGATCTCACTGCAACATCATTTGCTTCACTCCCACTGGCAGCAAAGACAACATACGCCATATCACCTGGGGTATTTTCTATGAGTGCTTTTGCCAAGTTCGCTTTATGCTCTGAAGGAAAGTGATGATTACCAATATCTAGTTCCTCAATACTTGATTTAAGCTCGTTCACAATATCAGGGTTTCTGTGACCAAGATTGAAAGTGCCGCCATTAATATGTAAGTCATACAAATCTTTTCCGTCTATATCCCACCAGATATATCCCTCTCTCCTATCAGGTACGAAATCAATTCCTCCACCGAGCAGTTTCTCTACTCTTCCTGGGTAAAGGTGCTCGTGTATTGTCGTTAGAATTTGATTTTTGTGCTTTGAGCCAGACTTACTATTTACGTATCTTTCAAGTGCGCTATTCATTCAGAGACCTATAATTTATTAACTGAGTTAAAACATTTCACAGGCTCTCAATGTATTGAGAATGGTAATGAATGAGACCGCCAAATTAAAACTAATTAGCGATCGAGCAGTACCTGTGATTTACGTACTAGTTTACTTACGGGGGCAATAATTAATTGACATCACAAGACAGATAATTGACTCTAAAAGACTAAATGTAAGTTATTATTTTTAGTGAGTTGGAGACAGTGTTGAGCGAATTTGGAATGCTAGTTGATTGGTTATATCCCGTCCTAGAGAAAAGAGGTCTTAGTCGGAACCACTTAGCACAACACCTACACTCAGACGTAGACAGTTTGCCTGCCTTCCTACCGATAGAGAAATATTTAAGCCTCCTTGAGTGGTGCGCACAAACAACTAAAGACCCCCATCTTTGGCTGAAAATAGGCTTTGAATTAAACCCTAGTGACATCGGACTTGTAGGGTATTTATATCAGAACTCAGCGACAATTGGTGACTTGCTCCATGCCGTTGAACGATATCAAGTCACCTACATGATGGGGATGCACTGGGAATTCAGTCATCATGGCGCGCTATGCGAAGGTCGCTATTCTATCAGCCATGAATATAACGTAGGGGTTAGGCACGACATTGAGTTTTCGATTAGCTCTGCACTCGGCATATTTTCGAAAGAGGCAGAAAGTAATAAGTACCTAAAGAAAATTTGTGTCCCCTATCCTGAAGATGACTTTGCAAAATTATATGCTGATTTTCTTGGTATCAGCGTTCACTTTGACCAACCTTACGCAAGCATCGTATTAGATTCAGATATCCTAAGCTTACCTATTGGCAATAGTGATCCAAGATTACTTCAGCTTCTTCAACTACAAATTGATGAAACCTTACATGAGATTGAGGGTAAAAATGAATTTATTGATCAAGTACGCTTATTGATAACGACTACCATGGGAGATGAAACTTATGACCTTAATCAACTCTGCAGGCAGCTCAACATTAGCTCCCGAACTCTGCACCGTAGATTGAAAAAGTACAATTTCACTTACCTTTCCTTAAAAGAGGAGGTCATGGTTAATCTAGCAAGGGGTGCTCTCACCAAGACGGATGCAAGCATCACGGAAATAGGACTTAATTTAGGATTCTCTGAAGTGAGTTCATTTATCCGATCATTCAAACGCCTTTGCGGAGTTAGCCCTCTTCAATACCGAAATAAGCCAATTTCCGTTTAGGAAGATTTCTTCGAACAAATCAATGGCTGATCATTTCCTATCTTTCTAAGGTTGCAACCAAAACTGTTGCTCTAGCAAGATATACTTCTGAAACGCCCTAATGACTACTCAACTAAAACCTCACTAATTTCACCAATGTTATCGATAAATTAGTCGTGTTAATAATTCCGAGACTTTACAACTTTTGCAACATAAACATTGATCATATTAAGATGACATTTATACCTTACATCAACAAGTAAAAACAAATCATATTTCAAGGGTAAATTATGTCCAACACAAGAAAGCTACAGGTGAATGAACACGCTTTAGTAGGCGACATACTGAAACAAGCTTTCTTCGACGACCCCGTACATAACTGGGCTTTTGGAAGCAAAGAAATAACTGAACGACTTTTTTCCACCATGGCAAAACACCTATACCTTACGAAAGGATTTGGCTATACAACAGACGACCAGAACGGAACATGCTTATGGTTGACTCCGGATTCAGATAGAAATGTGCCTATTTACAAAGAAATTGGCTTAGCTTCTACAATCATTAAATTTGGGGGTTTAAAAGCTTTGTATCGCGGGCTCACCCTTGATTACACCATGAAGAAGCATCGACCCTCAATACCGCACTACTACTTATTTGCATTAGGAACAAAACCCGATGCACAAGGCAAAGGAATCGGTGGAAAATTGATGCGTGAAGCTTTACGACATGTCGATGAGGCAAAGATGCCGGCCTACTTAGAAAGCAGTAAAGAAGAAAATGTGCCTATTTACCGGCACTATGGTTTTGAAGTTATTGACTGTATTCAGCCAACAAAAAGCAGCCCAAAAATGTGGTTAATGTGGCGAGACGCTAAATAAAATAGCATTGCAGACAGGAGAAAAGCACACGATAGAAATAGAATAGAAGCCGTGTAAAAGACAACCGCAACACAACTAATGGTCTATACTCACGTGCTTCGCCAAGGAACTAAACAAGTAAAAAGCCCTTTAGTTAGCCTTTGATCCGCCTCCAAAGGACGCTTACTATCAGCGTTCTTTGTGCTTAAAACCAGTGGTATTTTAGTTCGCCTGAAAGGAAGGTTTTAACTCCGTTGCTAGCGCTTTGAGTCATTGGCCAGATTTTCCTTACGCTGATAATGAATAACCAAGGCTCGTGAGCAAATTCGTCCCTTTTTCTGAAACAACCTTCTACACGGTAAAATTGCTCTCCCCCTCATAGGATCATTGGTCTAACCTAGTTTGAAATGCATGACTCGAAAACCTTTTCTCATCTTCTTCAAGGTTAAGAGTCTTGGAAATTTGATTGAACCATATTGTATCGCGCTTTCAAGAATTGATACTTCGTCACGAAGAATGTAGCCGTAGTCAGTAAAGATTGACTCGGGCTTGTCAGTTTGACACTTGATCACAGCACCCGATTCATCAAACAGTTTTTTTGAGCTTTTACCGAAATTATTTATAAAGGAATGAGTCATCAAGTCACAAAGTAAAGTGTGCTTACCCTTAGCCTTTTTGATTGCTGCTAAAAGTGAATTGATCTCGTCAACTTCCAAATACATAAACACACCTTCAACAATATATAAATATTCCTGAGAGGAGGATTGCTCGTGCAAGATATCTGCGAGGCTGTCTTCAGAGAAGTTAATTGAAATACGTTTTAACGGGTTGGGGCAATCTTCGATAGGTAGGTACCTATTCTTATGATTTATGACAGCAACTTCATCTATTTCCAACCAATCGCCTCCGGCTATCCGGTATGCACGACTATCAAAACCTGCACCAATAAGAATGATTTTTAGTTTTGGGTTTTCTTTTATATATGCTGCAACTTTATTATCAATTATTTTTGGTCTGGCAAAATTCAAGCCCCGCGCAAAATAGCCTGGCTGGTATTTGTTGAAGGCTTTTCGTCCTTCTTCTGTCATAAAATTCTTGGCATACACATCATTACAGATAGGGTGTTGTGATGCTGCGTCTAGCTCTCTAATGCCACAACAAAAAAATGCGGTATCAGATACCGGAGACATTGGTTGATTAGTATTCATTATTGTTATTCCTTTCGAGTAATCCTTTTATAAATCATATTCTGAACGCTGGGAAAGAATAAATCTATAAAAGTAAGCAAAGGGAAGTTTGGTTATAGAATGTATTTTTGATAAATGGCTAAAATAGGCATGAATCAGACTGCCAAAAGAGTTTTACTTTTTACTCATACTTTGTGGTTTACTAACATTCAAAAATGTATTGCTTTAACTCCAGCCTGTGTGAAAACTGTGGATTATTTCTTGCTATAACCAATTCATTTTTATGTCCAAATAGTCTTGCAAAACTAACGAAAGAAGCAATGTATTTGATATAATTTTCAACAGCTTAATAATAAAAGAGTGAGCTGTTATGTCCCATCATGTTAAAGGTAGAAGCCGATCTCAGGCGACATTTTTTCCTGAAGTGCTAGATGATTTCGTTAGTACAGAAAATCCTGTCCGAGTGATTGATGTTTTTGTTGATGAACTCGACTTGATAGAATTAGGTTTTAAAGGTGTAGTACCAAAAGAGACTGGCCGCCCCAACTATCATCCTGCCATGTTGCTTAAGTTGTATCTTTACGGCTACCTGAATCGTATTCAATCATCGCGCCGATTAGAGCGGGAAGCTAATCGAAATATTGAACTGATGTGGCTAACTGAACGACTTGCGCCAGACTTTAAAACCATCGCCGATTTTAGAAAAAACAATAGCGAAGGCATCAAACAAAGCTGTCGAACCTTCATTGGTTTATGTCGTCAACTTAATATGTTCAGTGATGCTGTGGTTGCCATTGATGGAAGTAAATTCAATGCCTCAAACAATAAAGCAAAAAACTATACGCCAAGAAAGTTAGAGACCGAAATGGCACGAGTTGAGAAACATATTGACCGGTACCTGAATCAACTTGATAAAGTTGATATGAATGAGCAGGATACGGATGCCGCTCCCATTGAAGAAAAGATAGCCTGGCTCAAAACACGCCTAACTGAATTAAGAGAGCTTAAAGAAAAAGTTGAAGCGCACCCTGACAAACAAATATCGACCACTGACCCTGATTCTAGGTTAATGAAGGCTGGAATGGGGGTGAAAGTTTGCTACAACATTCAAAGCGCTGTTGATTGTAAATATCACTTGATCGTTGCGCATGACGTCATTAATACCACAGATAGAAATCAATTATGTCGGATGGGAAAGCAAGCCCAGGTAGCATTAAAGAATAAAGATATTACAGTCCTCGCAGATAAAGGTTACTTCAGCGGGCAAGATATTGTGGATGCTCAAGATGCTGGTATGACGCCGCTCGTGTCAATATCTGATACATCAGGCAACGATAAGAAAGGCCTTCTAAGTAAATCGTTGTTTCAATATGATAGCGAAAAAGATCGATATATTTGTCCCGCCAATCAGGAATTAACACCTAGAGGAACAGTTACTGATAAAGGGCTACTCTACCGGAACTACTGTTGCAGCGTTAAAATTTGTAGGATGTGTAGTTTGAAACCCAAGTGCAATAAAAGTCCGGTTCCTAGAAAGATTAAGCGATGGGAGCGTGCCGATCGAATTGACATGATGACAGAGCTTCTAGACTCAAAACCTGACAGTATGATTACCAGAAAACAAACAGTTGAGCACCCCTTTGGTACGATCAAATTATGGATGGGGGCGACACATTTACTGACTAGAGGATTCAAGGGCGTCAGAATTGAAATGGATCTGCATATTCTGGCATACAATATGAGACGAATGATCTCAATTTTCGGAGTCAGTCGCTTGATAAAAGCGTTAATGGCCAAGTCATTCTAGACTTAATATCAGACTGTAACGTCTAATTTAAACGTTATTAGGCTTCCGTGAGCAAACTTTCAAAAAACGCCACTTAGCCATCGTCAGAATAAAGCGCCGCCCATATACAAAAGAAAGGCTTAAGGCGCATGCTGTGACTAAGTTAAGTTCATTTTGTAGTTCGAATCTGAGTTTTTACACAGCCTGACTCCATATGGCGCATTTTTAGTGCTTGGCCAGATTATCCAGAAGCTAATAATTCCCAACCAAGGCTCTTGAGCAAAAGCACTACCTTTCTTCAAACCGGAATAGCGCTGGCTATCAACCTTAAGCATACATTTTTAGGGTAACGATTAACCGCTAGTTCGTGTTCAATCTGCCCCTCAAAAGAACCTATTTAAGAGGTTTGAAACCACATATTGACCTGTCTATGACTTTATAGCTTAAGATTAATCATCGTAAATAAAGGGAACGTATTCTGTGTATCGAATATCAGAACTCGCAGATAAGGTCGACATATCCCGTACAGCCGTACTGTACTATTAAAAGATGAAACTTATTTAAGGCGAAAGACTAAGCAACGGATACCGAGTATATAGTGATCATTATCATGAGTTATTATACTCGGCGATACGCCTTCAAAAAGTAGACTTCCTACACTTATTCAGTCGTAAATGCTCAGAAATTGAGATCTAAAATTAACTTAAATAAGAATTTCTGATTCTTTTATTGCTTAGATAATGCATATTTATGTCACGTTTAAATGGGACTCAATATTAATTAGTACGTAGAATTGGCTACGAGTAATAATATGAATATCTACGTGTATAAAGTTAACGTTAAATGACGAACATCAAAGCGCAGGTTTATTAATCACTTTTTTGTGTTCGTGAAAATATTCAGAGGGTGTTAATTTGGTCCACCGCTTGAAAGCTCTGTGGAAACAGTTAATACTTGAAAAACCGAGAGTATTACTGATTACTTTTAAGTGTTTTTTTTGATTTATTATCATCTCAAGCGCCATTAATTTTTTTACTTCATCACAAATAACCGTGAAGTTTGTATTCTCATGCTTCAAATGCTTTTTCAAAGTACTCAAGCTCATGTTGAAATTTTCAGCAGTCTTAGTAGCGCAAGGTACACCTTTAGTAAGAATTTGAGTGGCAATGTAATTCCTTACCTTAAATTCTAAAGATGCATCACCATACAAAGAATCGGATAAGCGGTTCACCTTCTGAATTAACATTTTAAACATTTTTGAGTTTGACGATCGTATAGGGAGGTTTAACACATTCTTAGAAACGATGAATTCATTTTTGTTCTGCTTAAACTTGACAGGACACCCGAATATGCGTTCATACATGCTTACATTTCCATGAGCTGAATGCTTAAAACGAACTTCGGAAAAAGCTACTACCTGTGCATGCTGGGGACCCGTTAAAAAGCGCGCCATTTCTATTGCTGAAGAAAAGTGAAGCTCAATTAAAACCGCACTAGCATCGGATTTTGATGCGTCCTCAATTTGGTAGTGTAAGAATGAATTATGTTTTTCAAGTTTAACGTTAAACGCTTCATTCATTAGGTGTCCAAATCGACCAGCGAGTTCTGCTGTTTGCATCAGAGTAGTGCAGTTCATTTGAGAGTAACCCACAATACCGTAATCAGATGGGTGGATATTCTCTCCTATATCAAGGCCCAGGGTCCAATTCCCTGTTGCATCAGCAACTTGCGTTACAAACGACTCTACTTCTAATAGTGGAATTCTTTCATGATTCGAAACCTTAGTTTCAGAGGTCATTAGTTCTTTAACACTGTAATCAGTTCGACTCGAAGGCTGCAATCGTTCAATGTAGCTTGAGAGCATACACAGATAAAGTCGAGATGCGGTAAGAGACTTCACTTGGGGTAACATTTTCAATATCCTCTTCCTACTAGCTTTAACTTTATAGTAGCTTATTGCTTATTATATTTGCGTTATCAAGAGAAGTTATTCTATCCCTTAACTGATTATTAGATTGTTAATGTCGCCTTAACAATTCATGTTTTTTGTAACGTAACAACAGCCGCCCGAAATATTAAAGCCCTTACCTTCCGTGCTAGTTGGAATAAACAATTTACAGGCCGCGTGGCAGCCAAGTGCACAATTTTAGTTAATTAATTCTTCGTTTTTGTCTTCTGCTCAAATCAGTAAATACTTATCGTTTTGATTAGAAAATCGACAATATCAAATATAAGTTGAATTGAATAAACAGATATCACAGTGTGGCTGAAAAGCTACAACAAATACCTTTAAAGAGAGTGTTTTCATCACTTACTATTCAGAAAAAGAGTATGATGAATCAAAAATAAGACTGTTATTGTATGCTCACAATAAGCAAAATCGCCTTGATAAACACAAATAAACAAAGATCAAAAAAGTAAGTAAGGCACAATATACTTTTACGAAAAGCGTTTGAGAGGATAGCCATGCTTCGCGAGAAAATTTATTACTTTGTTGTCATTACAATTTAAATTTTGATGGGTATTTCGCTATTTAATCTTTCTGAACAAACCCGTTGTTAGGGCTTTACTGCACCAGTTGACAGTAATTGAAACATCTAGTGGTATCTCACTTTTTATCCTTGTGTGACTTACTTTTTGATTATTGTTTTTTGTCTAAATATGAATAGTAAGTTTGAAAATTAACAATCATGGATGTATTTTGAAATTAGTAAAATAAGAGCTATTTTATGGGTATAGATAAAGAATTCAAAGGCCATATACTCGTTGCTGAAAGTGACATCCCGTCAGCAGAATTACTTGAGTGTTTGTGCGATTTGCATGGTTTTAAGGTAACGACAGTAAGAGATCTGAACGCTTTTAATCAAGTGTTTCAAAAAGAAAATGACATAGACCTCGTTTTACTTGAGCCTTTGACTCTTACAGTGGGGTTTGAACCCATTCATCCACTTTTAGAGTTTCATCAAACGCTTTCACATATACCGATAATATTTATTAGCACAATGTGCCTTATGGAATTTAATTATCTTTTTGGTAAACCAAGAGGCTCAGGTTATATGGTTAAACCTATTGATGCTGAAAAGCTGTTTGAATTAGTGGATACAATACTCAAAAAAATAATTAGCTCACAAGCGCGCTGCTATTTTAAATCTGCATATCAGGTAGCCAATAAATAAGTACCAGTATTCTTGGTCTGAGTATTTTTATAAATTGATCATTTAAACAGAAAATCTACTGGGGACTTAGAACCATTTTTCAATTTTTTTATCTGGTTAGTTGAGTCCTATTCATTTGATTAGATCTAACCGTCATCTTTTCAATATCAACTACTCTTAGCTAGTAGCTTTATTAAATATAGATAATTATTAGGGGTACGAAAATGAAAATCCGAATTATTGCACACCTGTTATTCTTTTTTTCTACATCACTTTTTGCTCAAATTGAAGTGGAAATATATGGAGATAATACTTATCCGCCCTACTCATTTAAAGAAAGCGGAAGAATGACGGGGATTTACACAATTATTTTAGATAGTATTTTTGACCAAATGCCCGACTACAATGTTGAATTTAAGGGGCTTCCATGGAAACGTGGCTTAAGCGAGGTAAAAAAAGGCAACATATTAGCTCTGTATCCGCCTTATGAACGTCGTAAAGAAAGGCCTTATATGGATTACGATGTGCCGATTCTTAATGAAGAGTTGGTTGTCTTTTGTACAAAAGGCATATTAAGCAAATCACGACCAAACTGGCCTAAAGATTATTTCAATTTAAGTATAGGAAATAATGCTGGTTTTGCTGCTGGCGGCGATGCTTTTTGGTCTGCTGTTAAAGCTAAAAAAATTAGCGTACAAGAGGCAAAAGGCACACCTCAGAACCTTCTTAAGCTTATCGCAGGTAGGATTGATTGCTATATGAATGATGCCCTTTCAATAAAGTGGGAGTTAAAGAAACTTGAAAGTGAAGCTAAATATGATGGTGTTAGTTTGACTCAAGGAGCTACTATTAGCTCAGAGCAAGGGTTTCTAGGATTCACCACTAATGATGCTCATTTTCCATACAAAAAAGATTTTAAGAAGCAATATATTAATATTCTCAAAAAGATGAAAGCTAATGGTGAAATTCAAAAAATCATTAATGATTTTATCAAGTAACCACTCATCCTAAATCGCTTGTTTTATTAAGGTGCCTTAAAGCACCTTAATAAAAATATTTGAACGCTAGATAAAATTTAGCTATCAAATCACGCAAACTTAAATTTAGTACTCTGAAGTTATTATTCCTGAGGTATATTTTATTATATGGTTAATATCAAAAAAATTACTAATAGTGAATAGTCTTAAATTTAAATACTCTTTACTCTAAGGAATAATCTTTTCTGAAACCAAAATGAGGCTAAGTTAATGAAACTAAATATTTATAAATTTTGTGTCTTTTTTATCTTTGGAATATCTATTGGCGTAAATGCACTAGCTGATAAAGCTTTGTCGGCACCAAGTAAAATTATTACTTTAGTTTATGAAGAGAAGCCCAACCCACCATTTTATTTAGATCAAAAAACTATTAACTGGAACAAACCAGGAATCACTTTAGACGTATTAAAGAGCCTTGAAAAAAATTTGGATGTAAAGTTTAAATTTAAACGTTTACCATGGGCTAGAGGTCTTGAACTGTTAAAAAATAACCTTATTGATGGGGTTTTTCATGCCAGTTTTAAGAAAAGTCGCTTAAATATAGGGGTTTACCCTATGAAAAATGACGAGCCCGATACAAACAGAAGGCTCATGAGCCAAGCTTATTTTTTATATAAGCGTAAAGGATCGCCTCTTAATTGGGATGGTAAATCCTTTGACCACTTGAATGGTTCAATTGGAGCAATAATTGGTTATGCCATTGTTGAAGACTTAAAACATATGAATATTGATGTCGAAAAAGTAGCCACACAATGGAGCAACCTAAGTAAATTAATGTTAGGACGATTAGATGGTGTAGCAGGGCTTGAATCAATGAACGATATTGTCATTAAAACAAATCCAGAAAAATTCGGAAGTATTGTTAAAACATATCCACCAATAATGAGAAAGCCATATTATTTAATGCTATCTCATAATTTTGTTAATGAAAATACGGAACTAGCTGAAGCAATATGGGATGGCATAAGAAATATTCGACTTTCCGGCGAATATGAGCAAATAACTAGGAAATACCTTGATTCCATGTGAATTTTGACCAAAAAGATCAAATCTCTTTATTTGATATGCAACTATCACACTCTCTATCATTGAGGGAAAAAACTCTGCATTGGCAACTGCTGAAACTATAAACGTTTGCGGTGAATACAAAAGGCTGAGCAGACAAATGAGTCTATCGCTATACACAAGAACATGTATCTCATCGAGCTGACCTAGATGAAATAGAAGCGATTATTAAATAATACAACTTTTTTGCTACCGGATAAAAGTTCCCAGGGAACGAGATCAAAAAAGGTATCGCTTTTGTACTCTGCCAGCGGTTTATTGAAATTCAAAAAAGGAGCACTTTAACTCCATTCCACTCACTCTATGAGAAAGCGAAATCATAATAATTAAGCCATGCAGACTTAGTCTCCATAGGCCACTTTGCGGCAGCAAGTTGCCTTTTGGCTCCAACGAACCAAGCAATATTTGATTGCACCAAAGTGCCATAAATGATCATCAGATGATTAGGTTTCTGACGTATTAGAAATACCTTAATGAACTAAATTTCCCTTAGAAGTATCTTCTGGTTAACAATTAATAGCAGACACTATTTTATCTGTGGAGTTGTATCCACAAAGCTTCCCCTTCATAAATTTTATTCAGTTCAAAATAATTCATTAAGCCAGTTATAACGCTGGGTTTACTTCGATTTTTAGCGCAAAATCAATTATACAATTGGCCTTAAACTTCAATTATTTTTGTGATAATACGGGCACCACT
>CAJWBJ010000050.1 GCA_913020495.1 uncultured Oleiphilus sp.
GATACTGCAAACGAGGTCGATGATGCCCCTATTGTTAAGTACGTTAACAAAATGCTACTTGATGCTATTAAAGGAGGCGCTTCAGATTTACACTTTGAACCTTATGAAAAAAGTTATCGTGTTAGGTACCGAACAGATGGCATTTTACATGAAGTGTCCAAACCTTCCGTCAAGCTATCCCCCAAAATTTCAGCTCGTTTAAAGGTAATGTCTCAGCTGGATATTTCCGAGAGACGCGTTCCGCAAGATGGACGAATCAAACTCAAACTTTCAAAAACAAAATCAATTGATTTCCGGGTAAACACACTCCCAACACTATGGGGCGAAAAAATCGTATTACGTATCCTTGACCCCAGCAGTGCAAAAATGGGGATTGATGCTTTAGGCTATGAAGAAGTTCAAAAAGAAATGTACTTAGAGGCCTTACACCAACCTCAAGGCATGATTTTGGTTACAGGTCCTACCGGTAGTGGTAAAACTGTATCACTTTACACCGGTTTGAATATCTTAAATACGCCTGAAACTAATATTTCAACAGCGGAAGACCCTGTAGAAATAAACCTTGAAGGCATCAATCAAGTCAACGTCAGTGCGAAAGTAGGCTTAGGCTTCCCTGAAGCTTTACGCTCTTTCTTACGTCAAGATCCTGATGTCATTATGGTAGGTGAAATACGGGATTTGGAAACAGCGTCTATTGCAATTAAAGCCGCTCAAACAGGTCACATGGTTCTTTCTACCCTTCACACGAACAGTGCCCCGGAAACCTTGACAAGAATGATGAACATGGGCGTTCCAGCATTTAACATTGCAACCTCCGTGAGTTTAATTATTGCTCAGCGACTTGCAAGACGCCTGTGTAGTAATTGTAAAGAGCCTGCTGATATCCCAAAGGAAACATTACTAAAAGAAGGTTTTACACAAACGCAAATAGATGAAGGATTCACACTCTATAAACCTAAAGGCTGTGAAAAGTGCTCAAAAGGATATAAAGGCCGAGTTGGGATATATGAAGTCGTAAAAGTCACCCCCACAATTGCTCAATTAATAATGTCAGAAGCAACATCGTTAGATATTGCAGCACAAGCAGATAAAGAAGGCTTTAATAATTTAAGAAAGTCTGCACTACTAAAAGCTATTCAAGGGGTTACTAGCCTTGAAGAAGTCGAACGAGTTACCAAGGATTAAGACATGGCTGCTAAAGAAGAAAAAACATCCTCTTTCAACTGGGAAGGAACGGATAAAAAAGGCAATAAAACGAAAGGTTCAATGAGCGGAAAAAATGCCGCCTTAGTCAAAGCTCAACTTCGGAAGCAAGGCGTCACCCCAACTAAAGTAAAGAAGCAAGCAGCAGCATTGGGCGCAGCCAAGAAGAAGAAAATTACTCCATTTGATATTGCGCTATTCACCCGTCAAATGGCAACAATGATGAAAGCCGGGGTCCCCTTGGTTCAGTCATTTGAAATTGTTGCCGATGGCCTTGAAAACCCGAGTTTGCGTGATTTAGTACTAGATATTAAATCGGATGTAGCTGCGGGGAATAACTTCGCTGGCGCACTTAGAAATCACCCTAAGCATTTTGATGATCTTTTTTGTAATTTAGTTGATTCAGGTGAGCAATCAGGCGCACTTGAAACCATGCTTGATCGTGTTGCAACTTATTTAGAAAAATCAGAAACACTCAAAAAGAAAGTTAAAAAAGCAATGACCTACCCTATTGCCGTATTAGTCGTTGCTATGGTCGTTACAGGCATACTGCTTATTAAGGTTGTTCCTGAGTTTGAAACCTTATTTGCTGGTTTTGGTGCAGAATTACCTGCATTTACCCAATTTGTGATTGGCATATCTGAATGGATGCAAGAATGGTGGTTGATTGTTCTGGCCGCTATTATGGGGAGCATTTATTTGTTTAAAGAAGCAATCCGCAGGTCTCCTAATTTTGCAGACAAAGTTGACGCCTACCTACTTAAATTTCCTATTGTTGGCAACATTTTAGAAAAGTCTGCCATAGCAAGATTTGGTCGCGTACTATCAACAACTTTCGCCGCAGGTGTTCCATTGGTAGACGCTCTCAATTCTGTAGCAGGCGCAACAGGAAATGCCGTTTTTCGAGATGCAATTCACCGAATCCGCGATGATGTTGCTTCAGGTACCCAACTTCAGTTTTCAATGAAGCAAACAAATGTTTTCCCTTCTATGGCGGTTCAAATGGTCGCTATAGGTGAAGAATCAGGCGCTTTAGATACCATGCTTGACAAAGTAGCCAACTACTTTGAAGAGGAGGTCGATAATCTTGTTGATAACTTGACCGCATTAATGGAACCTATGATTATGGCTGTTTTAGGTGTATTAGTTGGTGGATTAATCATTGCTATGTATCTGCCTATCTTCCAAATGGGTCAAGCAGTCGGTTAACAAGCCAATTAAAAAAATTATGGCCTGCACTCGCAGGCCTTTTCTTTTTCCTTATAAAAACAAATATTGAGATCTTCTTTTAAATGGCTAATTTAGATATTATTTTTAACAACACTGGCTATTTATATAGTTGCACAATTATTTTAGGTTTATTGATTGGTAGCTTTTTGAATGTCGTCATTTATCGCTTACCCAAAATGCTTGAACAAGATTGGAAACACCAATGCTCCATTCTATTAGAACAAGAAAAACTTGAGAGCGAGCTAAATAATGCAGAAAAAATAACCCTTTCCAAGCCTGATTCTACCTGCCCGAAGTGTCAGCATAAGATCAAACCTTGGGAAAATATTCCAGTATTAAGTTTTTTATTTTTAGGCGGAAAATGCAGCCAATGTAAAAATAAAATATCAATGCGCTACCCTCTTGTTGAAATAGCGACATCAATACTCTCGTTAATTGTTATCATGACTTTCGGGGCAACGTATGCAGGCCTTAGTGCGTTATTTTTGACCTGGGTACTCATCGCACTCACCATGATTGATACAGATACACAATTATTGCCTGATGATATGACTTTGCCTTTACTTTGGGCAGGACTCATCCTTAATTCTTTTAATATTTTCACAACTTTAGAGTCAGCGCTATGGGGCGCAGTATGTGGTTACCTTTCACTTTGGTTTGTTTATCAGTTATTCAAGCTACTCACAGGTAAAGAAGGTATGGGCTATGGCGACTTTAAGTTATTGGGTGCATTAGGGGCTTGGTTAGGCTGGGAACAACTTCCTATTATTATCTTATTATCTTCAGTTGTTGGCGCCATTATCGGTATAGCTATGATATTAATTAAAGGTCGCGATAAAAACATCCCCATTCCATTTGGCCCATATTTAGCCATTGCAGGCTGGATTTCTTTAATTTGGGGAGAAGATTTATTTCAGCTTTGGATGAAAACGGTATAGATCATATGTGGACTGTAGGCTTAACAGGAGGTATTGGTAGCGGGAAATCTGCCGCATCCGCATTATTTGAGCAGTTTGGAATCTGTGTTGTTGATGCTGATGTTGTTGCGCGTGAGGTTGTGGAACCTGAAACCCCGGCTTTACAGGAAATCATTGAACATTTTGGCTCTAACATTTTAGATTCTCATCATCGATTAGACCGTACTCAGCTTCGCTCGATTATTTTTTCAAAACCGGCTGAAAAAGAATGGCTAGAGAAATTACTACACCCACTAATTCGCAAAGAAATCATTCACCAACTACAGCACGCTCATTCGCCTTATGCCATTCTTGTTTCTCCGCTGTTATTTGAAACTGATCAGCACAAATTGGTTAGCCGAACGTTGCTTATTGACCTACCGGAAGAGCTTCAACTAGAACGAGCAGCGCACAGAGATAATTCAGAGCCTGAACAAATTCGTAAAATCATGGCTAACCAACTATCGAGAGAATGTAAAATTGATAAAGCAGATGATATCATCTCGAATCTTCACGACTTCGCTTATTTAAGGGAAGAAGTTGAACGACAGCATTTACATTATTTGGAATTAGCGCATGAGCAATAAGTCACAATCACTACAAGTTAACTGCCCTACCTGCAAAAACGTGGTTGAATGGAATGAAAACTCAAAACACAGGCCGTTTTGCAGCGACCGTTGTCAGAAAATAGATTTAGGCGCCTGGGCCAATGAAGAGTATGGTATCGCTGCTGAGCCTAGTGAAGAATGGAGCGGTGATAGTAGCTTTACCACAGAACCAAGTGAACAGACTTTACAATGAGTACTTCTAATAATGACTAACTGCATTTTTTGTAAGATTATTGAAGGCAAAGAGCCTGCCAGTATTGTCTATGAAGATGATGATTTCATTGCCCTTATGGATGCCTACCCTCTAACAAATGGGCACTGTCTTGTTATCCCTAAATCGCACGTGATTCGTTTGGATGATTTAAAGGCTAAACAAAGAGCAAAGCTATTCAATATTGGTCATAAAATTGTCGAGGCACAAAAAAAAGTAGGTTTAGGTATTCAAGGTACTAATATTCTTGTCAATGACGGCAAAGCAGCCAACCAAACAGTTCCACATTTACACTTACACCTAATTCCGCGATCATCGGGTGACTGGCTAAAGTCTATACCTAAATTGTTTTTACATATCACTGGTTTTTTCGGGCTTAAGTCACCAGAAAAGAGCCTTAATGATCAGGCAAGCGATATCGCTCAGCATATGAAATAGTTTTGAATCATTCTAGAATCACTCCTATAGGATTACTGCATTCACCTTTTAAGGAAAAATTTGGTATTCCGAGGCAATCTGGCTTAATTCAATCAGCATCAGCAAGCATTGAATTTTTCCCTCCCTACAATGACCCAAATGCTTTTAAAGGCTTACAGAGTTTTTCACATATTTGGCTGACTTTCGGCTTTCACCAAAATGATATTCATAAATGGCGGCCATTGATACGTCCCCCAAGGTTAGGTGGGAATGAGAAGATAGGCGTATTTGCTAGTCGCTCCTCTTTCCGGCCAAACGGATTAGGTATGTCGGTGGTTGAGTTATTAAAAGTAGAAACAAGTGACAGCACAACAAGCCTCAAAATAGCCTGCCCTGACATACTCGATGGAACACCTATCTATGACATCAAGCCCTATATTGAATACTCCGATGCCATTAAAAACACTCAATGTGGATTTGCTCACTCTCCCCCTAAAATAAAATTTGAAGTTAAATTCAAGTCAGAATGCACAATATACCTAGAACTTGTGTGCTCCGAATATGAAGGACAACTAGAAAGCCTTATAAGAGAAACCCTAGCATACGATCCACGACCCGCTTATCATGAATCGACTACACAAAATAGCAATAGAGAATATGGCATTCTTTTGTATGATTTGAATATCCGCTGGAGGGTATTTAAAAATATAGTTGAGGTTTTTTCGATAGAGAAAGCTGAAGCTTGATTTTGACTGTTTTCAATACAAGGCGACTTAACCACTAATAGTAGGAAAATCTTGAGCAAATTTTCCAATCCACTCTTCTGCGGCATGTTCGCAGTCTATGTCTCGTCCTTCAACTTCTTGCACCCACATACGATAATGCTCAATATGACAAACCTGTTCAACCATACGAGCAGAAAATGCATCTTGCTCTGTCGTAAATTCAATACCGGCTTCATAACGATCTGGGCGTGATAGACACCAAATAACTTTTGCCTCTGCTTCAAAAGGAGGCTCCACAATTGGAATACGCACTTTTACAACAGAGCCAACAGTGAGACGTTTGTTTGAGCAAAAGCTCAAGCCTCCCATACTGACATCTTGGGCAACTGTTTTTTCAGGTTGTACATCCAACACCGGCGAGAATTCAATAGGCACATCTGCAGGGTGGCGGATATAAGCTCTCATGACCACAAACTCATTCCAAATTATAATAAATATTAATGCGTAGTTTAATTGATATACCGTTCCAAGACCATTTCCAATTGCGCTAATTTATAGGGTTTTGTAATAAACTCATCCATTCCAACCTGAAAACACCGGTCAGCCTCACCATCAATAGCATGAGCCGTCAATGCAACAATTGGTGTTCTATCTTTTTGGGGGTTTGATTTTTCGATTTCACGAATAATTTGAGTGGTTTCATAGCCATCCATTTCGGGCATTAAGCAATCCATAAAAATTATCGAAAATGTATTTCGTTTGAATAATTCAATCGCTTCAAAACCATTTGAAGCCAAATCAACCTGAAAGCCTTTTTTCTCTAAAAATCGCATGACTAACTGCTGGTGTACAATATTATCCTCTACTACAAGTATTTGTATTTTCGGTGCAGTATCTTGCCATAAATGCTTTACCTCTTCATTTTCTGAATCACTAACACTGTAACGTGTCACCAAACGTCTTTCCTGATGATTCCCTCCACGCTCTGCGTATACTTGGCACATTACTGAACGCAAATAAGGGTCGCGTAATTGCTTACTCAAAAAGCCATTCACACCAGACAAGAAAAAGCCTTCTGCATCCCCCAGCTGAGGGTTAGAACATAAGACAACAATCCTCATTAAGGGATCACTAATTTCTCTAATACGCTTGCAAGCATCGACGCCTGCAATATCTTGTAGCAGGTCATCACAAAGAACCATATTAAAACCGCCATCTTCAGAGCGGTTGTTTTGTAAAATACGAATACCTTCTTCAGCTGTTGTTACGGCCTCAAATTTAATCCCCCACTCCTGGAGAAGCTCTAAAGTAATTTTTCGACTCAATTCATAAGAGTCGATTACAAGGACATTTAATTTACCGACTAAAGCGAAATCAATGAAATTTTTTGTGTAGCTCTGCTTTACGATCGGCAGTTTAAGATCTAACCAGAGAGTTGAACCTTTGTTTTCAAGTGAATCATGATGAATACAAGTATCCATCAATTCGGCAATTTGATAACAAACATCCAAACCGACACTATTTTTATTTTTTAATTCGGAAGGAAAGTCAGAGGACATATTTGTGATGTCCATTTCATCAGGCCGTTTGCGATGATCAGGAACAGCACCAGAACCCTCTATTGAAATACGTAATACAACTTCACCTTTTTCCAGCTTCACCGGCTCTAAGTTGATTAATACGTACCCATGACTCGTGTGCTGAATAGCGTTTGAAACAAGATTGATCAAAATTTGGCGTATTCTAACCGGATCACCTCGTAGTGTTTGAGGAATTTCAGGGCTAATTCTACTCTCAAAAGCGAGGCCTTTTGATTCTGCTCGACTTTTCAGCAAACTTGATACCCCGGAAACAACACTACGTAAGCTAAATGGGATACTGGTAATATTCAAATCACCTGATTCTATGCGTGATAAATCCAGAATATCATTCACAACATACAAAAAGGATTCCAGGGAAACTTGAATAGTTTGAGTATATTCTCGCTGCTCATCGCTTAAATTTGACTCGAGCAAGAGCGTTGAAAATCCGAGTAAACCATTTAGTGGTGTTCGAAGTTCGTGGCTCATTTTAGCTAAAAACTGGCTCTTCAACTCACCTGCTTTAACAGCATTATCTCTCTCTTTGAGGTAAAGCTTCATTTTTGACTGTAGGTTCAGATATTTTTCATCTAACTCATCATGAGAAGCCAGAATCGCCAACGACAACCGCGAAAGCTCTGTGCTCTCTTGCTCTATCGCTAGGCGTGACGAGTCGCTCATAGTCTTATTTCTAATATCAGCCATAAACTCCTGTATTCTACGAATAAAGAACAGATAACTCAGAGATAAAAAACCTACAGTACTAAAGCCAACAATTACAATATGACTTATCATTTGAATAAAAGCATTCCAACTAACATTACTGTAAATGCCGGCTAAACTTTGGGTGATATGCAATTCACCTAACCAATATGCTTGCGCATCAACCCCCTTCCAATAACTAATTGGGTAGTTTAATTCTAAATCAGGCCCTTGTATTAACGTTTTACCTGCTTGAATTCGAGAACCTTTATCTATTTCTACACTTAAGAAGATAGGCGACAAATAGCTGCCTTTATTAGGGGCGCACACCTCTTTCATAGATGAAAGTATCACTGCAACCTGAGCGTCATCTTTCTTCCAGACCATTTCACTTAAATTTTCGATGCGGTCTTCTACCATTTGTTCAATACAATGTTTCAGGGTATCTCGTTGACCCTGATAATCAAAAATTGACAAAGCTAGCACCCATATAGCTGCTAAACCAGAACCAAAACAAAAGCTAAAAAAACAAATACGTTTCAGTAGTGGCAGCTGGTTAAGTTGGCGAAATAGTTTAGGAATATTCAATAATATTTACTCTCTGAATGGCTGTAGTACCAATACCATAATAATTAATAGTTTCATCATTTGAAAGAATTCAGATTAGCAAAATTTCAGTCATCCTAATAGTTTTTGGTAACTAGCCTAAACGATAGGTAATTCGCACACACAAGTTAGGCATGTTAGCCTTGCTATCTCACTATTGGATTCAAATTAAAATCAAGATAGATATGCCGAAAAAGAATCGAACCACTTTCTTCAAATGGAAGCGACCAAACAACACCTGTTTTTTTCTCCTAATATTTTCAATATTATTCCAAAAAATACACGCGGCAGAAATCTTTAATTCTGAAACTATTGTAGTTGAAAATCGTAGCCCTATAATTCAGCTATTTTCTTTATCTCGCCCTGATTACACACTACAAAAACTGACAAATACAACGCACTGGAAATCACGCTTTGAGCTAACAAATTATTTCAGTACTAACCAAAAAGAAAATGAGATACTTTTTATTGATGGCGAGACATGGACAATTACAAATACTTTTCAGCACCAGCTTTCAAGCAATTTTATTTTAAATGTAAACATACCTTGGCTTAAACACAGTGAGGGAGTATTAGATCATTTCATTTATTCTTTTCATGAACTGTTCCAACTCCCCCAAAATGGTCGCACAAATACAAATTATGATTTAGTCACTTGGAATTTACGTACAAACGATAGTCAAACAATTTTAATAAAAGAGGATAAATCCGGAATCGGGGACATACAAGTCAAACTGTCATGGAACCCTGAACAGCTATTAAACACTCAAGTATCAGCACTCGTAAAGCTTCCCACCGGCAACTTTGAGGACCAAACTGGTAGCGAGAATATTGACTTTGGTATAAGCATTGCCCAAAGCAATCCTGATTGGTTAAAAAAACGCAATTGGTTAAGTGCGTTTCCGCTATCGGTTTGGTATGGTGCAGGGATTAATTACCTAGGGAAAATTGATGATCTTGAAGATTTCAACGCCCATCAGTTTGTAATGACTTTTAGATCGGGAATTGCATGGTCAATATTCCCCAGTTGGAATATAAAAACCCAGTTTGATAGCAACACTCCCCTATTTGATTCAAGCATTAGAGAGCTTGGTTGGATGCCTGTTCAGGTAAGTATCTCAACCGAACATATGTTGTCAGAAGCTATTACTTTTGATTTTATAATGACTCAAGATCTGAGGCCACGTGCGTCACCCGATATAACGTTTAGTACAGGACTAAGTGTTCAATTTTAACATGTAAAAGACAGGATTATTTTTCATAATGATTAAGCAAAACATTAAATACTTACGCAACACCATGCTATTTGTATTCATCACTAGCACCAGCCAGTTTGTTGCAGCAAATGAACTAGATCTTAGAATTAGTGATGATTCTATACACGGAAACTATGCTGTAACTAACGAAAAGACAGTCTTTGGTCTAGGGTACTTCTACAAGAATGATGATTCATCAATTAATATCATCAATACTGATTTACATGCAAAGGGTCAAACAGCTATTGGCAACCTTCCCATGACAGTTGGCATCGGCTTTCAAGGTAATTTTTTTAAAGAAGACGATTTCAAAGGATCAACTGTTGGTGTAGGCGGCACAGTTCGTATCAATATACCTGAAGCATTAGGACTGTCCATAGAGTCATCATTACATTATGCCCCTGAAGTACTTTCATTTGGTGATGCTAATGAGTTCAGACGCTTTCGACTACAGGCAAATTATCATATTATTGAAAATGCAGATATTTCCTTTGGCTATCATTATTTAAACGTAGGTATTGAAAACGTTAATATGAATCACACCTTTGAAAGCGGCGCATTTCTGGGAATGAAACTTAAGTTCTGACCCTCTATTCAATCATCCTAAAACGGCGAAGGCGGAAACTAACCCCGCCTCGTCAGAAAGACTAACGTATATTCCCTCTGCACCAAATTCATGAAGCTTTTCTTTTGCTTTACCGTGAAGCACAGCAAAAGGCTGACCACTTTCCAAATGTTCAAGTTCAATATCTTTCCATGTTACTCCTGCCGAAAAACCTGTTCCTAGCGCTTTTGAGACGGCTTCTTTTACCGCAAAACGTTTAGCGACATAATCAATAGGCCTTTTGCTCTCTTTATAGCCTAGATACTCTTTATGAGACAAAATTCTTTCTGCAAAGCGGTCACCATGCTGAGACAATGAACGCTCTATTCTCGCCACTTCAACCAAATCTGTTCCAACGCCTTTTACCATCATAACGATTTACTCATTTTAAGTTTAGTGAGGCTTGATCCAGAATCAAACGCATTTCTTTCACGGCTTCTTTAAGCCCTGTGAATAGAGAACGAGCAATAATACTATGCCCAATATTAAGCTCATTGATTCCTTCAATTGCGGCAATTTCATGAGTGTTATGATAGTGAAGCCCATGACCAGCATTCACTATTAAACCTTGCGATAGACCATGAGCAACGCCTGTTCGAACACGCTCAAACTCCTTCGTTAGTGAATCTTTTGACTGAACTTCTGCGTATTGTCCTGTATGTATTTCGATAGCCTGTACACCACACCTAAAAGCAGCGTCAATCTGCTTTTGATCTGGGTCAATAAAAAGTGATACCTCAATGCCTGCATCAATCAATTGGCTACAAGCATCTTTAATACGTGCTTCTTGCGCCAATACGTCTAAGCCACCTTCAGTGGTTAGCTCTTCCCTTTTTTCTGGTACTAAACAACAATGCTCTGGTGCAACATTAAGCGCAAAAGAAAGCATTGCGGGTGTAACTGCCATTTCTAAGTTCATACGTGTCTGTAATGTCTCTTTAAGCAACCAAACATCACGCTCTTGAATATGGCGACGATCTTCTCGGGGGTGAATTGTAATACCATCAGCCCCAGCCTCTTCCGCTAACAACGCCGCTTGAACAGGGTCAGGATATCGCGTGCCACGTGCTTCACGTAAGGTAGCAACATGGTCTACATTTACACCGAGTAATACTCTGTTAGTCACATTCAGATCCTTTTTTTAACGATTGAAATAACGCTCTACTTTTTAATTCCTTACCTTGAAGTGCATAAGTAATCAATATACGCATGATTTGCTTTGCTTCTCGAAGTAGTATTTTTTGATCAGTTTCATTTTCAGCCTGAACGGTTTGCTCAATTAAACTCCCCTTTCCAATCTGCAGCAAGGTAGTCCCCTCAAAAATAGGCTTTATGCCTTTTAAACTATTCCACTTCTCGCGCTGAATATTACTGCTTTTAACGATTGAAAACCCTTGCTCTGGGTTCAAAAGATATAAGTAGTTTGATTGTATTTCATTTGAAGAAGTATCGAATAAAAAATCAGGGGCCAACCCTATAGATCTTAAAAGAGCCAATTCAAAAGTACGTAGTACTTGTTCAATTTTATGTCTATCTTTTAGACCCTGAAGCGCATCTGCATATGAAGAAAAGAGTGCCGGATTAGCATCAGATTCCGGCGTCAATTTAAGAAGCAGCTCATTTAAATAAAAGGCACAATACAGTTGTTCAGAAATATAAGTAAACGCAAGCGATGGGGCTTCAGCATGTGTGAGCGTTTTTAAATTAGATCGACCAGACCAACTTAGTAGCAATGGCTGAAACATTTGAAGTAGCGCTGAAAAGTTGTACTTTCCCCGGGTTGCACCTTTTGCAACAACAGAAATTCGCCCATAATAAAGTGTATAAATATCGAGAATATAGCTAGTTTCTCGATAAGGCCTACGATGTAAAATATAGGCAGCTTGCTGTTCTATGGACTGAGCCATATAAATTAACTGCCTACTTTCTCAAAATCAGATTTATATGTCATTATAACCAAGACTTTTTAATGCTCGCTCATCATCTGACCAACCACGCTTAACTTTCACCCACAGATTAAGCATAATCTTGCTATCGAATAATTTCTCCATGTCTTTTCTAGCATCACGACCAATAATTTTTATTTGCTCGCCCTTTTCACCAATTACAATTTTCTTCTGTCCATTTCGTTCAACTAAAATCAAAGCGCTTATATGCAATACATGCTTTACTTGTTTGAACTCTTCAATTTCAACCGTTACTGAGTAGGGTAATTCTTCCCCTAACTGTCGCATAATTTTTTCGCGGACGAGCTCTGAAGCCAGAAACCTTTGGCTTCGGTCTGTGATTTGATCTTCAGGAAAGTAATGAATATTTTTTGGCAATAGCTTATCAATTAACTCTTCCAACTCTGGGACATTATGCCCTTTGGTTGCTGAGACAGGAATAATTTCATTAAAAGTATGTTTTTCAGACAATAACTGTATGTGCGGTAATAAGTCATTTTTAGATTGTGACTGATCGACTTTATTAACAACCAAAATAACTGGTGCTTTAGCAGATTTTACTTTTTCAAGTACAAACTGGTCTTCATCAGTCCAGCGTGTACGATCGACAATAAATACAATAACATCAACATGCTTTAATGAATCTGATGCAGCTTTGTTCATGTAACGGTTAATCGCTTTATGTTCTTTTAAATGTAGACCTGGCGTATCGACATAAACAACTTGTGCATCATCCTGGGTTTTAATACCTAGAATTTGATGCCGGGTTGTTTGTGGTTTTTTCGATGTAATACTAATCTTCTGCCCAAGAATTCTATTAAGTAGAGTCGATTTTCCTACATTGGGACGCCCCACTATAGCGACATAGCCGCAACGAGTTTTAGGGTTTTCTAAACTCGATAAATCAAACTCTGACATTATTTGGCTCCCAATTGTTTTAAAGCTTTTTTTGCTGCACGTTGTTCAGCATGACGTCTACTACCACCTTCACCTGTTGTTTGGACAGAAAGCGACTCAATAGAACAGACAACCGTAAAGGTTTGATCATGAGCTTCACCCGTCACCAGCTTCACATCATACTTTGGTAAGTCCTTTTTAAATGACTGCAAATATTCTTGCAGACGGGTTTTAGGGTCCTTTTCGGTATCATCTAAAGATAAACTATCTAAACGGTCTTTATACCACCTTAAAACAACTTCCTTACAAGTTTGATGGTCACTATCTAAATATATAGCACCAATCAATGACTCAACTGCATCAGCAATAATCGACTCACGACGAAAGCCTCCACTTTTTAACTCTCCACCACCTAAATTTAGATAATCCCCCAACTTAAAATCCTTGCCAATTTCGGCAAGCGTTACGCCCTTCACTAACAAGGAACGTAAACGACTCATTTGGCCTTCTTTAGCATTTGGAAAACGATTATAGAGGTGTTCCGCTATGACTAGACTGAGAATGGCGTCCCCTAAATACTCCAGACGTTCGTTGTTTGCACCCTTATAGCTCCGGTGTGTCAGTGCCAAGTCAAACAAAGTTGAGTTTTTAAAGGTGTAGCCTAACGTTCTTTCTAAAACGTCTAGGTGGTTTTTACTCATTCTTTAGATAAGCCCTTGATAAGTCGGTAGTGGAAAAAATAACATTCAGTAGTTTTTTTCGAGTAGTTTTTCGAATTTAATAACGGCATCAATATTGCGATACATAGGCACGCGAACCTCGTACGATACTTCTATTGTTATTAAGTCATCATCTTTACTAATAAAAAGCCCTTCAGCTGCATTAAAGTCTCTTACATTATTCATTGCCAGGCGTTTGGTAAAACGCTTCTGGATTTCAGAAACGGTAAGCTCTTCCAACTCATTGTCATCTTCAAAGGAGGACACGACAGCTTCCACCTGCCAGTTTTCAAAAATCGGTGGATATAATTTAAAAGCAATCGTCAGCATTACTGCAGCCATGCCAAGAATAATTAAGACTAAAGGCGCTGAAGCCCCTGTTTGTTTTTTTGATGATTTAAAAGTCATATAGTTCCCTCGTAGTTCGATTCAATTCACTCTGATAAATTACCTCAAGGCATTTATTTGAGTGTAGGTGGTTTTTTAATCAATACCACCCACTCTAGAAAAACTTGGTAAAGATGTTAGTGATATCCACTGCATCCAAATCCCAAATGCTTTTCCGACCACAAGTTCATCAGGTACAAAACCCCAGAACCGACTGTCATTACTGTTATCTCGATTATCACCCATCATAAAGTAGTTATTTTCTGGCACCAACCATTCACCTTCAGCAGCAATATTAGGTGCACGGCTATTTTCATAAATCTGATGATTAACTGTTCCCAGATTCTCTTCAAACAATTTGAGCGGAGGTAAGTTCGCTACGTGTTTCTCTGATATCTTTTCGCCATTGATATATAACGTTTTATTCTGGTATTTAATAATATCGCCAGGAGTACCAATCACACGTTTAATATAATTCGTCTTACCATCTTTTGGATATTTGAAAACCATTACGTCTCCACGCTGAGGGTCATCCACCGATACAACCTTCGTACCCAAAACGGGTAAACGTAAACCATAGCTGAACTTATTAACTAATATAAAATCACCCACTTCTAATGTAGGTAACATTGAGCCTGAAGGAATCTGAAACGGCTCGACTAAAAACGACCTTAAGATCAATACAATTGCCAAAACGGGAAAAAAAGAGCGAGACGTTTCAATAATCCATGGTTCTTTTGATTCTAGTTCATCACTTGTATTTGATTCTGCTTGGTTTACTACATCCCGCTTGGGTTTCCACACCAAAATATCAAGCAAATAAATAAGACCTGTTCCAAGTGTTAAAATCACTAGCACTAACGGAAAATCTATATCCATATTTTATCTTCTTCTCTTTGTTCTAATTAATAAAAGCGCAGGCGCTTTCAAGAAATAAGTGCAGTTCAATACTCTATTTAGCTATCAATTTTCAGAACTGCCATAAATGCTTCTTGTGGGATTTCAACACTACCTACTTGTTTCATCCGCTTCTTACCTTCTTTCTGCTTTTGCAGTAGTTTCTTCTTACGGCTAACATCGCCACCATAACACTTAGCCGTTACATTTTTACGGAGGGCCTTTACTGTTTGCCGAGCAACAACCTGCCCGCCAATCGCAGCTTGTATCGCAACATCAAACATTTGTCGAGGAATCAGTTCTTTCATTTTTTCAGTTAATAACCGTCCTTTGGACTGAGCATTATCTTTATGAATAATTAATGCAAGAGCATCAACCACCTCACCATTAATCAAGACATCTAACTTGGTAAGCTGAGAAGCTTCGAAACGTACAAAGTGATAATCAAGCGAAGCAAAACCACGACTAACAGACTTAATACGATCAAAAAAGTCGAGAACAACTTCATTCATAGGCAGATCATATTTAAGCGAAACTTGCCCACCTAAAAACTGCATCTCTTTTTGGACACCACGTTTTTCAACACACAAACTAATAACATTACCCAAGTATTCTTGAGGTACAAGAATACTTGCTTCTACGATGGGTTCACGCATCTCATCTACTGTACTTGGGTCTGGCAAGCGAGATGGGTTATCAACAGTAATGGTCTCACCGGTACGTAGTAGTAATTCAAATATTACGGTTGGAGCTGTTGTCAATAAATCAAGATCGTATTCTCTCTCAAGTCGCTCTTGGATAATTTCCATATGAAGCATACCCAAGAAGCCACAACGAAAACCGAAGCCTAATGCGTCTGAACTTTCAGGTTCAAACTGGAGAGAAGCATCATTTAATGTTAATTTTTGGAGTGCTTCACGAAAGGCTTCAAAATCATCAGAACTAACTGGAAATAGCGCGGCATAAACTTGAGGTTTAACACGTTTAAATCCTGGTAGTGGTTCAACTTCAGGCGTCTTAGCATGTGTAATCGTATCCCCTACAGGAGCGCCATGAATATCTTTGATACCAGCAACGACATAACCTACTTCGCCCGCCTTTAAAATACCTGTTTCAAGTCGCTTGGGGGTGAATACGCCAAGGGAGGTAATCTGCTCCATTTTAGAAGTAGATTTAACTAGAATTCGATCACCTTTTCTAATCGTCCCTTGCTTTACACGCACTAGAGAAACAACACCAAGATAATTATCAAACCATGAGTCAATAATTAGTGCTTGTAAAGGTGCATCAACATCACCTTCAGGGGAAGGGATAACTTTTACAATTTCTTCCAGAACGTCTTCAACGCCTAAACCTGTTTTCGCACTGCACTGAACAGCCCCTTCTGCTTCAACACCAATAATATCTTCTATTTCTTGCTCTACACGCTGTGGATCAGCTTGAGGTAAATCAATTTTATTTAATACTGGTAGGACTTCCAGACCTTGCTCAAGAGCCGTATAACAATTTGCAACTGACTGGGCTTCTACACCTTGCCCTGCGTCTACAACCAATAATGCCCCTTCACATGCAGACAGTGATCGTGATACTTCATAGGAGAAATCAACATGACCAGGGGTATCAATAAAATTCAGCTGATATATTTCGCCATCTTTTGCCTTGTAATCCAAGGTGACACTTTGCGCCTTAATAGTAATACCGCGCTCGCGCTCGATATCCATACTATCCAACACCTGCGCTTCCATTTCACGATCAGCCAAACCACCGCAATGTTGAATAAACCGATCCGCCAAGGTGGATTTGCCATGATCAATATGAGCAATAATGGAAAAGTTACGTATATTTTTAAGATTACTCACAGATTTATTTACACTCTAATTGGATATAACTAAAGACTAAAATAGAAGAAGAAAGGTAGCCAATCTCTTCTGTTCTTTAGCATTAAAGTCGGGCATTTTAAAGTATTTGAACATACTTTGCGATGAATTTAATTATCAAGCTATGGCGTACTTATGAAGCAGGTTCGTTAACGAATCTATCCACATAAGATTTTAGTATTTCACTTCCATTAAACTGCCCATTAAGCACTGAAATGAAAGTATAAACACCTACCAGTTTTCGATTTAGAAATACAAATTCTTTGGGTGGAATCTTAAAATAACGACTTATCGCCGATACTGCAGCCCGTTTAGCGATACGAGAAGGTAAGTCACTTTCACGCCAGCAGTACTCACCTTGCTTATTGTATGCTTCAGGCCCTGCAGTGGCGCAATCTTTCGCTAATGGTTCCAAAACAGCAATACAAACTTCGGCAAATTCAGTCAACACTGATTCAGGCCAGCTTTCATTCATAAATTGAAGCTCAATACCACCTTTTATGACCCCCGGCACATCGGTATTATATGAGGAAGATATCATTTGACACACAGGATTAATAAAACTCGCGGGGTATTTTTGTACTGCGCCAAAATCCAACAACACAACTTGATCCGGTTGACCACTCTCACCAATCCGAATACGATAGTTTCCAAAATTAGGGTCTGTTTGAATTTCATGCCAAACAAACAACTCTTTTAAAAATAACTCTAATGCCGACTTAGCTAAAGCATTACGTCGAGACTGTGAAAGTTGTGCAACTAACGGGCTTGAGACATTTTCTCCAAGCTCAAATCGCGTTGCAATAACTTGATCTGTTGAATATTCAAAGTATACCTTTGGAACCACAAAACGCTTATCACCTTTAAGCAAGTCACCAAAGTGGTCGGTCGTTTTCGCCTCTAAGTGGTAATCCACTTCACGGTGCATCATTATGCGTACTTCTTCCAACCAATCATCAAAGGCTGGACCAAACGTAACAACTCGAGCAATTTTTAATAGTTGGGCAACGGCGTCCAGATCTGCATCAACAGCCTTGGCTACACCAGGGTATTGAACCTTCAAACAAATAATTTCATTTGTAGTAATAATTCGAGCACAATGAACCTGCCCCAGCGAGGCTGTCCCAATTGGCACTTCTTCGATATCTAACTGAGCCATTCGCTCAGCACCTAATTGCTCAAATAACACCCCTCGAATAATAGCCCAATCTAACGCTACAGTACTTTCTTCAAGTGTATGTAATGCCTCTGTTACCTCTGGGGGTAAAAAATGCTCGCCATACAAGGCCATCACTTGCCCTATTTTGACCACACTTCCCTTCAGTTTTCCAAGTTCTTCAACTAAATATTGCGCCTGTTGCGACAAAGCCTTTTTACGCTTCGCTGCCCGCTTATCTTTATTCATAAATAAGCTAGCTGCCATATGCCCCGTCATCCGGGTCCCAACTACAATACCAGCACGAGTTAAACTAAGTCGACGCTCAAAGCTTCCCGTTTTTATACGTGAAACACTTGAATTTTCTTCCGGAGTTTTATGTTTATCAGAAAATTTAGACATAATTTAAAATAAGTTAAACAAGTATGTGTACAACATTTTGTTTACCTAAAAACCTCAACTGACGCTTGTTTATCTGTGTAATAAAAGGTCGATTCTCCGCCCTTCTGGCAACACGCTAAAATCATTTTTAATCTTGAAAACAATTTAACACATCCCTTGCAGACAAAACTGGACTGAGTAATTCAGAAACCGATTGCTCTTCTTACTTATGATGCTTCTATGTATTCCATAATGATATCGGTATAACCAAATGCATTTTGAATTTCATTTACTAACCGACCCGCGACTTGCTCAACCGCTTCACCCGCTTCAAAATCTGTCAGCTGTACCATTTTAAGGTCCTTGTGCCCACATGGGTTTATACGATTAAACGGTTCCATATCCATATCAACATTGAAACTTAAACCATGAAAAGATTTGCCTTTTCGAATACGTAAGCCCAACGAGGCTATTTTTGAGTCATCAATATACACGCCAGGCGCATCTTGACGAGCCTCGGCTTTCAAGCCATATAGTTTTAAAGAGTGAACAATTGCATGCTCTATTGTAGAAACAAGTTCTCTTGGTCCAATCCCTAAGCGTTTAATATCAATCATTAAATAAATAACTAATTGTCCAGGCCCATGATAAGTAACCTGACCACCCCGATCGACTTGCACTACAGGGATATCACCCGGAGCCAATAAATGCTCATCCTTCCCAGCCTGCCCCTGAGTAAAAACTGGCTCATGCTGCAAAACCCAAAGTACATCTTCTGTTTGTTCGTTGCGTTCATCCGTAAAAGTTTGCATGGCATGCCATACTTTTTCATAAGGCTGTAAGCCGTGAAGCATTTTAACTTGTAGATGCCTTCCTTTTGCGCAAACAGATGGTGTAAATTCAGTCATAACTTTCTCCGACAAAACAACATTCTAATAATTTACATAACCATTTTTACACGCCCTGTTGCTAACAAGGCTTCATGAATAGATTTGAGCTGATTTTCGCCTGTCGCTTGAATAAAGAAACGAACGGCTACAAAATTCCCTTTACGACTAGGATTTATTGTTACTCGCTTTTCATCCAAGTCTGGCGCAAATACTTTAACGGTATCAATAACAAGCGCTTGAAAATCAACACCATTATCACCGATTGCTTTTATTGGATAATCGCATGGAAATTCGATCTTCGGGGCGTCAGTTGAAGTCATAATTTTTTCCTAAAGAAATATTGCCTTTAAGCAAACAAACCGATAAAGAAAAGTTTTACCATATCCCAAAGTCTTTTAAATAACCCTCCTTCAGGAACTGGCTCTAAAGCTACCAAAGGCTCATCCACAATTACTTTGTCATCAAGCTTAACAATTAGGCGTCCAAACTCCTGCCCAACATTCACAGGCGCCTCAATCACATTATTAACTGTAACTTCGGCATCTAACTCGCTCTTATGACCCCTAGGAATAGTTACGATAATATCTTTCGCTAAGCCCAACTGAACTAAATCTAAAGAACCACCCCAAACTTGATTTTCACTTAAAGACTGGCCAGCAGTATAAAGCGTGTGTGTTTGATAATAACGGAAGCCGTAATTTAATAATTTCTGTGTTTCTTTTGCGCGAGCATTTTCACTGCTGGTCCCCATAACCACACTAATCAGGCGCATATCATTGCGCTTGGCCGATGCAACCAAACAAAACCCAGCTTCTTCAGTATGACCTGTTTTTAAGCCATCTACAGACTTATCACGCCACAACAAACGATTACGATTAGGTTGTCGGATATTATTGTAGGTGAAATATTTTTCAGAATACAATGGGTATTGTTCAGGAAAATCATTAATAATAGCTAAGGCCAATGCCGCTAAATCAGCTGCGGTAGAATAATGCCCTTCAGATGGTAACCCCGTCGCATTCATAAAACTTGAATTAGTCATGCCTAATAAAACGGCTTGCTGATTCATCACATCAGCAAACGCATCTTCACTACCAGCTACATATTCAGCTAGCGCAATACTAGCATCGTTCCCTGACTGAATAATAACGCCTTTTAAAAGGTCTTCAAGAATGACTTTTGAACCTTCTTTGATAAACATTTTTGAGCCACCGGTTTTCCAGGCTTTTACACTTATCGGTACTTCATCATACAAATGAATATTTCCTTGAGATACTTCATTCTCAACGATATAGGCCGTCATCATTTTGGTTAAACTTGCGGGGGGGAGCTGTACGTGACTATCATATTCAACAATCACCTCACCACTTGTTGCATCCATCAAGATGTAAGAACTAGCAGAAACCTGAGGTGGCGCAGGAATTAATGCTGGCTTAGCTTGGGCAACACCGACCAAGACTGTATTAACCAATAAAACAGAAGCCATCAATAGAAAGGCATAAACAGACAACACCTTGCTAAACATTTTTATAATCATTCGTAGACCTAATATATGAGACAAAGAATAAGAACTCTTGTAATTTTAAGGTATAAATTCTAAGAAATAGACCTCAAGAGCCGTAAATTAAACCTGACTTTTCAAGCCAAGCTGGCAAGTCTAACTGATTTAAAGGCTTGGTTCACCACGTAAATATAGAGAGTTGTAATCTTAATTATTTGGTAACACAACAGCAATTAAGGCATACACAAAATTTACAGATTTTTCGCACTCAAAGCACGCGTAATAACCATTGGGTTCCCAATACCGGCCCGCTCTAGTGATTTGACAATTTTTCCAGCACTCACCCTGTCTGCTATTGGGCCTATTCGAACACGATATAGAGAAGGCTCTCGATTTGGTGCCAATGCAACAAAAGATTCATAGCCATCAGATAGAGGCTTAGATTGTTTTTTTAAAGACTCAGCAGAAGACTCTTTACTGAATGCACCAACCTGCACAAATAGCCCCAAGCGATCAGGTTCAAGACTGACTGTTTCATTCTCACTCTGCACAGGTGAAATAACTTCGAGTTTCACCTTAGCGGTTCCTTTTTTTGCATATCCGAGTTTATTAGCCGCTGCATAGGATAAATCAATAACACGATCCTCATGAAAAGGGCCACGATCATTAACTCGAACAATAATACTAAGCTGGTTCTCTAAATTAGTAACGCGAAGATAAGAAGGTAAAGGTAGCGTTTTATGTGCTGCTGACATTGCGTACATGTTGTAAATTTCACCATTAGAGGTTAATTCACCATGAAATTTAAGTCCGTACCACGAAGCAATACCTTCTTCAGCATAATCCTGAGCACGAGACATTAGGTGATATCTTTCACCCCGTACAGTATAAGGTGTTTGATTACCTTTAGGACTTAAGGGCTCCCAGACAGGAATAGCATCAGGCACCTGACTTGCATCAAAATCACCCGATGGCCCAACATCCTGCTCCATACTGTAGCGCGAAGTCGTGCAACTTGCCAAAACAAGCATCATCACAAAACCAAGACTAATACCAACCAGGCGCACCAAAAATCGAGGATACCCTATCATTTTTTCAACAGCTCGTTAGCCAACTGATACACAGCCATCGCATATAAATGGCTATGATTATAACGAGTGATAACATAGAAATTTTGCAGCGTTACCCAATATTCAACACCATTCGCGCCGTTAAGTACCTGAAGCTTAGCCATTTGAGTAAGTTCATAAGTATCAGGAACAGATACCCCTGCGGACTTTATCTTTGCAAGTGTATGTTTTGGTTTTAGTTTTTTATGTATTAATGAGCGGTACGCATCACCTTCTACAGAAACCTTAAACGAGACAGGCTCCTTAGTGCGCCACTTATGCTTCGAAAAATAGTTAGCCACACTACCAATTGCATCCACAGGATTATCTAAAATATCAGCGATACCATCACCATCAAAATCAACGGCATAATGACGATAACTACTTGGAATAAATTGACCATATCCCATCGCCCCCGCATACGAACCTTTTAGTTCCAATGGCTTAAAGCTCTGTTCATTTGCCAGCAGCAAGACATGTTCCAGTTCTGACTTAAAAAATTTACTACGCGGAGGGTAATCAAATGCTAAGGTCGAGAGCGCATCAATTACGCGATAACTACCTTTATGCTGCCCATACCGTGTTTCTACACCAATAATGGCAGCGATGATATGAGCAGGAACGCCGTAAGTTTTTTCTGCTTTATCAAATACATCCTGATACTTTTTTAGAAAAGCTTTCCCTTTGGTTATTCTATCCTCTTTTAGAAAAATTTTTCGGTAACCACTCCACTCCAATCGCTTTTCAGCGGGCCTCGAAATAGCTTTCAGAATACTTTCTTTCTTTTCGGCTTGTTTAAAAATTTTTTGTAGCTTAGCTTTTTCAAATTGGTGCTTTTCTACCATTTCGTCAATAAACGCTTGAGTTTTTTGATTACCCAAATAATCAGCATAGGACAAAGTAGGTAAAAAAAGAACTAGGACAACCACAAAGCGAACAGCAAAACTCATATTATTATTCCTTTCCTTTTGATTATTCTTACTTGCATTTGTTTTAAATTATTACTAACCCTACCTGGATAACATCTTACGATGCGTATGAATAGACATCAAAACCCCGAATGCCGCCATCAAGGTTACAGCAGAAGTTCCACCATAACTTACCAGAGGTAATGGCACACCAACAACAGGCAATATGCCACTAACCATTCCTATATTTACGAATATATAGACAAAGAAGGTTAAAGTTAAGCTACCAGCGAGAATACGCCCATAAGAATCCTGCGCCTTTACGGCAATATATAAGCCACGGAATACGATTAATAAATATAATAACAGCAACCCCAGAACACCCATAAAGCCGAACTCTTCCGCACAAACAGCAATGATAAAGTCAGTATGACTCTCAGGTAAAAAATCCAGTTGAGACTGAGTTCCTTCCAGCCAACCCTTCCCCCATAATCCTCCAGACCCGATAGCTGTTTTAGACTGAATGATATTCCAACCCGACCCTAAAGGATCACTTTCAGGATCAAGAAAAGTGAGCACACGTTGCTTTTGATACTCGCGCATAAAAAACATCCACATAACCGGAGCAAAACCAGCGATTAAAGCACCAAAACCAGCTACAAGCCGCCAACTAATCCCCGCAAACATCAAAACAAAAACGCCAGAGGCAGCAATTAATATCGATGTCCCCAAATCTGGCTGTTTTACGATTAAAAGTACTGGCAAAAATATTAACAACAAGGCACCCAATACAGCCTTTAAGCTAGGCGGTAAATAACGACTTGATAGAAACCACGCCACCATCATTGGCACAACAAGCTTCATAAACTCTGAAGGTTGAACTCTAGGTAGGCCACCCGGTAACTGAAGCCACCGCTGAGCCCCTTTTGCACCAGTACCAAAAACTAACACGCCCACCAAAGCAAGAACACCAAGCCCAAATAGCCAGGGAGACCAACGTTTATAGACAATGGGATCAAGTTGGGCAAACACAAACATGACAAAGAAAGCTAAACCAAAACGCACTAACTGCTTTTCAACATGAACCATACTTTGACCGCTTGCACTGTATAGTATCCCCAAACCAATCGTACACAGCACCAATAAAAGACCTAATAGAATTGGATCCAAATGCAACCTAAATGCTAAACCTTGACTCTGCTTGAGATGGCTTTCTGCTCCCGGCATCTGACGAAGAAAATCTTGATTCATTCCTTTGACTCCGTCTTATCACTTGCAGCTAATTTCAAAATCCACTCATCAAACAATGCTCTGGCAATAGGTGCCGCGGAAGTACTGCCTCCACCACCATTTTCAACAATAACGGCAACCGCAATTTTAGGGTTAATAACGGGGGCAAAGCCAATAAATAGAGCATGATCGCGATTACGCTCACTTAAAGCTTCAGCGTCATATTTCTCACCTTGCTTAATGCCTACTACTTGCGCAGTCCCAGTCTTTCCAGCCATACGATAACTGGCTCTACGCCCGCTACTTCTTGCCGTACCGCGCTTACCATGCATTACCTCAGACATAGCATCTATAATATAATCCCAGTCTTCAGGGTTAATCATCTGAATATCATTCATCTCAATTTTTCGCTGACGGATTGGCCTATCACCTACAGAAGCTAACTTTAACAAAGCAGGCTGAACCCAACGCCCTCTATTGGCCATCACCGCCGAAGCCGTTGCCAACTGTAGTGGCGTAGATAACATAAAGCCCTGACCTATCCCCATATTTAAAGAATCACCGGGGTACCAAGCTCGCCCTTTTAATGCTCTTTTCCACTCTCTTGTTGGTAGCAATCCATCTCTAGCTTCTGATATATCTAACGCCGTATTTTGTCCAAAACCAAAATCACCTAGATATTTGGACATATTATCAACCCCCATTTTGAATGCGAGATCATAAAAATAAATATCACAAGACTGGGCAATCGAAGAAAATAAATTCATACGCCCATGCCCTTGGCGCTTCCAGTCTCGATATATACGCTCATCATTTTTTAATTGATACTTTCCTTCATCCCAGATAGAAAACGCCCTATTGGTTACACCACTATCCAGACCACCTAAACCTAGGACAGGCTTTATTGTAGAGCCTGGAGGGTACTGCCCCTTTAAAGAACGGTTAAACAAAGGAAGGTCCAATGAATCACGTAAAGCTGAATAGCTTTTGTAATCAATACCGGTGACAAACAAGTTAGGGTCAAAACTAGGTGTACTCACTAAGGTTAAAATCCCACCTGTACTTGGCTCGATCGCGACCACTGCACCACGTTTTGCTCCCAATAATTCAACAGCTTTTTTTTGTAAGCCCGAATCTATATGCAAAGTCAAATTTCGCCCGGGAGTCGGTGCAATACGGTCCAAAACTCTTAAAACGCGATTACTTGCATTGGTCTCTACCGTCTGGTAACCAACTACCCCATGAAGCTCTGACTCATAAAAACGCTCTACCCCTAACTTTCCAATATAATTCGTTGCTGAATAATTCTTCGCATCAACAGCTGCTAGCTCCTTCTCATTTATACGACCAACATAACCAATTGAGTGAGCTGTAGCACTTCCCATCGAGTAATAACGAGCAAGTTCAGCCTGAATTTCAATCCCTTTCAATTCATGGCGACGCACCTCAATTCTCGCTATCTCTTGCTCATTAAGTTTACTTTTTAAGATAACTGACTGATAAGGACGACGAGAACGACGCATTCTCTTCTTAAAGCGCTTTATATGCTCTGGGGTAATGTCAATAATTTCTTGGATGCTGGCAATTGATTCATCAACATTTTTGCTATATTCAGGAATAATCACGACACTGAAAATAGGTTTGTTATCCGCTAGTAATACGCCATTACGGTCATATATCAGACCACGATTCGGAGAAATAGGCTGAAGCTGCATCCTGTTTTTATCAGATAAGGTCTGAAAATGCTCATGATTTACAAGCTGTAAATCATACAATCGGATAATCAATGCAGATGTTAAACCCAGAACAAACAAGGCAGCCAAAATAGTTCTAAAAGCATAAATACGCTTTTCACGATTAGAGTCTTTAAGTCGCCGATCAGACCTCAACGCCTTACTCCTGCCATTTTATCTATGAGTTTCTTTTTATTATTGGAAGCGTGGTTCATGAACGGTGATAGGGGTGGTTTTGGGTGACCGTCCATGCCCGGTAAATCTGCTCAGAAAGCAATAACCGAACAATAGGGTGAGGTAAAGTTAAAGCTGATAATGACCATTGCTGGTTCGCTCTAGCACGACAAGCATCACTTAAACCATCAGGCCCCCCAACTAAAAGCACGACCGTTAATCCATCCATCTGCCAGCGTTCCATATTTTGAGCAAGCTTTTCGGTGCTCCAGTTATGCCCTTTTACTTCTAAAGCAATAACATGGTCAGTTTTATCTATACATGAAAGAATAGCAGCGCTTTCTTTTTGTATCGCCCGCTGTACATCTGCATTTTTTCCCCTTGCGCCTAGTGGTAACTCAATAAGCTCTAAGGTCATATCACG
>CAJWBJ010000051.1 GCA_913020495.1 uncultured Oleiphilus sp.
TGACGGGATCGCTGATGCGAGCGATGAATTCCCTAATGATTATGATCGTGCCTCCAGTTCTTTTTACCCATCAAGCAGTGAATGGGTCACTCTGGCCTATGAAGATAACTGGCCATCAACCGGCGACTACGACATGAATGACCTTGTTATTCGTGAACGATTCCAAACAATATATAACGCCGACAACCGCATTTCAGGTTTCAAAATTAGCGGTTATATTGTTGCACGCGGCGCCTCTTATCATAACGGTTTTGCATTACGGTTAATGGAAATAAGTGCCAGTAATTTCAAATCTGCCAGCCTGTTCATTAATGGTGGGGAGTTCGATAAACCCCCCGAGCTATACCAAACTGATTTAGTATTTAAATTCTGGAACGATAGTCACGCATTTACTGAAACTGGAGAAGGTGGACAATGCCAACACTTTAATACGATTAAAGACTGTACTGAGTTCGACCCAATTCCCTTTGAGCTAGATGTAAAATTTGCTACTCCCATGAATAGCCTTTCCCACAGTTCATTAGACTTTTTTATCTTTAGGAAAAACTATCGAGGCAGAGAAATTCACTTTGCTGATTACCCACCAACAGATTTATTTGATTTCTCTCAGCTTGGACGAATTGACGACACTTCAGACCCAGAAACCAACCGATATTTCCGTAACGATACAAACTTACCTTGGGCAATAAAGGTTCCTGCACAGTGGCGCCATCCACGTGAATATATTGATGTGGTTTGGGCCTACCCTGACTACGAAACTTGGGTGGAGTCATCAGGAGAACAGTCAATCAACTGGTTCAACACCAGCGATCGTGAGCACCATTATTACTAAAAATATTATTTTTGCAGATCGAGGTATTCGTTATGAAGAAATTTACCAAGCAAACACAGCAATTAAAACAGACTCCTCCTAAGGTGACGCCGTTAAAAACGAATTTGCGTTATGTCGTGATGGGTCTATCCGCTTTCACCCTACTTGCATGTAGTGGTGGTAGCGGTAACAAGACGCCCTCTTCCAGCCTACCAAGTACTACGAGTTACCCCCCAAGTGCTGAACGTTTGCTGGAAGAGGCGACCAATTCAAATGATCTGTATGTAGAAGCAGACTTTAGCTTTGACCAACTGCAAGCAACACAGTTAAGCATATTAGCAATGGGCTCTGATGGCCAACCTATACCCTACACACGTTTGAATATTTACCTCATTGACACGAGTGAATTGGAAAGAGAATTAACCGAATGGTCAGATGCTCACGCTGATAAAGCACACCTTATTGCAGGTGGACTGAGCAATATTGAAGGTGAGTTCATTCGTATCATCGAGTTTCCTAAATCCAGTCAATCCAACCCAACATTACTGGTCGAGGTTAATGCCATTGGTTTTGAAAACAAAGCGCTTGTACCTGTAGAAAGTAAGTACACAGCCATCACACTCGGTGCGATTTAAGCAAACTATTAACAGAAGGAGAAAATCAATGAACACTCAATTCACCCCTTTATTCTCAGTAGTAATTCCCTGTTATAAAGTCGCTAATTATATTGGTGACTGTCTGGAGTCGGTTCTTGCCCAAACCTTTAACAGCTTTGAAATTATTTGTGTTGATGATGGGTCCCCGGATAATACTTCCGAGATTATTAGTCAATATACCGATGATAGAATACGTGTCATTCACCAAATGAATAGAGGCCTATCAGGTGCCCGAAATACAGGCATCAGTGTTTCTCGTGGAATATTCATTGCTCTACTCGACGCCGACGACTTATGGCTACCTACTAAGCTCGAAGAACACTTTAAACATTTACAATCTAATCCAAATATCGGCATCAGCTATAGCGCATCTGAATTTATTGATGAAGATGGAAAATCAATGGGAATTGGGCAACACCCCAAACTGACTGATATCACACCAAAAGATATTTTTTGTCGTAACCCTATCGGTAATGGCTCAGCAGCAGTCATTAGAAAGTCTTTACTGAACAGCATTTCACGTGTCAGACAAATTGGAAAACTAACACGCTTTGAATATTTTGACGAAAACATGCGCCAGTCTGAAGATGTTGAGTTCTGGCTGCGTGTGGCACTAATGACCAAGTACAAATTTGAAGGTATTGATACAGCACTCACAAAGTACCGAGTAAATATGTCTGGTTTATCAGCAAATTTAGACAAGCAATATGCATCATGGCTCTATTCAGTTCAGCAGAATAAAAAACTGAATGAAACATTTATCAAACAATGGTTCTCTCTAGCTTCTGCCTACCAAAAACGTTATCTCTCACGCAGAGCAATCCAGTCCCGAAACCCAGGAACTGCTCTAAAATTAATAAGACAAGCCATCTTTGCAAACCCGAGAATCTTGGTTGAAGAACCTAAACGTACGCTCATCACCCTCGTTTGTGCAGCATTGTGTGCACTCCCTGAACAAACCTATACGTTCATTGAAAACATCGCAATACGAACTCGCAACCACGCAAGCCATTAGGGCAATTCCATGAAAAACATCATCGTTTTTTCTATCGCACTCAATGGCTACCAGTGGCGATATAAAACGTTACTGAATAGCCATAAACGCTACGCCCAACAACATGGGTACCGTTATATAGCCGTTACGCAACCTGCCATATCATTACTGGGTGAAGAGGTCGCATGGCTAAAAGTTAAATTAATTTTGGAAGCAATGAGTGCCGATTATGATTGGCTTGTATTTTTAGATGCCGATACGCGTGTGGCAGTACACACACCACCCATTCATCAAATCGCTGATACCAACAAACACCTTTATGCCTGCAAAGGCTATAGTGGACGTTTGAACTCAGGTGTCTTAATCATAGAAAATACTAAAAGCACCTATCAACTATTTTCAAATATCATCAACGGTGCTACCCGCTCTATTCCCGAAGAAGATGACGTAGGTTGGGGTGAAAATGGCCATATCATTCACTACGCTAAGCATTGTAATTTTTTAGCATTTATCGATAAACGTTGGAACAATAACCATAACCCAACACTTAACGATTATATTCGACATTATAGCCAAGGCCCATTGCATAATGACTTTAAGCCTCCTTTCTTACACCACTGCATAGAACGGTCTTATCATTATGTATTAGCTGCAATAAAAAGAATTCGTCGATTTACCCAAACTCAAAACAAGCGCGACAAAGCGCACAACACACATCAGTTTTATCACCAACTAAATGCCTTAACCCAAAAAGTGATCGACCATTACCCCTTATTTAAACAAGCGCCTCAAACTAAACATCGCCATACATAATCCCTGCAGTCAAAACAAAAAAAATGCGATGCATAATAAAAATAACGCCTCGCAATTTGCATATAGAAAAACAACAACACCAATAACCATCTGTTTTATATCAAGTTTATTATTGGCACTAATATTGAACTACTTATTAAAGAGCAATAAACGACCATCATTTGCGACATAATATTTTTGAGTTTACAGGAGCAAAGACATGAACACTTACGTTGGCAAAATCCCCCCTTGGTTAGCGTTGTTATTCTCGATGTTATTTGCATTAGAGGTATTTAACCCCATAAATCCAGATACATTAAAATCATCGATAGCCTACCACTACCAGCAGCCCGCCATTCACACAACACGTACATGGTGACTCTGTGATAGCCAAACTAAAACTATTATATAAGCGGCTATCAGACATGCCATTCATCCATAATTTTTCATGGATGATGGTCGCAGAAGTACTTTCACGCGCTTCACGCATCGTCACCTTATTTGTATTAGCGGCTAATTTCACAAACAGCGAATACGGGTTAGCTATGCTGGCACTGGTCATTCATGAACTATTTCGTGTATTTGCTCGCCTGGGTTCTGGCACAAAAATCATTCAGTGCGATAACAACGAACTCCTCGATACCCTACAAAATGCAGCGACATTACAATGGTTTGTCGTTCTGGCTATTGCCTTCAGTCAAATCATTCTGGCAGACTGGATCGCACAGTATTACCAACAACCTCTATTAGCAGATTTACTAAAATATATGGCCATCGCACATATATTCTACCCCATCGTCACCGTACGTATTTTTGAACAACAACGACAAAATAAATTAAGATTTTATGGCATTGCATCAGGTTGCTGCATCGCTTTTGAAAACCTGTTTATTGCCATGTATGTCTATTTTGAATCAAGCATATTTGCCATTGCCTATGCCAAAATAGCAGCGGCGATACTTTGGGTGAGTTTGTTTTATCGCTTGCCCAGTGAACTCATCACCTACCGTTGCCAATGGGTAATTCTAAAACAGAATATATCATTTTCGTCCAAAACATTTGTGAGCGAGTTAAGTCGTACACTGCGTTTTCAAGCCGACTCTTTATTCGCTGCACGATTACTTAGTCCTGAATTATTTGGTTTGTATAGCTTTGCTAAAAGTGCAGGACTTGGCATTGCCCAGTCAATTTCAATCGCCTACATCACATCGCTTTACCCATTTCTGTGTCAGCAATTCAGGACAAACTCACAAGTCCGAGCCAATACATTTAAACGTCATGCATGGCCTTTTTCACTATGTGTCTGTGCACTATTCATCATGCAAGCACTTGCTGCACAATTTTATGTAGAGTGGTTATTTGATACGCGCTGGAAAGAAGCCACCAACCTTGTTTCTCTGCTTTGTATTGCCGCGATTCCAACCTTACTTATTGACCACAAAGGGCTTATTCATCGAGCACAAGACAACCCGTTGTTTGAAACTAAAATCATTGTGACCTGCACCACTTCTTTGATTGCGGGCATCCTTTACATGCAACCCACCACAACCTTCGCAACAGGTATCACCGTTGTCATTTGTAGTACACTTTGGTGTTTGTTCCTATTGATTTCCCCTAAAAAACGCTACTACCCCGCGTCATTGAGAGCTCAAGCCATATGACAATTAAAATTGATCATCACACAGACGCCTTCACACACCATGTTTATGAAAGTATTGATGCTAACGTTCGTGCTACGTTAACCCCCACTCAAGTTCATGCAATTGAAACCGCTATTCGTGCGAATAAACCCTATCAAAAACACCCATTCGACTTTCGTGGCGTTATACCTTTATTTTTTTTTCGCATGTACTTCGTTTTATTGATGGGTCGAGACAAGCGTAAACCCACGCGTGATAAAGAAGCCCACCGAAGACACAAGACAGCTCTCGGCAGCGCCCTACTTAGTGTATATGTCATGCTATGTATGCTACTTCCTATAGGGTTTCTAGCTCTATATGTATTGAAATCACTCATGGGAATTGACTTGATTGAAGGGGTGCACCTGAGCGAATTGCTATAGGTGGATAATGCTCCCATTTTGAATGGCATTATTACCGTAAATAAATAAACAGATACGGAGTATGGTGAACTTATGCAGTATCGTGCTGACATTGATAGCTTAAGAGCAATTGCAGTTTTACTTGTACTCTTCTACCACGCAGGGTTTCCTTTTATTCAGGGAGGATTCATCGGCGTCGATATTTTCTTTGTACTCTCAGGCTACCTGCTTACCAATATTATTTACAAGGAAATAAATGAAAAGCAATTTAGTTACGTGGTCTTTTATAAACGTCGTGTAAAAAGAATTTTTCCCGTTTTTTTTCTTGTAGGGTTTATCACGGTATACATTGGACAGTTTATTTTACAGCCTCACGACCTGTCTCATTTGTGGAAAAGCCTGATGGCCGCTACTTTTTTCTCGTCAAATATGTATTTCTGGCAATCATCTGGTGGCTACTTTAGCCAAGCTTCTGATTTAATGCCTTTACTGCATACTTGGTCACTAGGTGTTGAAGAACAATTTTATTTTATCCTGCCAACAGCGCTATTAGTAGCCAGTCGCTTTTTCTCTAAAGAACGTATTTTCACAATTTTATTAATCAGTTTGCCCTGTCTGTTTATAACTTCACAATGGCTAGCGATTAACAAGCCATCTGCCGCTTATTTTTTATTGCCAAGTCGTATCGGGGAGTTATTAATAGGTTCGTTGTTAGTTTTCACACCTAAGAGCTTACAAACTGAAAACAAAACTCTTTCATCGATATTAAGTATTTCAGGGTTAATTATAATTTTCGCTTGTAGCGTAACACTCTCTAAGCAAGACATATTTCCTGGCTACTATGCATTGTTACCGTGCTTAGGGGCGGCAATGATTATTTATGCAGGGCCCTTCAAAATGCTAGAAAATAAAGTACTTGTTTATATTGGCCTGCTATCCTATTCACTTTATCTTTGGCACTGGCCGATTATTGCTTATATAAAATATTTGCAATATGACCTAAACATATTGATGTCTTTAGCAATTGTATGTTTTTCAATACTTCTATCAATCCTCAGTTATCATTATTTTGAGAAACCTCTACGTTATCGAAAATGGAATTTCACACAATTTCTGATGGTTTGCTACGTAGTACCTGCGTCATTAATAGTCGCACTAACCACCGTAGTTATTTTTACACAAGACAAGCAAAACCAGTTATTAAGACAACAAACTTACGCACACCTACAACCTGGAACTTGCCACTTAACTACCCCTGCAATGCCAGATACCCGTCAATGCATTTTAGGTAACAATAAGCATGAACCACGAACATTTTTATGGGGGGACTCACACGCAAATGCTTATACCGGTGTATTGAATACAATTTATGAAACCAGACATGAATCGTTCATCAATCTGACACATGATGCCTGCCCTCCCTTTCTAGATACGTCTCTTTACATAGAAAAAACGTATTTACAAACCTGTCTGGCTAGAAATAAAGCGTTAACCAAAATGCTGAAAGATAAGAATAAAATCAATACGGTAATTATGTCAGGCGCTTGGTTACGTTACCTTGAATTGGCCGGTACAGAAGGCAAAGAAGACATTATTAACGGCCTACGAAATAGTATTGACCTAATACTGCAATCAAATAAGCAGCCAGTCATTACCCTAGAGGTACCACGCTATAACATTGACATCGAACGTGCTCACTTTAACAATCACTCACCTCTAGCCAACACAATACGAACGACTAAATTATTAACAGAATATGTTAATGACAACACCGAGTTATTTCACATTTTTAAAGCCATTGCGAATGAATACCCTGCTCTTAGGTTTGCAGACTTTAATCAGGTAATTTGTTCAGATGGACTGTGTAAGTCAGACATACAAAATGTCGTTCTTTATAAAGACAAAAGTCATATAACCTGGCCTGGCGGTGAATTGATTGGTCAGAAATTTATGGCTCTTAATAGTAATCATTTTGAGTATTTAAGTTTTGACCAAGTGATGTCATTCTACCAAGTAGAACACTTATCGAGTGCAATTTAGCTTCAATTACTTCTTAAGTATATGCCTAAGAGATTTAACTTTCCGCTGGAACATCTAGAGAGTAAACTCTCATTCCTAACTTCGGTATACCAAGTTGCGAGCAATACATCATAATCAGCTTCTTTCACTCTATTTAAGGCTCTTGCCCAAGGAAAAACTTTATCCTCCAAGTCATAGCCTTGGGTTTTGAAGGCTGATTCTACTATTTCAAACACTAAACCGTTGTTGGGTTGTTCAGTATCTAAAAATGGTGGCCGGGATCACCAGCAGCTATCACATTTCTACATTAACAGATAAATCGAATATTTAGATGCAATTTTATCCATCACATGATATCTGCTTTTGCCCTTTTAAAAAAGAAAGGGCTTCGCGTTGAACTTCAGTAATGTTCCTGTATACGGTTTAAGTTGCAAGACCTTTCTCGCCAAGCTTTGGAACAGAAACAACGAAGATCATCATAGTGGAATTCTTTGACCTTGCCTGCTAAGCAAGATCGCGCGCTCGGGAATACACGGGAGCCAATAACTTCAAGCCTAAAAAAGATGATTGCTTCCCGCTACGCGAGAATGACCATTAAAGGAACTTCCAAACCAAGTTGCACAAATTTATAACGACATCAAACCCAAGTTATTTTTGCTCTTCCTGCCATTAGTCTGTTCAACCAATAATTGGCCATCCACCACATATATTTTAAGGGTTGGCGCTGGCAACGTTCATCATCCAATAGACTCTTTGCAATCTCTAACCGCCCTATTCGAATGTTTAATGATGCAATATGTAAGAGGTGCGAGGCGGAGTAGTTATTCATATTCTCACGCAAACTTGGACTAAATGCTTCATTTTTCGTTTGTTCATAAACATACTTGCTAAAGCTGCACTCTTCTCTAGGCACAATACGTTGACAAGCACGATTGCTAGAATCTAAATGATAAAAGGCTAATACGCTTGGGCTGTAAACGATACGACCATTCAATGCAGCTCGCACAAATAAGTCTTGGTCTTCGCCCATCGTCACCCCTTCAGGAAAACCATGAAACTGATTAAAAATATCTCGTTTAATACAGAAACTGGACATCATAAATGGCAGGTCCCCACGTGCACTGACTTCAAAATAATCATCTAGTAAGCCTGAAGTTCGCATTCGTTTTTTGAAACGAATTTTCGGGTTATGATACCGACCCCTGCCTACAACAAACTGATAACTCGTTGTAAAACAGTCCGCCTCAGGGTGTTCTGCGTACATGTTCGCAATTTCTGCCAAGAAGTGTGGCTCCCAAGTATCATCGGCATCAATAAATGCAATAATCTCACCTCGTGCTACTTTGCAACCATGGTTTCGGGCACTCGATACACCTTCATTTACTTGGCGAATCAATTTGATATGTTCACCTCTGCGCCTTTCAATTAAAATTGGACTGCCATCGGTCGAACCATCATCAACAATGATGAGTTCATAATCAGTAAACGTTTGTGCAAGTACTGAATCGACAGTTCTAATAATATGATCCAACTTGTTATAAAGTGGAATAACAACTGAAATCATGGGGGTGCTTTGTGTTTTCATAACAATATCTCCAGTTTTCCATTGATAAATTAATCGCCTGATTCACACTCAGTTCACACGGATCAAAGCCATCGACTATTCCTCGGTAAACTTCATTCGCTAATATCTTTGGGTCAAAATCTGTACTATCAAAGCTATAACGTTCTGGTAGAACGACCTGTTTATTCCACTGCTCACATTTGGAATGATAATTTAGACTGATAAATGGCGTACGGGCCAAATAACTAAAAACAGCCGCATGTAAACGCATACAAATGGCCAGTTTAAAGGTCGCCATGCGTTGCATTACCCGCAAAGGATTACTGTCATACTCAACAAAACTGAACACCGTGTCTGATGAGAGTAAAGAAGAAACTTCTTTATGCACTTGATGGTCACCTAATTCTGGATGGCCATTAAAGCCAACAAATACAATGGGTTCTTGGGTTAATCGGTACTGGGAATCTAAAGCATTCGCGATATTCTTTAGCCGCAGGTGCTCTGCCTGTAAATTCCCCGAAAGGCGCTCTTTGGGACACAAACAAACGGCGATTCCTTTCCTTTTGACTGGTACGATCTCAAAGCCTTCAATATTCAACAACTGTGGTGCCAGATCAAAAGTAAATACCACATTTGCATGAGGCGCAATCGATTGGGCGATGTCATAACTTACAGCATCACGCACACCAACGAACTCACAGGCATTCAAAAATCGCTTACATGATTGTTCAGCGCGGGTATCGGTGAATGGGCCAATGCCAACCCCCAAGGCCAAATGGCTTCGACCTCGGCTGAGCCTCATCAGGTCACGCTTTAAATTTATATCTCTCGCATTATGAAGCACTGAGCCACCACCAAAAATGATACGACTTGAGTCGAGTGCTCTGAGATAGCTCTTTAATCTGTTTTGACCAGAAAAACGTTGAGTCCCTGCCAATGTGCTTGAAAAATTGTCACCACTGTAAAGCTTAATTGTTTTCGGCGACGTAACTGATAGTTCATCAGTACCAAGGAAGCGTCGTGCCCCCCATACTGTCGCATTCATTAAGGCATCATCACCGGTATTTTGCATACCATAATAACCAACCAGTAAAGATTTGTTCATGCTGTAACTCCTTTCAAGGGCCGATCAAACAGGACCAATTTTAGCGGATTAAGTACCATGCCTAACCAAAGCAAGGCTGGCCAAAAAAGGTAAGCGAGAATTTCAAGATTTTCAAAGAAGCTATAACCGAGTAGTACCAGCATGATTAACAACCCCGATTGTGCAACGCTAGATTTCATCGATTCAGGCAGCAAAACAAGCATTGTCACTAGCATTGGAATCGCTAAAGCAAGCGCCCCAACTAAACCTTTAACAAAGAGCAAGCCGTACCAACTGTGATGAGAACCAATAGGCATGTGTTCAACGATTTTCGGTCCTTTTTCTACAATACCATGCCCCCAAATCGGAGCCTCTGACTCCCAGCGTTGAACTGCAATGGTTGCTAAACTTGACCGCACTCTAGTTGAGCCAGGTCGACTATCTTTGACATCTTGGTGAGCTTGATTCATTCGTTCATTTACTTGTTCACCAAAAACAAACATGCTCGTAATACAAACACCGAACATAATGATGAAAACAGGTTTACGTAGTTGATTAATGAAATACAGACTAGGAATGAGTAGCAGTAATATTGCCCACCCTGTACGAGACTGACTAAACACACACATCACCAAGGCACCTAAAGTACCGGTTCTACGCCAAAAAGGTTGTTTCTCATGTCGACAAATAATAAATAATAAACAACTCAGTAAACCTGCTGCAGGCGCCCAAGGTGCAAAGAAAGACCACCTTGGTCGCCCCGTTTCCGGGTTTAACCCAAACAGGTTGACTTCAAATGTACTAATAGGTCCCCCGATCACTTTCAGAGGGGACAAATATAATTCCCCATGAAAACCAATAACTGCCAGTACAATCCCCAGACCTACAAATAAAATGGATTGTGACGCTAAAATACAACAAGCTCGTGTGATGATTTCAGGGCGAATATGAACCATGGCGCCCAGTAACGGGAACAATGCTAATAAAGCCCAACCTTTCGCCCAACCAATGCTCGACTTAATGGTTTGCCCCAAAGACATATTAAATTCGGCGTGCGCAACTAATAAGGCAATAAACATACCCAACATGCCAAGGATCCATACCCATATGACCACAGGCACACACGCATATTCTGGCTGTTTACCTAAGACAAACCATCTCAGCAACATCACAAAAAACAAGGCCCAGCCCATCAATGCACATATAACGTATAAAGTACCTGTTAGGTAGAATAGATATGAGAAAACCAGCGTACCCCATACGATTTTTTCTTCTGTGCTGTTAGGTTTAATGTTATGCATATAAACGCTCATTCGCTCCGAACACTCGATACGTTGTATATAGCACTTGGCATGCCAGCCTCAAGAATAAGATAAGCACTTGTTTTTACTATATTTAATAATCAGCCAAGATTATCCCTTTTAATGTTTTTCATTTTGCAAAGCAATGTTTTGAGCATATTGAGAAACAAGTTGAAATAGACACCAAGGTTGATAAATAGCGTCGTTGAACTACCTTAATAATTAATTGGGTCACGACATGCAGATTTTTTAAATTATTGAGTGTTTATTGGGAGGCTAAATGGCTTCACAAATTCAGTTGAGTCTGAACAGGCTGATTCTAAGTGTTTTGTTAATTCTATCCCTGCCAGTTCAAGCGGTTATCGGTAATAATACTTTTTCTATGGCAACCCTAGAACAAATTCCTTACGGCTTTAAAACATCTAAAGGCCTAATAAAAGGAGGCTTGTTTGATATCATGAGCGAAATCATCAAAGAAAGTGGCCTTAAAGCAAGCAATCAATTATTACCGCCACAGCGCCTCATTCTTGAATTAAATAGCGGTAGTCAATTATGTACGCTAGCGGCTAACACCTCCTACATTTCTGAGCACTTTAATTTAATTGAACCCATAGGAGTAACACTCTCCGCAGGCATTCTTCCAAGAAAAGGGTTAAAGCTACCCGATTATGCCAGTCTCAAAAATATCATTATTGCTGTGCCGCTTGGCGTCCATTTTGACAAACAATTTGACAGAGATAATACCCTCACTAAAATTCGACCATTGGGCTATAGCAATGCAATAAAAATGTTAAAATATAAGCAAGTTGATGCCGTTGCGGGTGCGATAGAAAGCTTATTGTATTTAGCTAAACACGGTGGTATGTCACTGAGTAATTTCGCCCCACCTCTCGTCTTGTCAAACCTTAAAGTATACCTTACCTGTAATAGACACATACCAGATACCGTTCTCGACGCCATGCGAACAGCAATCATAAAGTTAAAGAATAGAGGGGCAATTCAGCAAATAAATAAGCAGTATTCAAACGCTCAAAAGTAGTCAACACACCGAAGTCATTGGGCTAATAAACGCTTAATTAAATATGACCTTTGCCACACAATCAAAAGTGCCGTAGTAATAAAAATGAAACCGGCAATTAAACCGAGTATTGCTATTTTCATATTTGGGCTTTTCTGCTGAATAGGCTCATTTGGGGAAGTAAGCAACTGCACCACAGGGTATGAGGCAAAAACATCTGACTTACTCGCTTCCAGACGAGCCGCAGCAGAAGTAAATACGGCTTGCGCCAGCTCATGCTCTCGTTGCAAGCGTTCTAATTCTTTTAATTCGCGAGCATAAATACGCAATTTATCATCTAAACGCGATTGAGATGCTTCAAGCTCTTTAATTTCAGCCCCCTGCCCTTGTAGCTGAGCATAACTGTTTAGTAACTCGCTAAACAGCTGCGATCGGTCAGGGCTTGCTTCAAGATTGACTGAATGGAGTTGCTTTGCAGTAATGTCACCTAAAACACTTGAACTGCGTTTAAATGCCGCAGTACGTGCATATTCAACTCGTTTTTGACTCGCTTTCACTTTAGGGTGATGCTGCCCCCACATAGAACGAAACTCACTAAACTCTTGAGCGCTGGCATCAAGCTCTTTTAAATGTCCACGAAACTGCGTATCCGTCTGCAATGCAAAGGCTTTTCCAGCAAGAGAAGGCGATACGCCCAAATCAAAACTTAGCTGTTGTACGAAGTCATTTCTTTGCTTCAGCTGCGCTTTGGAAAATAAAACTTTCGCTTTCAGGTCTGACAAGGTCGTCATGAGTTGAGAAACTTGCTGGCCATCAACCAACAAGGCGCGTTGCTGAAATTCGATCAAAGCATTTCGTGTCAAATTAAGCTTGGTACGATACTGATCAAGCACTTTACTGATACTTTCATCTCGTCTATTCGCTTCATCGGCTCTAAGTGCATCTAAGTGAACCTGTAACGCGTTGTAGAGTGCCCATGCTTTTTCCTTTGCAAGGCGGCCATTATTAGCAGTCACATCTACTTCAATAATACTGGTCTGTTCAGTTAATTTTACTTTTGGCAAACCAAATACTTCAACCTCCATATAAACCTCTTTTGAGGCATTCCCTATTACCTCTCGGCTTTTTAGCATTTCTTTGTAATTCACTCGTGGGTTAAAATTTGCCCCGGCAAAAGGCGACTTCGTTTGTGTATTAGCTTGGCCGATTGCCCCAATTTGAAAGCTGCTACTCAAACCCGAACCCGGTAATACAAGCGCCATATTACTGCTAAAAACAGGCTCTTTATTCAAATACAGACATACAATGAACACCACAAGCAAATAACTGATACCACTAAACACCAAATAAGGGCTACGAAAAAACTTAATTCGTCGCGCCCTTTTTATATCATCCTGGTTCGGAATCTTTATTTGTTTGTGTGCTTCTACCATCGTTATTCAACCTACTTTTAGAACACCTTTACCCGCTTGGCTAAAAGGCCTTTATCGGGTTAATAATATCCATCATAAATCCGGCGATATCACGTATATTCGTCACATCAGAGTCATAACATGCAACGGCATCGTTAGGCATCAAATATGGGTTTTTTTGCTCGTTATGAGCCTGACGCATCAGCTCTTCAACTGAACGCTCAATGACCTGATAATCGCCTGTTATAGGGTTAGTGCTAGCCAACATTACTTTTCGTGGTGCATTCGTCCACTGTTTTCCCCCCACACAATTTGCTGATACCGCTGCCTGTAGTAAACGAGCACCATATGGTAGGTTGGTACTGTAGCGTCCAACATTGGCACTAGAATTTGAGAATGCTGAATCAATTAGATTCGACATAAATACGCGAAAACCTTTAGGGGTAATTTGACTGGGCCTAACAAGATGTTTTTGGAAACAGCCTGTCGTTGGCACGACCACCTGATCACCTGATATAAGAGGCACATCATTCACAGGCTTACCAGAAAAAACGCCCCCCATATCTACCTCAATTTGCCACCCATTCCGTATCAATATTACTTGGTCAACCTTTGCATCTGGCCTTATGCCAGAAGCTGAACGTAGTGCTTCCGATAAAAACCGGGTACTACTATAATCACCAAATGCAGCCATTTTTTCTCCTATATGGCGTTCCTTAAACTTTTGATTGATACGTTTACGACCCGGTTCAAAAACAGCCCCGGTGACGACCACATCAATCTCGGCCCATTCCAGAACTTGCACGTTAGTTGAAATGGTAGCGGGCTGAAACATCTCTGCTTTTACTAAATCCAGTTCAATTTTTTCTGCTGCCTGATAAACGTCCAAACCTAGCAAGTTAATACCTTTTAGATAAGGGATATTAACCATTCCATGTGGGCCCAGAATATAACGACCATTGAAACCTTCTCCGTTCTCGATAAATAACTCAATCATATCGCCCGGGCTTAAACTCAAGTCGCTATTGAAGAGGCGGTTTTGAAGACGAGGATCAATTAATGGTTTACCAATATTGGTAATAATTTTATCGACCCGGTAGTGCGTCGGCGCATACTGGTAATGAGATGGGCTACAGTCTCTGTTAGAAGCATACTCAGCCGTTGCTGGGCGCTGATGATTAATAACTTCACCCTGTCCCCCTTCATTACCGTAAAATTTATCACTTGGGTTTTCAGGTGTTTTTAAAGCATGATGCTGTGTGCAAGAAACCATCCCAAAACTGATTAACAAACAACACAACTTGAGTAATTTACTCATAACAATGTCCCTTCAAACTGTGACTAAGGAATTTTAGTAAGCTCCTTTACCAAGTAGCACAACAGGAATCGTCGACAATAGAATTCTCAAATCATTAAACCAACTTTGCTCTTGCACATATCGAATATCTAATGATATTTGCTCTTCAAAGCTCGTGTCTGCACGCCCTGAAACCTGCCATAAACCGGTTAATCCAGGCACGGCATTAAAACGTTTACGCGCTTTCATCGAATATTGATCACTTTCTTGCGTCAACGCGGGTCTTGGCCCAATTAACAACATGTCCCCCTTAACAACATTAAGCAGCTGAGGTAGTTCATCAATAGAATATTTACGCAAGAATCGACCAACTTGAGTCACTCGGGGGTCATTGTAGAACTTGCTACAAACGCCATCCCGATCACTTTTTAATTGATTTACATCTACATACTCTGGGTCTTGTGATGTACGCATCGAACGAAACTTATAAAATTGAAATCGACGACAATTTTCACCCACACGAACCTGAGTAAAGATGGCATTACCAGGGCTTTCTAAGCGAATTAACGCAGCAATAATCAATAAAAATGGGCTGATTATCACTAGACCAATGAGCGCTAAAGTGCGTTGAAAAATGGGGCTCAAACCACTACTACCATAATTAAAACGGTACTTTTCTTCCAAACTTCGGTTTACTAGTCGGTTAATTAAGTGATTGATTTTATTTGTTGAATTCATAGCAACTACCCTCTAATAATTTAAGATTGAAAAAAACAACGGAACAAAAAAACAGGATTACCAACGACATACCGATAGAATTTCTTGCGTGGCTCTTGCGCTAATCTCCACAACCATTCCATCCCAAGTTCGCGAATCCAGACAGGTGCACGAAGAATGCGACCAGAATAGAAGTCAAAAAGTCCGCCCACAGCAATGGCTGTATTAACCTCTAACATGGTTTTATGTTCTTGCAGCCAAGCCTCTTGATCCGGCGAACCAAACGCGACCAATAAGATATCGGTTTTAGCATCATTGATTTCTCGAATAACATCATGGCTATTATGCTTATCAAAATAACCATGATGCGTACCTGAAATACGTAAACCCGGGTACTGTCGTTGTAAATTAGATGCGGTGAGACTAGCAACGCCAAATTCAGAACCTAATAGAAAAATACTTTGTGATTTTGCTAATGCACGCTGACAAAGTACAGGTAATAAATCAGTGCCATTAATGTTTCCGACCAAGCGATGCCCCTTCTTCTGAGCCGCAATTCGTACACCAGAACCATCAGCAAAGACGTAATCACAGTCGTTAATATCTTGAGAAAATCGTGCGTTATCATGAGCCAAGTTAAGCGAGTTCACATTCACAAAACACATCGTTTGTATTTGTTTCTTAGCAGAATGAGTCACCATTTTAGTCACAGCACACTCAAGCGTGACGTTATCAATTCGAATACCGAACAGCTTGAACGAGCTTGTTTCATTCAAATTCTTGGTTCGAAAGACCAGACTGGCAATCAACACACGCATAAGCAAACAAAGCTTATCAGCCAAGGTATATTCGTCTTGTAAGTGCGTATCGTCTTCAACACTACTTATAGAGATACCTGTTAGTTGATGCAGCCCGTACAGACTAACTAGTCCAACTTTCATATTTTTAAAATCTGTTCTTGATGTAAGATTTGATAAGTCACGGGGTAATCCAACCCAGGCCATTTCACCTTTAACAATTAATGAAAGAATCAGCAAGTGCCTTACGAACCCATGATTAAAAGCAGGATAGCTATAGGGTTTACCTAACAAATCATAGGTAGTCACACTGTTTAAGGGTAAAGAATACTTAACGATACTCGTTAAATAATTAAAAATACAAACAGGCGTGGCTAGTAAAATTAGACCTACAGCAAAAAAACGAACCAACCATTCTGCCAAAAGAGAAAAATAAGTAACTTCAAAATTTGTAACGTTGACTTGTTGAGATGACTTCATAAAACTGCTCCAGTTAGTAACAATAAGAGAGCAGTCTTTATGCCAAGACATAGATTATTGATAATTAACAACTTTAGGGTTATTAGACGCCAATAAATATTTACTGATTCCAGTTTTAAAAATCGAAATGCTAATTTTCTTATTTTAGGAAATTGAAAAATCAGACCAAATGGCAGGTAAAAACGCAAAATATCTAACGACAGATAACTCAATATAGAAGACAAGTCACATGAATCTAACAATAAACTTTACACTGTATAGTTTATTGTGCAATATACACTCAAACGAAACTGACACCCTAAAATCAACAGGTGTGCTAATAAAGCGGGAGAGTGAAATGAAACAATACGATGCGGTGGTAATCGGCGCAGGTAATGCAGGACTAACTGCCGCCACAGCTCTACAGCGAGGTGGCAGTAAGACCTTGTTATTAGAACGACACAATATTCCAGGTGGCTGCGCGACATCTTTTGTACGCGGTGAATATGAATTTGAAGTCGCCTTACATCAATTAAGTGGCTTAGGTACAGAAGACCGCCCTTTCATAATGCGTAAAATATTTGCCAACTTAGGCGTTATGGATAAAGTCGAATTCGTTCAGGAACATCAGCTGTATCGAATCGTGGTTCCCGGTGAGATAGATACTACACTTCCTGCAAGCTGGTCTGGTTTACGGCGTCAGCTTCAAAGTGATTTCCCCTCTGAAAGTGAAAACCTTGCACGTTTCATGAAACTGTGTGAAACCATCACTCTAGAAAGTTTTATGATGCTCCCCAAAGCTCGTAAAGCTAATGATGAAAAAATGCTTAAGGCAAGCTGCCCAAACTATATTAAATATGGCATGCGCTCCGCGAAAGAAGTTCTTGATGAACACTTTGATGATGAAAATTTAAAAACCATATTAGCGGCATACTGGTGCTACATCGGTTTACCCCCAAGTGAAATTCCCTTTCCTGATTTAGCTGCCATGATTTATGCTTATGCCGCCTTCAAACCCTGGCATATCAAAGGGGGCTCTCAGGCCATGTCTAGCGCATTGTTAGAGTCATTTATGGAAGCCGGTGGTGAGGTTCGTTTTAACTGTGGCGCCGAAAAAATTCTAACTTCGGGCGATAAAGTACGCGGCGTGCTAACAGAAGATGGCGAAGAAATTGCCTGTGCCGCCGTCGTGTCCAATGCCAGCTCGATCATGACTTACAACGAACTACTAGACCATGATCATGCTCCCATAGCTGTACGTGAAGATTTCAAATCGCGACGCATGGGTACCTCCGCTTTTGTCATTTATATGGGTCTTGATTGTACGCCTGAAGAGTTAGGTGTGACCTCAGCATCAAACTTTATTTGCAACACACAAGATGAAGAAGCTGTGCATGCTGGAATGCTAACCATGAACGCACCTGTTTCTGGCATGCTAACCTGTTACAACTTTGATGACCCAAGCTTTGCACCTGAAGGAAAAAGCATCGTATCGTTAGTTTGCTTACAATATGGTGATGTCTGGAATGATATTCCTGAAGAACAGTATGCTCAAACCAAGTATGAATTTTCTGAAAAGCTCATCGATGTCATCGCTCAGACCTTTCCAAAAATCCGTGATCATATTGAAGAAGTTGAAGTAGCAACGCCACTGACCATGATGCGCTACCTGAATACTCCTGATGGTGCCATTTATGGTTTTAAGCAAACCCCTCAAGATTCCGAGTTATTCAGAGAACGAATTGAATCAATCTCCGGGCTGTACATGGCTGGCTGCTGGAACAACATGGGCGGATTTCAACCCACTTATATGGCAGGTGAGTCAACGGCTCGAGCAGTATTAAAGCAATTAAAATCAGAGAAAGAGGAGCTTGAAAATGCCTGAATCAAAAAAGAATGTATTAGATGTTGTAATCGGCTATCAAGAAGCCGTTAAAGTCAAAGAAGAATTGGCGAAAACAGGTTCTGATTTCTCAGATCAAAAATGGGCGACCGCAAATACCATTGCAAAATTGCACCCTAAACGACTCACTCTGGAAGTTTCTGAAGTTATTGATGAAACAGAAAGCACGAAGACCTTTCGTTTGGTTTCAACAGGTGGTCCATTACCTCCGTTTCAAGCGGGTCAATATATCAATCTGTTTGTCGAGATTGATGGTGTTCAGACTGCACGCCCCTACGCGATTTCATCTTCACCTGCTCAGCGTGACTATTACGATTTAACCGTGAAGCGAGTTCAAGATGGATTTGTCACACACTATCTTTTGGATCATGTAAAACAGGGACAGCAATTTCTGAGCACTAGCCCAATGGGTACTTTTTATCACAACCCCATTTTTCATGGTCAAGATTTAGTGTTTTTAGCCGGTGGGTCAGGTATTGCCCCCGCAATGAGTATGCTAAAAAATGTGTTTGATAATGGGCTGGCGCACCAATTTCATTTTATCTATGCCTCAAGTTATATCGAAGATGTGATATTTATTGAAGAACTGCGCGAACTTGCTCAGAATCACGACAACTTTAAATTAACCGAAGTTATTTCTCGCCCTCCAGAGGGCTATCAAGGGATAACAGGCCGACTTAATGCCGATTTAATCAAAGAGCTTGTTGGTGAAGTACATAACAAAACTTTTTATGTCTGCGGCCCAACACCGTTTAATGAAAATTGCCAGACACAGCTTGATAGTTTAGATGTTGAGTCTCGCTTTGTTCGCATTGAAGCAAATGGACCACCCAAAAATCCAGACCAGTTAAACCATTGGCCTGACTCAGCTAGCATGGAAGATGAAGTGACCATTACCATAACAGGCAAAGGTAGCTTTAAAGCGAAAGCGGGTGAACCACTATTAAATAGCTTGGAAAGAAATGGTTACTCAGCTGAGAATGCTTGCCGCTCCGGCGAGTGTAGTTTATGCCGTGTAAAGCTGGTTTCAGGGAATGTCTTTAACCCCCCAGAAGCTCACCTAAGAGTCTCAGATAAACAGTTTGGCTGGATTCATTCCTGTGTCGCATTTCCGACAGAAGACATTGAAATTCTGCTTTAGGCATATGCCTAAAGCTTAAATGACATTACCGGGGAGATTGAACTGCTGCCATAGAAAGAAAATCTTTGAGGGACATCGTATCAGGAATGGTAAAGTGGCCTTCAATTATCAAGGCTGCCATTCCATGCACCATTGCCCAGGCACCCAAAGCTTGGGCTTTTATTTTCATCTCATCACCTTGCTTATTAGCTTTTAAAAAAGCATCTTGCAATAAAATGAATGAGCGATTTGAACTGGCTTCCAGGTCAGATGAAACGGCCGGATTCATTAATGAAATATCCATGCTCGTTTGACTTTCTATGTTTTGACTCCCTACATTTTGATTACGTCGCCCGGTATTTTCTACTTGCCCTAGCATCAAACGGTATAACTGAGGATGATCGATCGCAAACTCAACATACGTTGCCCCGTAGGATAATATAAGGTCTGGTGCTTTTGACAGAGCTTGGCTATTTTCTAGCATTTTATCGGCTAACTCGTTAAACCCTCCTGCCGCAATAGACTGAAATAATGCCTTTTTGTTTTTAAAGTGCGCATAAGGAGCCATATGCGAAACACCAACGTCGGAGGCAATCGCCCGAAGTGATAAAGCATCTGCACCTTGCTCAATCAGAATTTTTCGCGCTGAAGAAATAAGCGCTTCTTTTAAATCGCCATGATGATAGTTTTTATTCGACACGAATGACTTAATCCCTTACATAACAAAACACTAGTTTAACTGACTAGCACTAAACTGAGTAGTATTTTACTTAAGTGCTATTGATCACATTTTAAGTATATTTTTGTTGACCACAAATCTATACACTGTAAAGTTAGATAAATTACACTCTTATCTTGATCCCAAAGTATTTTTTTAAAGGTTGTTTGAAATGAAATTATCTATCATTGGTGGCGGACCAGCAGGCCTGTACTTTGCCAGCTCGATAAAAACCTTAATACCAAATGCTAACGTCACGGTCTATGAAGCTAGAAATGAATCAGTAAATTCATTTGGTCTTGGTTACACCCTTCAAAGTCTCAACACTGCTTTACTTGAAAGATTGGACAAGAATTATTTTAAAGGGTTATTCCCCAATGGTGAAACCCCCTCAATCTCCCAAGCGCTTTTCAAGACGAACAATGACAGCCGAACATTTGATTTTTCAGATGGTTTTAGCGTGACACGCTTTGAACTCATGCGTTACCTCAATCAGAAAGCCCAGTCATTAGGCGTAAAAATTAAAGAACAGAAAATGACTGCATCGCACCTAAAAAAATTGCAAAAGTCATCTGACTTGCTAGTTGGTGCCGATGGTATAAACAGTATCGTCAGACGACATTTTGCAAGTAAACTGATTCCTAATGTTTATACCGCCAAGTTAAAATTTTCATGGTTTATGAACGAAACCCCCCAGATTAGAAAAGAAGCATGCTTTTACACCTTCCAAGCACCAGAAGGCGTCATCATCATGACCTCTTACCCCCTTACAGAGAACAAGCAAGTCGTGATTATAGAAATGACCAACAAGTGCGCTGCATCGGGAAAGTTTAAAGGAAAATCACCAAAAGAGGCGATCCCATATCTAAATGAAATACTCAGCAGTAATGGCGACAATATCTCTCTAACGCCTGCAAATTTACCGTGGTACTCCTTTAAAATGAATACCACAAAAAACGTATTCTACAAGAATGCAACTTTGGTTGGTGATGCCGCGATGTCATTCCATTACAGCGCAGGGCAAGGATTAACATCGGCTTTTATGATGGGCTATACCCTCGCAAATTGTTTACATAAAAACCAAGACGTTGAGGTCGCACTTCAACATTATCAACAATCATTACAGCTCATGTTCGAAAAGCCTTCTTCCTCATCTTTAGCTCATATTAAGTGGTTTGAATCTATTGATGATCATATCCAAGAGACATCAGAAGCTGATTGGCTGGAGCACTTCAGACTAAAAGATAAATTTCAACATGAAACCCCGTCATTTATTCATGCGAACAATGCCTCAGTAGTATCAGCACCTAATTTACTCTAAGACTGAGTTTAAAAAGAACTAGATCCTTTTTATATGGCCAAGGAGCGCAACAATTTCTCTTTTCACCATTCTAGAATGAGGGTCGAAGTATTGCTTTCAAGGTAATTTGGTTCAACAAAAGACACCTTAGTTTTTTTGACTATACTTGACATTGAATCAATTCATTTAGCAGGCGGTGTGTTATGAACAAAATTCGAATTGCGCTTACCCTTAGCTTTATAATTCTGGCTGGCTCGGCCTTTGGTGACGAAGTGAAAGTTGCGGTTGGTTTGGCTTTGCCACCTTACGTTCTTTCTGAAACGCACAAGGGCATGGAAATGGATGTGGTTAAGGAAGCCCTGGCTTTTAAAGGGCATACTGTAAAGCCCATTTACCTTCCTTTTATGCGTGTTGTCACCTCGTTCGAAAGCGGAGCCGTTGATGCTGCAATGACAGTCAATGAGTCTTCGGGGATGAAGGCAACACATTACTCTGACTCTCATATAACGTACCAAAATGTAGCTGTTGGGCTGAGTGTCAATTCTTTATCTGTAGTTGACGTTCCTTCGTTGGGAAATTACTCAGTTATTGCCTTTCAGAACGCAACAAAGTACTTGGGTTCTGCTTTTAAAAATATGGCAGAGTCGAACAAGCGTTATTCAGAAAAGGCACAGCAAGACAAGCAGCTCGCAATGCTATATTCAAAACGGACCGATTTGATCGTTCTGGATATCAACATATATAAATACTTCAAAAAATTAGAAAAACGAGTTAGCACTGAGGCTAAAGTTGATATTTTTGAGGTTTTTCCACCGACAAATTACAAAGTGGGTTTTCAAAATACAGCAGTGCGAGACGATTTCAATGAGGGCTTAAAGGCACTCAAGCAAAGCGGACGTTATCAGCAAATTATTGACTCTTACATTAAGTAAACTACAGAGAATAAAAGAGGCTATTATTTGTTTATTTTCTTTTCCCAGTGATATGAATATTCCTATCACGACATTACCGCTTATTAAAAGTGTCCGTTAAACGAGGGGGCGTCTATGCGCCCCTTGATTTCGTTTCTGCTACCCATACTTAACGGTTTCTAGGCATGCAGAATAATTTACTTTATGCCTAAAGATAGTGGTTTTCAAATATTCGAAAGCAAGTATTAATGCTCAAGAACTTTGTTCAAAACCAGTGATCAAAAGCAAATTTGACTTAAGCCCTTCATCATGAGATTCAGAGCTTATCAGCTATAGCTGGTCGCTTAAAAAACTCTCTAGTTGCTCAAAGGTGAGAGGTCTAGATATTAAATAGCCTTGGCCGCAGTTACACTCAAGCTCTAAGAGCTCCTTTTTATGTTCATCAGTTTCTATACCTTCAGCAACTGTGCTTATTCCAAGTGACTTTGCCATAGCAATCATTGTTTTAACAAGGATTTTGTCTTCACTATCCCTATCCATGTGAGTGATGAAACTTCTATCTATTTTTAGTTCATCTATGGGAAAATTTCTAATGTAGCTGAGTGAAGAAAAACCGGTACCAAAGTCATCAAGTGAAATTTTACTGCCATTCTTTTGTAAGCTTGCCAACTTTTCCAAATTACTTTTTTGCTCTGGTGCTAGGATACTTTCTGTTAGCTCAAAATTAATATCTTTCCCTTGAAGATCAAACTCTTTCAGTATCGCTATCCAATCTTTAGCGCAGTCATCGGGTTCAAACTCTTTTACTGAACGATTCACATTGATAGCGATATCATTCCAGCCAAGGCCCTTCAATAGTTTTAGTGTATGGCAGGCTTTTCGGAGCACAAGCAGCCCTAACTTGTATATTAAACCAAACTCTTCTGCTAAAGGTATAAACTCATCCGGGGAGATAAAGTCACCTTCATACTGCCATCTAGCTAACGCCTCAAGTTTAGCAATTTTGTTTGTATCTAGCGTTATTATCGGTTGATAAACAACCTCTATTTGGCCCTGTTCAATGGATACCTTTAAAGCATTTTTAAGTGCGATTCTTCTGATGAGTTTGTCTTGCATTTCGTTAGTAAAAAACTTGAAAATATTTCTGCCACTTGCTTTGGCATTATAAAGTGCTTGCTCTGATTTCTTCAGGATATCTTCTGGTGATTCGGCATCATCTGGAAACTTGGCGACACCAATACTGAGTGAAATTTTTAAGTCGTTATTGGCTATTTTGATTGGGGTATCGAAAAGACGAAAAGTTCGTTCTAGAAAATTTTGAACCAAATATGGTTCACTGACGTCACTCACAAGTAACGCAAACTGATCTCCACCCACTCTAGCAAGAATGTCGTTTGTTCGTATTATGGATTTAAGTTGGCTTCCTACCTGCTTCAACAAGTGGTCGCCCGTTAGAAAGCCAAAAAAGTCATTAACGTCTTTAAAGTGATCTATGCCAAAAAATAAAACATACAAACCAGACCGGGATACTTTTGCTTGACTAACCGCTTGGGCCAACCGCTCATTTAAGTAATTACGATTTGCTAAACCAGTGAGTGAGTCAAAATGTGTTTTTTGGAATAATTCTTTATCTTTAATCTTATCTTTGGTGACATCTGTGAAAAAGCCTACATATTGAGTTTCACTTTTTTCTTCATTCTTGATCGCATTAATAGAAAGCTTTGAAACGAAAGGCTGTCCATTTTTCTTTTTGTTGTGTATCTCTCCGGACCAATGTCCCGAGGCGTTTAATTCAACCCATAGATCCTTATAAAACGCTGTATCATGATGGCCTGAGTTAAGTAAGTTTGGCCTTTTCCCTATAGCTTCTGCCAATGAATAACCTGTTATGCTGGAAAAAGCTTTGTTTATATAGATAATTTCAGTATTTTTATCGGTAATCAATATCGCTTCATTACTATCCCTGATAATTTGATCCGTTAATTTGAGCTTTTCTAAAACTGATTGTTTTTCAAGTTCTTTTAGAATCATTCCAGAAAATAGAAGGAACAACGACTCAACTTCCAACACATCTTCAACAGGGCGCTCAAAAAGAGCTACAAGAATAAAATTAACTTCGTTATTGCTATTCTTTAGTGGAACACCAACATAACCCTCAATCCCCATATCGACTAAAAGAAGATCATCTGGGTAGAGAGGCTGTATTCCTGATGGGTGTACACAACAAACACCACTTTGCGTCACTTCACACGGCGTACCCTTTAGTGCGTAATCGAAATTATCAATTAACTGGTTTTTATTAACCGCTGAGTATGTGCTAGCTGATGTATGTTCGGAGTTTAATTCAGCAATAAACACATAATTAGCATCTATCGCGCTAGATAAACCGCACAGTATATTTTTAAAAAAATTCTGGTCACCGGCCTCCGAGAGCACGTTGACTATGTATCTAACCTTATGGTCTATCATAATTTAATCTTGATTAAACTTTAGTACTTATATTTTAGCAGTATTTTTAACGATGTCAGGTGAATATGATTTGTATGTTTCTTATTGTCGATCTGGATGAAGAGGTATCTGTTTTGCTCACTTTCGTTAGTCATCTAAAATTTCAAACTGGCTAAAATACCCTGAACTACACGAGGCAGTTGAGAGGCGTTTTATTGTGGGTTAACTGTCTGAGTTGCGGTAGCATCTAAAGGGCTTGAATCTGTCAACAAAACACAGTACTTATGACTCCTATGGAGTTTTAAGATTTAGATTCCATACAAAACATAAAAATTCAAAGGACACAAAACATGTCCCACCATAAGCATGACTTAATGAATTATACTGCCAAATATCAACGTAAATATAGATTTCAACACACCTGATTTTCAAAATAAAATTGTTCTCTATTTTTCATTCGTTAGCGTGCTCATTAATTTAAAAAACAAGTATTCAATACTTTATCGTTAGTGCATACTAATTAGTACAAGCTTGATATCCATTTAAAAAAATAATAAAAGTGGTGCTCAATAATGATCAAAAACATTAATAACAGCAACACAGTTTCCTCTCACTTTCTTACCGTTATCAAGAAAGGTCTAAAAAGTCAGGGCATTGAGACACACCCGCTATTTAGCAAAGCAGGTATTGTCGACGAAAACACTGTTTCCAAATTAGTAAGAGTAAAGCAACAAGATATAGACATCATTCTAAACGAGTCTGTCAGAATAACTGAAGATGATGCTTTTTCTGTTAAGTTAATTAATCACACCGCGCCAGCTAGCAATCTATTAACTGTTCTTGCAGGATATTGCGATAGCCTTAGAATGCTTTTCAATCTCACCTCACAACGTTATGGCGAAACATACACAAATTCAATTTA
>CAJWBJ010000052.1 GCA_913020495.1 uncultured Oleiphilus sp.
TCCTACAGGAAAACTATAGAGGCCCACTCCACCATGAGGATTATCAAAACAATACAGCGCAGTACCGACATCATCACTCACTCGTACAGGAAAATCCTGACAGCTCAACACTGCGCCTTCAGCTAAGACGGGAATATCAATGCTTTCAACTTTAACGGCACCTTCGGGCAGATCTGACTCACTTAAAAAGTCAGAAAATGGAAGGTATAAATTCGCCAAGAAAGCAGACTGAAATACACCTAAAGTTATTAACTCTGCATTATCCAAGGTAATATCAACAGTTTTCTTATCAGTATCAAAATCCTGATCTTCTGTACAAGCAATAAGAAAAACTGAAAATATAAAAATCGCCAGCAACTGTAGTCTGAGTCTCATTGTGATTCCTTTGAGTATCTTACGTTCAACTGGCGATTGTATTAGAACTAATCTGAAGGTTAAATGGGGGTGTGTTTCAAATGTGACGCATGTGCTGCTATCTGGTCACATCTGATTCAATTCAGGGGTTTTAAAGGTGATATTGCGCACTAAACTCATGAACAGCTTCGACAAAGACGCCTGCACTTTCAGGATCTACAAACTGGTGAATACCATGCCCAAGATTGAAAACATGCCCTTCACCCGGCCCATAAGATTTTAGAATACGTTCAACTTCTGCACGAATCTGTTTAGGGGATGAATATAATACTGAAGGGTCCATATTCCCCTGCAAGGCTACTTTATCGCCTACCAGTGCTCTTGCCCGCCCAATATCCATCGTCCAATCCAAGCCTAGCGCATCTGCACCCACATCAGCCATCTCAGGCAACCACAAACCGCCTCCTTTGGTAAATAATATCACCGGCACTTTACGCCCATCATATTCCCTGATTAGACCCTTGACGATCTTTTGCATATAAGCAAGAGAGAATGTTTTATATGCCACATCACTTAAGTTTCCACCCCAAGTATCAAATATTTGCACAGCCTGAGCACCCGCTTTAATTTGAGCATTGAGGTAATCAATAACGGATAAAGCTAATTTTTCTAGCAATTGATGCATGACTTCTGGCTGTTTATACATCATTGCCTTTACATGCCGAAAATCTTTTGAGCTCCCACCTTCGACCATATAGGTTGCAAGCGTCCAAGGGCTACCAGAAAAGCCAATTAATGGCACACGACCGTTCAACTCTTTCCGAATCGTCGATACTGCATCAGTGACATAAGATAAATCTTTCTCGGTATTTGCAATTGGTAGAGCCTCGACTTCTTTCTCCGTGCGTACAATTTTACGAAAACGCGGACCTTCACCCTCTTCAAAATAAAGACCTTGCCCCATCGCATCAGGAATAGTCAAAATATCCGAGAATAAAATCGCAGCATCTAAATCGTAACGCTCCAAGGGTTGAATTGTTACTTCGCAGGCTAATTCTTTATTTTTACACAAGCTTAAAAAATCACCAGCCTTAGAGCGAGTCTCACGATACTCAGGTAAATACCGGCCAGCCTGACGCATCATCCAAACTGGCGTCATATCGACAGGTTCACGTGCTAACGCACGCAGGAAGCGATCATTTTTTAATTCAGTCATACGATTCTCTTCTCAATTTTTTACATCAGTCAGCGCATTTTAAAGCCGACCATACAAAAAAGGCACGAATATTTAAATCCGTGCCCTATCTAATCAATTTCAACAACTAAACATCCAAAAAGCCAAGAATACCTTCTGCCGCGGTACGGCCTTCTGCAATTGCGGTAACCACTAGGTCAGAACCTCTAACCATATCACCACCGGCAAAAATTTTCGGATTTGATGTCTGAAATGAAAACTCAGATTCTTCCGGAGCCACAACACCACCCCAGCTATTTATACCAACCTGAACATCTTTAAGCCAGTCAGGGGGGCTCGGCTGAAAACCAAATGCAATTAGTACCGCATCAACCGGAACTATTTCTTCGCTACCGGGGATCACTTCAGGCCGACGGCGACCATTTTCGTCAGGGTCACCCAGTTTTGTCTGAACAAATTTCACGCCTTCAACTTTGTCATCACCAACAATAGCTACAGGCTGTCGGTTAAAAAGAAATTCAACCCCCTCTTCCTTGGCATTTTGAACTTCTTTTCTCGAACCAGGCATATTTTCTTCGTCACGACGATAACCACAAATAACTTGCTTCGCTTGCTGGCGAATAGAGGTTCGATTACAGTCCATTGCTGTATCACCACCACCAAGCACAACAACTCGCTTCCCAGCCATATTGATAAAGTCATCTGCAGATTTTTCAAAGCCTAAGCGACGATTAACATTAGAAACCAAGAATGGTAACGCATCATAAACACCAGGTAAATCTTCCCCTGGAAAGCCACCTTTCATATAGGTGTAGGTACCAAGCCCCATAAAGACAGCATCATAATCTTCGAGCAAGCTATGGATATCTATATCTTTACCAATCTCTGTGTTTAGACGAAATTCAATCCCCATTTCAGTAAATATTTCTCTACGCTGAGACATTACATTTTTTTCAAGCTTGAATTCTGGAATACCAAAGGTAAGCAAACCACCTATTTCAGGATTTTTATCGAATACAACGGGCTTTACGCCATTGCGAACCAATATATCAGCACAACCCAAGCCTGCAGGACCTGCACCAATAATGGCTACTTTTTTATCTGTCCATTGAACTTTGGACATATCAGGCCGCCAGCCCATTGCAAAAGCCGTATCTGTGATATATTTCTCAGTCGAGCCTATCGTAACAGCACCAAAGCCATCATTCAGAGTACAAGCACCTTCACATAAACGATCTTGAGGGCAAACTCGGCCACAAACTTCAGGTAATGTATTTGTTTGATGACATAACTCAGCAGCTTCAAAAATATTGCCTTCCGATACCAGCTTTAACCAGTTTGGAATATAGTTATGTACAGGACATTTCCACTCACAATAAGGATTTCCACATTCCAGACAACGATGAGATTGGTCCGCCACTTCATCTTTCTTGTAGGGTTTGTATATTTCACCAAAATCATGCGTACGCCCTTTCATTTCAATTTTCTTAGGGTCTACACGCCCTATATCAATAAATTGAAAATCATTATTTAAACGTTTTGCCATCTTAAACCTCATAAACCAAATCTTTTTGAACCCGCTCTTACGAACTAGCTTCTTCTATAATATCGTCGCTCTGCTGTTTATTCAGGGCGTGAGCGCATGTTATCAAGCAAACTTTTTAAACTGGCAGCCTTTGGCTTAATTAGCCAGAAGCTAGCAACAAAATCTTCAAAATTATCGAGAATTTCTTGCCCCCATGCACTCGATGTCTCAGCAACATGCTCTTTAATAACACCACGTAAATGATTGCGATAAGGCTCCATTTGTTCAGCCGAAATTCGCTGTATCTCAACTAACTCATGATTGTACTGATCAACAAAGGTTTTATTCTGATCTAACACATAAGCAAAACCACCTGTCATACCAGCACCAAAGTTATAACCGGTATTACCTAAAACCGTTATCAAACCGCCGGTCATATATTCACAACAGTGGTCTCCAACCCCTTCAACAACAGCCATTGCACCAGAGTTACGGACACCAAAACGTTCACCAGCACTACCCGCAGCATAGAGCTTTCCACCCGTTGCGCCATATAGGCAGGTATTGCCAACAATTGAGGTTTCTTGAGACTTAAAGACACTGCCTTCAGGAGGACGGATTGTTAACTTCCCTCCTGTCATACCTTTACCAACATAATCATTGGCATCACCTTCAAGATCTATATTCAAGCCACCAGCATTCCAAACACCAAAACTCTGACCTGCTGTGCCTTTCAGTTTTAAGGTAACCGTTGCCTCAGCCATGCCTTGATTACCATGACGCTTCGCAATCTCACCAGACAATCTAGCCCCGATGGAACGGTCGCAGTTAGTTACATTGTAGGAATACTCTCCACCCGATTTTGTTTCAATCGCAACAAGCAGATCCTCAACCATCTTTTCAGCTAAGCCACCTTGGTCAAAAGGTGCATTTTTAGAACTCTGACAAGTATGAGGTTTATCCTCAGGGATACCTTCTGTTGATAAAATAGGCGATAGGTCTAATTGCGCCTGCTTTGAAGTATCACCAGACAAAATAGTAAGCAAATCAGTACGTCCAACTAACTCATCTAAAGAACGAACACCCAACTTAGCCATCCATTCTCGAGTTTCTTCTGCCACGAAGCGGAAAAAATTCATTACCATTTCAACCGTGCCGTTAAAATGCTCATCACGTAAATACTCATTTTGAGTCGCGACACCTGTTGCACAGTTATTCAAATGGCAAATACGTAAATAACGACAACCCAGTGCAACCATTGGCGTCGTACCAAAACCAAAACTCTCTGCACCCAACATAGCTGCTTTTACAACATCCAAACCTGTTTTAAGCCCACCATCTGTCTGTAATCGAACACGGCCACGAAGACTATTGCCTCGCAGTGTCTGATGCGCTTCACTCAAACCTAGCTCCCAAGGAGAGCCTGCGTAACGGATAGAGGTTAAAGGGCTGGCCGCTGTTCCACCGTCGTAACCTGATATAGTAATTAGATCTGCATAGGCTTTTGCAACACCTGCCGCAATCGTCCCGACACCAGGCTCAGAAACTAACTTGACAGATACCAATGCACTTGGGTTCACTTGCTTAAGATCAAAAATCAGTTGCGCCAAATCTTCAATTGAGTAGATATCATGATGCGGAGGTGGCGAAATAAGTGTTACACCAGGCACAGAATAACGCAGTGTTGCAATCAGGTCATTGACCTTACCGCCCGGTAGCTGTCCGCCTTCACCTGGCTTAGCTCCCTGAGCTACTTTTATCTGAATAACATCAGCACTACTCAAGTAGTGTGGCGTCACACCAAATCGACCTGAAGCCACCTGTTTAATTTTAGAACGTTTCTCCGTACCAAAACGAATCGCATCCTCACCACCCTCTCCTGAGTTCGATCGTCCACCCAAGCGATTCATCGCAACAGCAAGTGCCTCGTGAGCCTCTGGAGATAATGCGCCTAGCGACATTGCAGCAGAATCAAACCTTGGAAATATATCTTCAACCGGCTCGACTTCATCCAAAGGTATACTTTTCGCTTTTTCACTCAAACCAAAAAGGTCACGTAAACTCGAAACAGGCCGGTTATTGACTAGGTCAGCATATTCTTTAAACGTCCCATAATCACCGGTTTCTACAGCTTTCTGAATAGTGTTAATCACATCAGGATTAAATGCATGATATTCCTGCCCATGAATAAACTTCAACATGCCGCCGGGCTGAATTGGGTTTCTTGCCTTCCAAGCATATTGAGCCAATATTTGCTGTTCACTTTGAATATCCTGAAAAGAAGCACCTTGAATTCGACTAGAGACACCTTTAAAACACAGATCTACAATGTTGTCCGACAAGCCAATTGCTTCAAATAATTGCGCACCACGATAAGACGCAATCGTTGAGATTCCCATTTTAGAAAGAATCTTCAATAAGCCTTTACCAATACCACGACGGTAATTATTTTTGGCCTCAATCGGATCAATTAACATTTCACCGGTATTGATCAAATCTGTCATTACCTGGTAAGCAAGGTATGGGTAAACAGCGGTCGCACCAAAACCAAATAACACCGCAAAATGATGTGGGTCTCTAGCAAAGCCTGTTTCAACTATGATGTTAGAGTCACAACGCAAGCCTTTCTCAACCAAGTGATGGTGAACGGCCCCTGTTGCCATGAAGGCATTCAACGGTAGCTCGCCTTTCTGAATATCACAATCAGACAGAACCAGAATCACTTTTCCTGCCTGAACTGCTTTTTCTGCCTGCTCACAGATATTATGAACGGCTGCTTCCAAGCCCTGCTCTTGCGAGTATTGAAGCCTAATTACCTCAGAGTCAAAACCTTTTTGCTGTTCGGTCAAACATGAGAACTTCGCAGGCGACAATACAGGTGTTGCCAGAATGATACGCTTTGCATGCTCAGCGGTTTCTTCAAATATGTTATGTTCAACACCGATGCATGTTTCTAAAGACATGACTATCGCTTCACGCAATGGGTCAATAGGCGGGTTAGTCACCTGCGCAAATTTCTGCCTAAAGTAATCTGAAACTGAACGTACTTTTGAAGAAAGTACGGCGACAGGCGTATCATCCCCCATTGAACCAACAGCTTCCTGACCATTCTCTGCTAGTGGGCGTAAAATTTGGTCACGTTCTTCAAATGTAACTTGAAACATCTTCATGTATGTATTTAATGCTTCAGATGACATCATGTTAAAAGCGTTATGATCTTTATCTAATGTCGCTTCAACACGCGTTGCATTTTCACGCAACCATTTTTTGTAAGGATGAGCCGACTTTAGACGGTTATCGATGTCATCTGTATGTAAAACTTCGCCGGTATGCGTATCTACTGCCAGAATTTGCCCTGGACCGACACGACCTTTTGCAACCACATCCTCTGGCTTATAGCTATAAGTCCCGATCTCGGAGGCAACCGTCAAATAACCATTTTTAGTCATCACCCAACGACTGGGTCTAAGGCCATTACGGTCGAGAAGGCAAACAGCATAACGCCCATCCGTAAGTACGACGCCAGCAGGGCCATCCCAAGGCTCCATATGCATGCTGTTGTATTCATAAAAGGCACGCAAATCATTATCCATGGTATCAACATTCTGCCAAGCTGGAGGAATCATCATTCTCACAGCTCTGAATAGATCCACACCACCAGCAAGTAGCACTTCGAACATGTTGTCCATACTTGAAGAGTCGGAACCTGTTCGATTCACTAAAGGCGATATTGAATCAAGTTCAGGCAAATCAAGTGTAGAAAACTTGCTCGCTCGCGCCAAGGCCCAGTTACGATTACCTTCAATTGTATTAATCTCACCATTATGCGCCAAACTTCTGAATGGCTGAGCCAACGGCCAGCGCGGCATAGTATTTGTTGAAAACCGCTGGTGAAATACTGCAATAGCCGTCTCTAGACGTTCATCACCCAGGTCTAAATAGAAAGCAGGTAAATCAACAGGCATCATTAAGCCTTTATATGAGATCACTTGCTCTGAAAGGCTACAGATATAAAACTCTTCATCAGTTTTTAAAGTGATTTCAGCCAGACGACGAGCCATAAACAACTTTAAAGATAGCTCGCGTTCAGTCAGCGAATCGGCTGTAACAAATATCTGTTCAATAGCTGGCAAGCAGTCCAGAGCCATAGGACCGAGACACTCAGTACTTGTAGGCACTTCACGCCAACCAACAACCGTTAAACCTTGTTTTTGTAATTCAGTATTTAGCACATCACGAGACATCTCAGCCTTTTGAGCATCTTGTGATAAAAAAACCATTCCGATACCGTAATGATCGCCTAAGTCTGCATTAAATTTTTCTTTAGCAATTTGGCGCAGAAAAGAGTCTGGCTTTTGAAGTAGCAAGCCGCAACCATCACCGGTTTTCCCATCTGCAGCAATACCGCCACGATGCGTCATACACGTTAATGATTCGATCGCCGTCAACAATAGATCGTGACTTGGCTGCCCCTTCATTTGAGCAATCAATCCAAATCCACAGTTATCTCTAAACTCTTCGGGGCGAAACAAACCTGCTGCCATAACCTTCTCTCTAAAAAATATCATTTAAAATCAGATAGTTATAACAAACAATCATTTAACAACTATCTGACGATGAAAATTGGGGTTGGATATTTTACACAGGGATAGGGTTTAGAACAAATTTAAAGACTGGTTTTGTACAAAAACGTTGAAAAACACCACAAAGAAAAACAAATAACTTTCTATTTTTCAAGTAGTTAAGCATAAAAAACAACTTATAATATTTTACTTAGGGTAGGAGCTTAAAATACCATCAAAACGCCTTAACCAAGGCCCCTGCTTACTAACCACCTTCGGCGCAGTTAAAATTGCCTTCTGAGCTAATTTTTTGGATGAAAAATTCCCATAAAAAACTACATACCAGTCACGACCTTTATACAAGGTCTTCAAATAATAAAGAGAAGGCTCTACCTTCCCAGCTTGATCAATAAACTTAACCGCCGTTTTCTTACTATAACTACCAAGCAATTGAGCAGCGTAGGACGATGGCGATTGAGCAACCACCCACTCCCGCCCTCTATATGCGAGATCTCGTACTGGAATGCTTTCTTTAACTTTATAACCTGACTCTTTTGGCTCAGCACTTTTTAATGGCATTACTTGCTGCTTTGCCTCCACCAATTTAGCAGGCTTATTTGTTTTACCTACGACATTCGGCTCTTCGGATTTATCTGCAGAAACAGAAGCAACAACCTGAGCTACATCAGACGCCACCAACAATTCTGGCTCCTCATATAAGTTTTTTACCTCCACAGTTGCAACCGCATCCTGAGGTGCACTGACCTCAATTGCCCGCTCAAGCATTTTCAACCGAGCAACTCTCTGCTTCTCCATTAGACTTTCTGCTTCTCGCTCCCGCCTCCGCTCCTTTTCAGAGATATCTATTTTATGTTCAACCAAGTCCTTCGAATCAAACACAGACAAATTCAGCAAGCCATGCTGATAAGACACAAGCAGAAATGAACCAAACAAGAGAGCTGCAATTGATAACAATACTTTTTTTGCAACATTATTTACGTTTGGTTTATCGGTTTCAGGAAGGCCAAGCTCAAACACAACATAAGCAAAAAAGCGATTAATCCTTCCAGGCAAGCCTTTACTAATTTTTGCCAAGCTCTCAAGCTGATCTTCTGATAGGAGCAATGGATCACTATAACCAACAGATAAAAGACTACATTGTAGATATTCTACGGTCTCTGAGTGCGAAAAGGGTTTTAACTGAATTTGGTGCAGCCAACCTTCTCGACCAGTACTGCTCACCTTTAAAGCTATATCAAGTAATTTAGGCGTGCCTGATAAGAGTAGAACTACACCACTTTCTACTGGAAGACCCCTAAAAACAGAAAGATAGAGAACAAGTTCTTCTTTTGAAAGCAAATGCGCTTCATCAACAATAAATACGGTTCTCTTTCCAGTCTCTTGAAATTTAAGTTCAAGTCGCTGTAGCAACCTAGATAAAGTATGACTTTCTGACTCCCCATTAACCATTTTTAATTTTGCCAGTGCAGCAAAGTGATTGACTGAGCGAACATTTTGGACGTTAGATTCTGAGTACTTCCCGCGATGCTCTTGAGGGCCTTTACTGTGAAAAAGAATAGAAAGCTCATCACTTTGGACTGCAATAAAGTGATTAATCAGGCTTGTCTTTCCAGCACCGACATCCCCTGTTAGCAACAGAATCATATCGCCAAAAATAGCTAAGTGCCTTAGGGTTTCTATATTATGTTTTCGCTGCCCTCCTTCAAAAAAGCATTTATTATCTGGAGAAAAAGGGTCATCCCGCAAATTAAAATGAGACTTTAGCTGTTCAGTTAAGGTTCGCTTATTATTGGGTTCATCTATCGACACAAGACCATCCATCCTAAAGGATCACATTTAAGCCACTTAATATCTTTTACTTACTTAAGACTGTGTTTAAATTCTCTGAAGAAAATGATGAAGTCACTACTGCATCCCCTATGCCCTTCATCAAAACAAGCCTAAGCGTGCCATCCATGACTTTTTTATCAACTGACATTAGTCGATGATAATCATTTATTAGCATTCCCTCCGGACCCAAAACAGGAAGGTCGGAATCCACTAATATAGCCCGAATCCGATCCACATCCTCAACTGATAGCCATCCTTCCAGATGCGATAGTTCAGCAGCCATAAGCATCCCTGACGCTACAGCCTCCCCATGAAGCCACGAACCATAGCCTTTGTGCGTTTCAATTGCATGCCCAAAAGTATGACCCAAGTTTAAAATTGCACGCAACCCACCTTCCTTTTCATCCGCTTCAACAATTTCAGCTTTGCAGGCACAAGAGGTTTTAATCGCATAGGTGAGCACATCAGAATCCAGCCCTTTAATTCCTTGTATGTTTTTTTCCAACCAGATAAAAAAATCCGATTCTCTGATCAAACCGTACTTAATTATTTCTGCAATCCCTGCTGAGACCTCTTGAGGAGGTAATGTCTGAAGTGTCAAAGTATCAATGATTACTGCTTTTGGTTGATAAAAAGCACCGATCATATTTTTTCCCAAAGGATGGTTAATCGCTGTCTTTCCCCCTACAGAAGAGTCAACCTGAGACAGCAAAGTCGTAGGAACTTGAATAAAATCAATGCCTCTCTGGTAAGAAGCGGCTGCAAACCCTGCCATATCACCGACTACGCCCCCGCCAAGCGCGACTATCGTTGTTTTTCGTGAATGGGCTTTTTCAAGCAAGCCATCAAAGATTAAATTTAATGTTTCCCAATTTTTGTATTGCTCGCCATCAGGCAATACCACCGTATCAACCTCATAGCTAGCCAAAGCATGCCTTACTTGCTGCTCATATAATGGGCCTACCGTTTCGTTTGTCACAATCATTACTTTACGGCCAGCAATATATGGCTCATACAAACTAGAATCACTTAATAAACCTTCTCCTATATAAATAGGATAATTCCGCTCACCTAAATCAACTTCCAACTCAATCATATCTTGTTCACGCCATTTATAAATTTATTGCTAACCTAACTCGCCATTAACTATTTAGTCTCACGACCCTCTAGCGAGTCTATAATATGCTTTACTACACTTTTCAGTGACTTCCTATCGGTATCCATTACCAAATCTGCTACCTCCCGGTAGATAGGATCTCGCGACTCGAATAGTTCACTCAGCACTTGGAAAGCATCTTTATCACCTTGTAAAAGCGGTCTATTACGATCCTTGTGAGTACGATTATGTTGCTGCTCAACCGATGTATTCAAGTAAATAATAAAACCATTTCGGGAAACATAATCTTGGTTTTCTTTTCTCATCATAGCTCCGCCACCGGTTGCTAAAACAATATTCTTCCGCTGCGATAAATCCTTAATCACAAGAGATTCTCGATCCCTGAAACCTGGCTCGCCCTCAACATCAAAAATCCAGGGTATATTCGCACCACTTCTTCGTTCGATCTCCTTGTCAGAGTCGTAGAATTCAAAGCCTAATTCTTTGGCCAAAATTTTACCAATTGTGGTCTTTCCTGCTCCCATAGGGCCAACAAGAACAACAAGCTCTTTATTTATATGATATTTCATTAATTTACAGACTCATTTTTACATCGATGAGAAAATAATAAAGCTACCCACCTTTTATTTTAGGGTGAATCCGCTGGTACTAATCTCAAATAATTTAATCAACACCCTAAGCTTTGATATATTTCAAAGTATAGCTTTCTAATAAAACTAACTAAAAAAGGCCACTCTAAATGAGTAGCCTTATAATTTATAGCAGAATATTTTCTACGTACCCTAAATGCAACTTAAGCTGTAAACATTTTACTGATCAATAATTCCATCTTTAAGTATTTTAGGTGTTATAAAAATCAATAATTCAGCACGTTCATCAATCTCTTCAGTCTTGGTAAACAATGCTCCCAAGTATGGTATATCACCTAAGAATGGGGTTTTCGTAACGGTAGTAGAACGCTCCGACTGAAATATTCCACCTAGCACAATGGTCTCACCATTTCCGACTAAAACCTGTGTTATAACTTCATTAGTTTCAATACTCGGAATACCTGCGGTAACTTCACCACGGTTATCTTGGTTAATCTTAAGGTCCATAATAACTTTATCATCAGGTGTTATCTGAGGCGTAACTTCTAGCGATAAAACCGCCTCTTTAAATGATACTGATGTAGAGCCTGAAGACGAAGCTTCTTGATAAGGGATTTCTTCACCTGATTTAATTGTTGCTGTTTGTCTATCTGCTGTAACAATTTTAGGTTGAGCAACAATCTCCCCCTTTCCATCAGACTCAAATGCTGAAAGCTCCATGTCGACCAAATAATTCGAGCCACCAAAACCAATTGCAATTGATGAAGCGTTACTACGGCTTACACCCAAATCTACTGCTAGAGCACCCGGAAAACCAATTGTGGTACTATTCCCATTAGCCACTTCAGTTAATTCTGCCAAGGTTGATTGTGATCCGCCAACCCGAAACAAATTACTTCCAGATTGATCTAAGCCACCACCGCCCCACTGAATACCCATTTCTTCAGCAATATTTGAACGCGCTCGAACTATACGAGCTTCAATGAGTACTTGTTTTACGGGAATATCCCAAGTTGAAATCAGTTTTCGGATCAGCTCTTGTTTATCTGAGGTTTCACGAACACTAATTGTATTAGTTCGCTCATCTGATGAAATGAAACCTCTATCAGAAATCAGCTCATCATCTTTACTTAATAATTCAACGATATCAGAAGCTTTGGCATAATTAATCTGGACAACCTCTAAACGAACAGGCGCTAAAGCTGCTACCTGCTTATTTGTTTCAAGCTCCAATTTCTCACGCGCGGCTATTTCTTCAGCCGGTGCGACCAATAATACGTTACCAACTTTTCGCTTATCTAGACCCTTGGTCTTCAAAATCAATTCTAATGCTTGATCCCAAGGTACGTTTTGAAGTCGAAGCGTGATTGTTCCACTTACCGTATCACTAGCCACAAGATTAAGGCTGGTAAAGTCAGCTATCAACTGAAGCACTGCTCTAACTTCGATATTCTGAAAATTCAAAGATAACTTTTCGCCCGTAAACGGAAACTTTTCTTTCTTACGCTTATCCACTTCATCTTTTGTTAGTTCTTCAACACTAACCGTAAACTGATTATCTGTTTGGTAAGCCAAATAGTCATATTCACCACTTGGTTTAATCATGATAATGGCATCGCCATCAAGTATATATGAATCAATTCGTTTTACCGGTGTAGCAAAATCAACAACATCCAAACGCTGCCTCAAAGCTTGTGGTAGATCAATAGCAGGCATTCGAAGCTGAATATTGCCTCCAACTTCAGTCATATCAATGTCAACACTGGGAGAGGAAAAGTTAATTACCACCTGGCCATCGCCTTTTTCACCACGATGAAAATCAATAGCAGTGACACTATTTTTCTTTTGTACCACAGACTGGGAAGCAGTTATCGCAGAAGCCTGGCTTTGGCTTGAAACAGCTTGACCTGGAGCTACTTGCGCAACTTTTCCATCGTCACCAACCACTACCACAAGGGTATTGCCAACTATACGAGAACTATAAGGGACTAATTCAACTAGATCCAAAATGATCCGAGTTCTATTTTTTGCACCGATCACAGTCATTCGTTTAGCATTACCAAGACCAAGGTTATGATATTTCTCGGCTAAGCTATTTTTTACACCAACTAAATCCATTGCAATACGCGCAGGCCTTTCAATTGTGTAACTTTCAGGAGTAGGTGGCTTATCACTAAAGCTTAATGATATTTCAGTCTTACCCCCGGGTAACGAAGCAAAATTAACTCCTTGCAACTCGGATGCGTGAGCACTTCCTGCCGAAAGTAAGCCGATACTAAGAACCCAAAGCATAAATCGTGTCTTAAAGAGCATTGCTATTAACCTTAAATGTCTGTTTTTCTTAAATTCTATTTTCGCTAAAATCATATGCATTGAAAACCTCATTCCCAATTGCCTCCAAGACTATTACTCATCTTCCAGCGTGATGATGCGAGGTCGTTCTAACCATCCACCATACCCGTTGGGAACTATTTCAATTAAATCGAGACGTCCATCTGATATAGCAACGATACGACCATAACTTTTACCCATAAACTGACCGACCTTCGCCATATGAACACCTCCTTCATCATCAGAAATCAGAGCCCAAAGGATATCTATATCACCTTTCTGTATAGTACCCACCATTTTAAGCTGTGCTAGCTGAAATGACTCAAGCACTTCTCTTGCTCTATCTAAATTGGGCTTTACACTACTTTGATCTTTTTGAATTTCAACATCATTCACCACAACATCCTGAGGCGGCAAAAAAGGAGACCGCCTATTCGCAGCACTATATGTAAATGCACGATACACTTTAACTTCAGGTAGAGCCTCAATACGACCCCGTGGCTTAGCATCGATCTCTGTCATAAAGCGATCTAAATCACTAAAGTCACTTTTTGAGCTGCACGCTGTCAGAACCATAAGTCCTGCAACCACTAAGGGCAAGAAAGTTGACTTAATCATTTTTTACCCCGCTTACCTTTCTTCTTTTTAGGTGATTTTTTCTTGTCACCCTTATATCTATATGTTTTTGCTGCAACCGACATCTTAAGCAAACCCGACTGAGTTTTTTTATTCTTTTTGACAGGCGTTATTTTAAAGTTATGCAAAGTAACAATACGCGGCAAACTTGCCACACCACTGACAAAAGAAGCAATATCGTGATAGGTCCCCGTTACAGCAATATCCATGGGTAGCTCTACATAGAACTCTTTTGATACTTCTGGTTTTAACTTAATGGAGTCAATATCCAAACCACTACCCAAACCTGTATTAGTTATATCCTCCAATAAGCCAGGTACTTCTGTATCTGCAGGCAATTGCTTTAGTAAGGCACCAAAAGACTTTTGCATATCTTTCATTTGCTGCCTGTAAGCTTCTAAATTTGCAACCTTAAAAGCTCGACTCTCATATTTTTGTTTGAGATCTACCTCCTCAACTACTACTGTCTCGAGTGCTACATACTGATCTTTAATTAAAAACCAATACCCTCCAAAGACTAGAGCTACAAAAACAACAACTAAAACCAGACTTTTAACAGGGGCTGGCCATGAGCCGGCATTATTAAAATCTATATCATTTATATCAAAGCCTTTCAGGCTTTCCATTGATTCAGAGAACCCCACTATTTAGCTCCTTTTTTTTCAGCTGCAACAGTTGGCGTCACTTGTTTAGCATTCATATCGAACCTGTTCAGGGACTCTTCACCCTTAACCGAACTCACATCTTTCAAGTTTGGGCTTGAAAACCAATCTGATATTTCAAAATTTCTCATTAAACCTGAAATTCGGTTATTAGATTCGGCCATCCCCTTGATTGACAGTACATCACCGGAACGAGTTAGACTTTCGTAATACAACCCATCAGGTAAAGTTCTGACCAACTCATCAAAGACTCTAACAATAACAGGGCGAGTCCCCTGAAGATCCTGAATCACTTTCATACGATCTAATAATTTTTTCTTTTGAGACTTTAACTTTTTGATTTCTTTTATTTTTTTATCGAGTTCTGTCATCGATGATTGTAAATAAGTATTTCTAGATTTTTGAAAAGTAATTTCTGAGTCCACATTATTTTGCCATAAGAAAACAAGACCGCAGGCTACCACTAAAATACCAACTAATAATGAAATAAACTGCTTCTGTCGCTCAGCTCTTAGCTCTTCTCTCCATGGGCGGAGGTTAATTGTTGGCATCAGTCAAAACTCCTCATCGCTAAACCACACGCGATCATCAAAGATGGTGCGTCATTACTCAATGCAGAAGCATTTACTTTTGAACTTAAGGTCATCTCTACAAAAGGGTTTGCCACAATCGTTTTTAGTCCAATTTTTTCTTGAACCAGCTCTACAATTCCATTAACGGAAGCAACACCACCTGCGAGTACGACATAATCAACTTCATTGTATTGACTGGAAGAAAAGAAAAACTGCAATGACCGTGCAACCTGCTGAACAACCGCATCTTTAAATGGCCCTAGTACTTCTCTCTCATAATCGTCTGGCAAGCCACCTTGCTTCTTCGCTAAACCAGCCTCCTCTACAGACAAACCATAACGCCTTTGAATTTCTTCAGTAAGTTGACGACCACCAAATAATTGCTCTCGAGTATAGATAGTTTTTGAGTCAACCAAGACACTTAGAGTTGTCATTGTTGAACCAACATCTACGATAGCTATTGTTTGACCTTCACTATCACTATCAACCTGCGCGTCTATCAACCCGAAAGCACGTTCAATTGAGTATGCTTCAATATCAACGACACGAGCAGTAAGACCACCGATTTCAAGTGCGTCTTCTCTTAGTTCAACGTTCTCTTTGCGACAAGCTGCAAGCAAGACATCAACCTGATCAGCCCCCGTCTCAGACTCACCCAAAACCTCAAAATCTATGGAAACTTCATCAAGAGGATAGGGTATATACTGATCGGCTTCGACCGTGATTTGATTTTCTAAATCCTGATCACTTAAACCTGCGCCCATTTGAATGGTTTTAGTAATGACAGCGGAACCCGCTACAGCGACAGCTGCAAGTTTAGTATTTGTTCTAGACTTAGCCAGTACTTTTTTAACTACCTCACCAACAAGCTCTGCATCATTGATATTTTTTTCAACAACGCTGTTCTCAGGTAAAGGTTCGACCGCATAACTTTCTACACGATACTTTTCACCACTCTTCGACAGCTCAAGTAATTTGACTGACGATGAACTTATATCGATGCCTAATAAGGTATCGTTCTTTTTTCCAAATAATCCAAACACACAATAACCCATTAAAAAATGGTGGTAACGATTAATAAGGTGTTAGTAGAATTCTGCCAGATTTCCTGCCAACCACACCTCAATGTACAATTCTTTACTAAAATCGCTCTTAAAAAAGACGTATAATCTTATAAATCCCAATTTAAAGCTATTTCTTAGATAATAGCTGTATATTTCTAACTTGCTAGGAAAAACATGTTTCGTTTTGTGAGACTTTCAACCTTTTTAGGCTGGTTCTTCGCTACAATTCTTTTTGGCGCCAGTTTTTTACTAAGTTCTTTCTATCTTTATTTAACGCCAACCCTGCCTGTCGCCAGCCAATTAAAAACGACTCAGTTACAAACACCATTACGAATTTATTCTAGCGATAAAAAAAGCATAGCTGAGTTTGGCGAAAAAAGAAGGACCCCTATCAATATTAATACTGCCCCCGAACTTTTAGTCTCTGCTTTTATAGCCGCAGAAGACAATCGCTTCTTTGAACACCATGGGATTGATATCAAAGGTTTAGCAAGAGCAGTAACCCAGCTCATCACATCTGGGAAAATTAAATCTGGCGGTAGCACCATTACTATGCAGGTTGCGAAAAACTTTTTCCTTTCCAGAGAGAAAACATTTATTCGAAAATTCAATGAAATATTTTTAGCTTTAGAAATTGAGCAATCACTAAGCAAAAATGAAATTCTAGAATTATATTTGAACAAAATATACTTAGGTAATCGAGCTTACGGCGTACATGCCGCCGCACAAGTCTATTACGGAAAGTCAATTCAAGAGCTCAGCCTCGCCCAACTTGCCATGATCGCTGGACTACCCAAAGCCCCTTCCAGCTATAACCCAATCGCCAACCCTGCACGAGCAAAAACAAGGCGCGACTGGATATTGGGCAGAATGTTTGAGCTTGGCATGATCAATGAGAATCAACATGCTAACTCACAAAACGAAACACTTACAGCAAGCTATCATGGCGGCAAAACTGACTTATCCGCACCTTATGTCGCCGAAATGGCACGATTAGAAATCATTAAAAAATATGGATCCAGCGCCTACACATCAGGCATGCGCGTATTTTTAACAATTGACAGCACTTTGCAACAAGCGGCAAACACCGCCATGAAAAAAGGGCTCGAAAACTACGATACAAGACACGGCTATCGCACGCCAATCCAGAATATACCCAAAGACCAACTTCAAGATATCTCTAAACTAACCAATCAACTCAGAAAAATAAAAGTTCCCAAAAACCACCAAGCCGCAGTTATTTTAGAAATTAACAATAAAGAAACAGTTGCCCTAATAAAAGACGGCACTCAGGTGAAACTAGCACTTTCTAAAACGAAATGGGAACGCCCCTACCTGACAGCTGATCGACGAGGACCAAAACCTAAGTCACTAATGGATATTATTCAATTAGGTGACATCGTTGAAATAAAAATCAAAACACTCCCCCCAAGTGAAACAACTCAGGATAAAACACCTGAAACAGAAGAAAAAATCCACCAAGCACCCTGGCAGCTAGCACAAACCCCCGACGTACAAGGCGCTCTAATATCAATCGCTCCTAATGATGGTGCAATTAAAGCACTTGTAGGAGGCTACGACTTTCAAATTAGCCACTACAACAGAGCAACCCAAGCTAAACGACAGCCAGGCTCAAACTTTAAGCCCTTCGTTTATTTAGCTGCAATAGAAAACGGATCAACAGCATCAACACTGATTAATGATGCCCCCATCGTCTTTGAGGATAAAAACCTAGAAGCCTCATGGCGACCCGAGAATTCTAGCGGTAAGTTTTATGGCCCTACCCGCATCCGAAAAGCACTCTACCAATCAAGAAATCTTGTCTCAATACGTTTACTGAAAGATACAGGCGTAAGAAAAACGCTCAAAACAGTCGAAAAATTTGGATTCAACACAAACGACCTTCCAAAAGACCTTTCCCTTGCCCTAGGTAGCGCAGCTTTAACGCCTATGGATATCGCATCAGGCTACAGCATACTCGCAAATGGAGGCTATAAAATTGAGCCATACCTTATTGCATACATTGAGGATAGCCATGGAAATGTCATCTATCAAAGAAGCCCACCAACTGCGTGCAGTGATTGCCCCGCAAGCGATCAATCAACTACACCTGCAACAAAAATTGCAGATGAACGATCCATATTCATACTCCATTCAATACTCAAAGATGTCATAAAAAAAGGTACTGGGCGTAGAGCATTAAAATTAAAGCGTAATGATTTAGCCGGAAAAACAGGTACCACCAATGATCAAAAAGACGCATGGTTCTCAGGGTTCAATACACAACTTGAAACAACTGTCTGGGTTGGCTTTGACAACCCAAAAACCCTCGGTAGACGTGAGTATGGAGCAAGGGCAGCACTCCCTATCTGGAGCGACTATATGGCTGTAGCACTAAATAACATGGAAGACTCACACATGAAACAACCAAATGGAATTGTAACCGTAAGAATAGATCCAGAAACAGGCTTACTTGCAAAGCCTGGTGCAAAAAATGCAGTATTCGAAATATTCAGAACTGAATTTGCCCCTAAAAAACAAGCAATTACAACAGAAAATATCCCATCTCTAATAGAAAAACAAACGGCTATAGAGCCAGAGGATATTTTTTGAGCACAGCTACTATCAGCAGCCAAGCCATTAAATAAAATCTAATAAACTCCCACAAAAAAACCTCGATACTTTACAGTAACGAGGTTTTTTATATTCTCTGAAGCAGTATTACTTAATATCGTCTACTGAGTTCAAAGGATAGTGAGCAGGATATGGGAATCTAGCGACACCAGAATCTACCGCTGCTTGTGCAACCGCACCCGATACAAGCCCCAACAAACGCTCATCAAGAGGCTTTGGAATAATGTAATCCTTACCATACTCAAGCGCATCACCACCGTAAGCATCAACAACATACTGTGGAACAGGTTCTTTAGCCAAATCTTTAATTGCGTGGACCGCTGCAACTTTCATCTCTTCATTGATAACAGTTGATCGTACATCAAGCGCACCACGGAAGATGAAAGGGAAACCAAGTACATTATTCACCTGATTTGGGTAGTCTGATCGACCAGTAGCCATAATCAAGTCATCACGAGTTGCATGAGCAAGCTCAACCGCAATTTCAGGGTCTGGGTTAGAGCAGGCAAACACTACTGGATTTGGAGCCATTGACTTCAATGCTTCAGCAGGAAATAAATCTGGACCAGACAAACCAACAAAGACATCTGCACCGTCACAAGCATCAGCAAGCGTGCGCTTATCAGTCTCAGTTGCAAACATTGCTTTATATTGGTTCAAGTCGTCACGACCAGAGTGAATCACCCCCTTTCGATCCAACATGTAGATGTTTTCAGAATTAACACCACAGCTAATTAACAGTTTCATACATGCAATCGCTGCTGCGCCCGCACCTAAACAAACAATCTTAGCTTCTTCAATTTTCTTACCTTGAATTTCAAGCGCATTAATCATACCAGCTGCCGTTACAATCGCAGTACCATGCTGGTCATCGTGAAATACAGGAATATTACACTGCTCGATTAACACTCTTTCAATTTCAAAACATTCTGGCGCTTTAATATCTTCTAAGTTAATGCCACCAAACGTATCAGCAATACGCTTAGTCGTATCGATGAAAGCTTGTGGGCTTTCTGCATCGACTTCAATATCAAATACATCAATACCGGCAAAGCGCTTGAATAAAACACCTTTACCTTCCATAACAGGCTTACTTGCTAGAGGACCTAAGTTACCTAGACCTAAAATAGCTGTACCATCAGAAATAACAGCAACCAAGTTACCTTTAGCTGTATATTTATATGCATTTTCTGGATCTGCAGCAATTTCTCTAACTGGCTCAGCAACACCTGGACTATAGGCAAGAGAAAGATCTCTAGCCGTTGCAGTAGGCTTTGTTATCTCAACACTGATTTTTCCGGCTTTTGGATTTGCGTGATAATCAAGAGCCGCTGTTTTTAAATCATCTGACATTATATTGTACCGTTTAACCATGAATTGTGGGCATTGAAAGCCTTGAATCCGGGGCGCATGACCCGAGGACGCGTATTATGACATCACTTGTTCATATGGAACAAATTTTCTTCATAACAAACACTAACTTTCTTAGCTTTAAGACAAAAAAAGAGCGATAAACGCTCTTTTTAATTATTAAATATTTTGAGCCAATTGTTCACATAATAAATTAAACAAAGGCTTAAAAAGAGTTTAGCTGCTAATTCTGCTGCCAAAACGCTTCTTGAATTTATCAATACGCCCACCAACATCCATTACCTTTTGCTTTCCAGTATAAAAAGGATGACAGTTAGAACATACGTCTAAAGTAATATCTTTACAAAGCGTAGAGCGAGTATTGAAAACATTACCGCAACTACATTTTGCTTGAATTTCTTGGTATTCAGGATGAAGATCTTGTTTCATTTTACACCTCAATTAAGATCATGCCGCCACCTACTTGAAACATTTTTCTAGTCAGGCACCGCACAAAAAGTATATCTGCACGAAACATTATGCAGAACTACGTTGAATTTTAAGACGGCGCATAGTACCAAAATAAGCACAATTTGCAAGAGCCAATTATTTAGAAGATGAAATAAACCAAGTTAATATGAAATAATAACGTTATTATTTCTAGCTAGTGACACGCAACCCTGAAATTAAGACCATACAATGAAAGACACTAAAAAGTGAACAATCCTACACAGGTTATTTGTATCGCAGTCCCCGTCCCTATCTACGGCTACTTTGACTACCTTCCTGCAGAAAACACCCTTATTGAAGACTACTTCTCAGGAATGCGAGTATTAGTTCAATTTGGTCACCGCGAGCTAGTTGGTATTGTTATCGGTCGTCAGGCGGAAACAACGACGCCCACCAATAAACTCAAACCAATCACTCACTTATTTGATGAGCCCACCGCAATCCCTGAAAGTATTTTAAACCTACTCCAATGGGCCGCCACTTATTACTGCCACCCTTTGGGCGACTGCGTTCAAACTGCACTCCCTAGCGCACTAAGACAAAAAAAGCCACTCACAGAAATTAAAGTCATAAAATGGAACAGAACAGAAAAAAAATTTACAGGCAAGCAAAACGCCACTAAACAACAAGCCATTTTAAAAACTATTGCTGAACAAGAAAGTGGCATATGGCAAGATTCACTCAAAGCAATAGGCTATACCACAACACAACTAAAAACATTAGAAAAAGCAGGCTATCTAACAAGCACTACTTTTGACCCATTAACGGCAACAGCAAAATTACAACCTGAACCCAACTCAATCAAACTAAATGAAGCACAAAAGGAAGTCATTCAAAAAGCCTCTGTACACTTAAACGGTTTTCACGTTTCCCTATTGCAAGGGATCACTGGAAGTGGAAAAACTGAAGTTTATATCGAAATTGTTAGGCATATTCTAGGCCAAGGCAAACAAGCATTAATTCTTATTCCAGAAATAAATCTAACCCCACAAACGCTTAAACGCTTTCAAACACAATTGGCTATCCCTATAGGTTTCATCCATTCAGGCATGAGTTCTCGAGAAAAATTCACAACCTGGTCTCTCGCCAGACAAGGCTCTGCAAAAGTCATAATCGGCACACGATCATCGATATTTACCCCCTTCAAAAACTTGGGCATTATTATTGTTGACGAAGAACATGATGCATCTTACAAACAAATAGATGGTTTTAAATATTCTGCACGAGATCTTGCTGTGAAGCGCGGACAGCTAGAGAACTGCAAAGTCATTTTAGGCTCAGCTACCCCGTCACTGGAATCCGTTTACAATGCCCAGCAAGAAAAGTATGAATGGTTAAGACTTAATGAAAGAGCTGGAGCAGGACAAACGCCTGATATTTCTCTTATTGATATACGCAGTAGACCACTACAAAATGGCTGCTCAAAACCACTCCTTGACCAAATAAAGTCTGAAATTGAACAAAACAATCAGGTGATTATTTTTCAAAACCGGCGAGGTTTTTCTCCTACACTTCTTTGTGAAGCATGCGGCTGGATAGCGCACTGCAAACATTGCGACGCACGCCTTACCATTCATAACCACCCACCACACTTGCTTTGCCATCACTGCAACTACAAGCAAGTAATACCTAGAGAATGCGGAAGCTGCAATAGCCAGCACATCAGCCCATTAGGAACAGGCACCGAGCGCATTGAATATGGCTTAAAGGAATACTTCCCCAACACAAAAGTAATTCGCTTCGACCGAGACACAATAAAAAAACAGTCTCATATGGAACAACTCATCAAAGATATCAATCACGGTGAACCCTGTTTACTTATTGGCACTCAAATGCTTGCTAAGGGACATGATTTCCACAATGTCACGTTAGTCGCAATCATTGATGCAGATACCAGTTTCTTTAGCGCTGACTTCAGAGCAATCGAACGCAGCGCCCAACTGCTTCTTCAAGTGGCTGGCAGATCTGGACGAGGCAAAAAAAAGGGGCGCGTACTTATTCAAACTAAACTCCCCGAGCACCCTTTATTTGAATCAATAGTGAAAAGTGACTACACAACACTTTCTGAGATCGAACTAATCGACAGAAAAACTTGTGAACTCCCTCCATTTTCAAAAATGCTAAGTATTCGCGCAGAGTCAAAATCACAAGCCGACGCACTTCAAGCCTTACATACACTGAACAGCGAATTATTCCAGCGCATCCCGACAAACTTGAACATTGAGATATCAGGACCTATTGAAGCGAATATGGCACGAAAGTCAGGAATCTACCGCAGCTACCTTCACATATTCACCGCTAATTTAGCTCTGCGGGCCGCTATATTAAAACAACTCCCTGCGCTGCTGACGGCAAACCATAAGAGAAACACCAAACTAACAATTGACGTAGACCCTACTGATTACGTTTAAGGACTTTGCACGCACCCTAGAAATCATAGATAATACGCGGCTCTCATTTTGATACTATTTAAACAGCATCATTGACAACCTAGTAGCTACTTACCACCTCTTATTTACCTAAGTATAGGAATCGCATGAAAGAAATTATCTCTGAGCTTGTTCAATCAATCATTACCGATCTCAGCAGCGAGAAGGTAATACCTGAAGACCTCAGTTATAAAATAAACATTGATGCGACTAAAGACAAAAGCCATGGTGATTTTGCATCTAACATTGCATTAGTTTTAGCCAAGCAAGCTAAAATGCCGCCAAGAAAGTTAGCAGAACTCATTATTGATAAATTACTGCAATCAAAGCATAAAAGTATTGAGAAAATAGACATTGCAGGCCCGGGATTTATTAATTTTTTTGTGAGCAGTGCCAGTAATTTTTCTGCTATTCAAAACATTCTCACACAAAAGTCCGAGTATGGCAGGTCGAACATTGGTGCAGGAAAACACTACCAAGTTGAATTTGTATCAGCCAATCCAACCGGCCCCTTGCATGTAGGTCATGGGCGTGGCGCAGCGTATGGAGCAAGTGTTGCTGACTTATTAGAAGCGGCAGGCTACCAGGTTACTCGTGAATATTATGTTAACGACGCCGGACGACAAATGAATATTTTGGCAGCCAGCGTATGGCTTCGCTATATAGAAAGCTTCTTTGAAGAGCTGGTATTCCCGGTTAATGGCTACAAAGGTGCTTACGTACACGATATTGCAGCCACACTTAAACTAGAACACGGCGACCGATTCAAGCATAGCCTAGAAACTATTTTTGCAGACTTACCCAAAGATGAGTGCGAAGGCGGTGACAAAGAAATCTATATCGACGCAATTATTTCTCGTGCAAAAATATTACTTTCAGAAGATTTTACACTTGTTTTTGACAAAGGTTTAAATTCAATTGTCGCTGACATCCAAGATGATTTAAGCGGCTTCGGGGTAAACTATCAAAACTGGTTTTCTGAAGCATCATTAAATGAAAGTATTGACGCATCTTTAAGACAGCTAGACGAAAATGGTTACTTATACGAACAAGACGGCGCCACTTGGTTCCGGTCAACCCATTTTGGTGATGATAAAGACCGTGTCGTAAAACGGGATAACGGCGAGACCACTTATTTTGCATCGGATATTGCCTACCATCTGAATAAATTCAACCGTGGTTTCGATAAGGTAATCAACATCTGGGGAGCCGACCATCACGGCTACATCCCTAGAGTCAAAGCAGCGCTTGAAGCACTTAAAATTGACCCGAATAAACTGGATGTCCGTTTAGTTCAATTTGCCATCCTTTATCGCGGCAAAGAACGCGTTCAGATGTCAACACGTAGTGGATCATTTGTCACTTTACGAGAACTAAGAGAGGAGGTTGGTAATGATGCGGCTCGCTTCTTCTATGTTACCCGTAAAGCTGAACAGCACATGGATTTTGATTTAGATTTAGCAAAATCACAAAGCAAAGACAATCCGGTATATTACATACAATATGCTCACGCCCGTATTTCCAGCATGCTTAGAAAGCTTGACGAAATGGAACTTGAGATCGATACCGATCAAGGTTTAGCAGCGTTATCAAATTCTAAATCAGAAAATGAAGTCGACCTAGCAAAACGTTTAGGCAACTACCCTGAGCAGCTTGAAAATGCAGCCACAGATCTTGAGCCTCATATTTTAACTCATTATTTACGAGACCTCGCAAGTGAATTCCACACCTACTATAATTCAAACAAAGTACTTGTCGATGATGCCGAAACCCGAAATACTCGAATTACCTTAAGTTTAGCTGTCAAACAAGTACTCAAAAACGGCCTGGAATTACTTGGCGTTAATGCACCAGATGAGATGTAGTTTTGCCCCATGACTCAAGACTTTGCAAAACCTAACACTACAAGAAAACCTGGAGATAAAAAAAAACCGGGATCAAAGTCTAATGCAGGCTCTAAAACAAAAAAAAGTAAAACAGCGGCTAAGAAAGCTGGCTCTGCAACATTAAAAAATAGCCAGCCAACCTTGCCACCTACCGCAAGCCGTACCAAACCGATCCTTTCACTCATCATACTCATTAGCGCATTTGGTTATGGTCTATATTACCTACAGTCTATTCCACCTACAGATAGCGTACTTAACGTACCACATCAAAACACAACAAAAAAAGAACCAAAAAATCAAAACAAAACCCTGGAAAAAAAGCCAAATACTCGCTTTAAATTCTATGATATTTTGCCAGAAAGCAATATTGAAACTCTCGAAGTTGATGCTTACCGCTTTAAAGAAAAAAACAAGCAAACAGACTACACTTACCTAGTACAAACTGGCTCATTCCGGAGTAAAAAAGATGCAGAACGCCAAAAAGCAACCATCGCATTTCAAGGGATCAAAGCCAATATAAAAGTTGTGACCAGCAGTAACGGTAAAGAATGGCACCGGGTAATGACAGGGCCTTTTAGTAATCGAAGTAAAATGAATAGCGTATTAGATAAACTCGTCTCGATTAATATCCAGCCCCTGGTAAAAAAAGTCAAAAAAGATAAGTAGAGCATTACTGTTTTCGTCAGCTCTGCTTGAAATCCAATAAAGCACCTCCATGTATATAGCTCCAAGTTATGCCTTACATCTTGCATAACACTTAAGCATTTAGCACTAAGACTGTGGAGATATCATGACGACCATACTTTCAGTACGCAGGGATGGCGACGTCGCTTTAGGTGGCGACGGCCAAGTTTCACTCGGCAACACCATTATGAAAGGGAATGCTAAAAAAGTACGCAGACTATATCATAATCAAGTCATCGCAGGTTTTGCAGGCGGCACCGCCGATGCTTTCACATTATTTGAACGCTTCGAAGCACAACTTGAAAAACACAACGGGCAACT
>CAJWBJ010000053.1 GCA_913020495.1 uncultured Oleiphilus sp.
TCGTCAGGCCCCATAATTTCAGTGGGTATCGAGCCATCGCCTCTAAAAATCAGAGCAGTAAACTCCTCTACACTTGAGTCAATGACAAATTCATTTCCTTCGATTGGCACCTGCTCACTTGGTACGGCCTGATCTAAAGCCTGTAAAAATATTTTAGTTAAATCTTCAGGTGTTTCTGCAACTGCTGACTGCCCCCCTGTCTGAATCGCCAATTTATCCATTAATGAGCTATCGGCATTTTTGGATAACGAAACAGCATGAATTTTAGCGCCTTTCTCTTTAAACGTTTTTAGCAATGTTGTTAAAACACGATCACGCTCTTGCGCGTTTTTTTCAGGATCACGATCAATATCAACCATGCCATCCGTCAACAAAATAAAGTGCGTATTTTCTAGACTCTCATGCTTATAAAAATCATCCGATGCTTTTTCAAGTACCGCACCAATATTAGTATATAAAGCAACTGAATTTATTTTTTGAGCTTGCTCCTTCGCATTCAAGCGCCATGCATTATCAACAACTTTATGTTGCACCAAGTTGTTAACCCATTGACCAAAAGTCCACACCCCTGCTTTGTCTCCATCAGGAATAAGTTCGGTTAATAGATTTACGGCAGGAATCCGCAGATTAGAAGGGTCATTTTTTTTCATGCTGCCCGAAATATCGATCAGCATACGAATATCAGCCCCTTTTAACTGGGAACTGTTTGAAATAGCCTCTGAAGCGGTATCGCCAAATGCATTGGTAATAGAGATAGGGTTAACGACACAAGCTAAGAGCAACATCAAAAACGTTAGGTGTTTTTTTGCTCTAAATATAATACTGAAGGTCATACTTTCCTCTGCTACAGACATTTTTTGATAAATAATACATCCGCTATCCATTCAAAAATTTAAAATAGAATTAGCAGAACATAATTTAATTTATAGCAGGTTTTTCAATAACAACAACGGGGATTTGGAAGTATTTTCTATGATTAAGACGCTTACTTGTTGTTTTTAGGCTGATTTATTATTTTTATAACTTAGAGTGAAAGGCACCTAATTTAATGTTTTGCGCCTCTATTAGCTGAAACCTAGGTTTATTTTCATTCTCCACGACCACACACTCTTGAAACATAGAAATAGGTCTCACCCATAAATCATAGTCGCCATAAAGCGCACGATAAATAACTAAAACCCCCTCTGTTTCGCTATGCTGCGCTTGACCCAAAACTTCATACTTAGGCCCTTTATAATGCTGATAAATTCCTGTTTGAATCTTTGTCATGTTATTAATGCGCCCGCCCCATACCAAATATTCGTCTCAACACCGACTCAAGCATAATTATAAACATCATTAAAACATATGCGACTGATATATATAAACCTGCCTCTAAAGCCTTTTCTGTTTTACCTAACACCCAATCATACGACCCAACTAAATAAGCAGGCGCTAACCATAAGCTTCCAGTTGTAATATTTATAGGGGTAAATAAAATCACTGCAACCAAACTGCGCAATGACCGACGCGTTCGACGTAATTTTAAGTTTCTAGTCATACGCCAAAATACAAACACTAAACCTATTGCCGAGAACAAATAAATCCCCCAAGCAGTTAGATAAGATGAAATTTCCAAACCCTGTTCCTCTTTACTCTCTTTTTGTCTTTTTCTTTCAGTTTTAAGTCAATGCAGCACTAAGAGCGAAAACAAAAACTCATTACAGCCTCTCAACTACAAACCCTCAATAATGTAATCATCCCAATCTTCATCTTCTGTCAATTCAGCTTCACTGATAACCTTACCTCGAACAGAGATGTGCTGAATATGAAGCTGCTGGGTATCACCACAAACCAATGGGTGCCATACAGGCAATGACTTGCCTTCATACAACAAACGATAAGCACAACTTGAAGGTAGCCAAGTCAATTCATCCAAATGCTTTGGACTTAAAGTTAGGCATTCAGGGACATGACTTTTGCGCTCACTGTATACCTTGCAACGACATGTATCTAAGTTTAAATATTCACAACTAATACTGGTAAACAACAACTCTTCTGTTTCTTCATCTTGAAGCTTATGCAAACAACATTTACCGCAACCATCACAAAGTGACTCCCATTCACTTTGATTCATTTCTGCAAGCGATTTATGCTTCCAAAAATCAGATGATTTACCCATTTAAACTATCCTGGGGAACTTGATAACCCCCTATTTTCTCTTCATCTTTTCCAGGAGGCATTTGCAAATAGAAGCCATTTAAAGCTATTTCACTTAATACCTTTTCCGCCTCTACTCGCGCTAACTTTTTACTTGGTGTAAGTATCATATCCAAAACATGAGTAGGCTCACCAAATATAGCCTGTAGCGCCTCAGGAAGCACCTTTACTCCATCTTTTCGGTCAACGTACAAGTACATTTCTTTTTTCTTGGAGCTTTTAAAAACAGAGCAAAAGCGCTTCTTATCCGATGTATACTGTGCCATGTTCTTTCCTAAACTTTATCTGCATCATTTTTTAAAATACTTAAAAATCGATCTGCCATCAAAGATTTACGCCAACCACTAAACTCAAAAGGAAGCTCACTATTATTATGTCTCACAACATGCATAACAGCTTTCTCTAACATTTTTCGAGAACCTAATGACTGCGCAGCAATGCCGGTATTCTCAGCAACGTCACTGACAATCTCTTTTAATTTCTTATACAACTGAAGCTCATCACCTTTTACAGGGTAATCAATCGCCACAAAATCCCGACCAACATCCTTTTGCACACTTTCTAATTCATTCAATAAACCCTCTCCATACAATCGAATAGATTTTGGCTTTATTTCTTTAATATTTTTTATTTGATTGATAGACGTCGGAATATATTCAGCAAATTGAATCAGATGCTTATCACCAAAAACCCAAGGTTTTGGCACATCGTCAGTTTGAGCCTTCTGATCTCGCCAAATAACCAAACCCTGAAGGACTTTCTGCCGATCAAGCGGCAATTCGTAGGCGCCTCGAAGCTTTAAATAGGCATTTTCCGGTTGGTCCCAGGACCGCTTTGTTTGCACCAATATACATGCAGCCTCATCAAACACAGCATTCAACAGATCTTTTTCTATTAGCGCTGCTTCTAATTTTTTATGTAAAAGAATTAAATACTCTGCATCTTTCGCGGCATACTCTAATTGTTTATCTGTTAAGGGCCGTTTTAGCCAATCAGAACGGGTTTCAGATTTATCAACGGGATAACCCAACACTTCTGAAACCAAGCTTTGGTATCCTAACGAAGCGCCATACCCTAAAAATGCAGCAGCAATTTGCGTATCAAACACACTTTGAGTCAGAACACCGGTTGCATGATAAAGTAACTCAATATCTTCACTCATGGCATGCATAATTTTAACAATATCTGGTGCTGATAATAATGCAGCCAAGGGCTTCAAATTTGTCACTAAAAGCGGGTCGATAATGTAAACGCCTTTGGAGTCAGCGATTTGAATCAGACCTGGTTTTGCATAATAAGTGTTAGTGCGCATAAACTCTGTATCGATCGCTAGAACATCTTCAGTTAACCAAACTTCAATTTGATCTTCTAGCGCCTTCTGATCATTGATCAGCTCAAAACCTCCAACATTCTCACTCATTATTTAGCACCGGCTTTCTTCCAGAAAAGGCATGATTCAAGGTTCCGCCATCAACATACCCCAACTCACTCCCCATTGAAAGACCATGGGCAAGACGTGTTATTAGACACTCATTTGAACCTAAAAGTTCAGCAATATAATGAGCTGTTGCTTCCCCTTCTATCGTAGGGTTCGTCGCCAAGATAATTTCCTTTATGCCGCTTTCATTCACCCGAGATACCAACTTAGGAATACCTATTTCATTCGGGCCTCGTCCATCCAAAGGAGATAAACTCCCCTTCAAAACAAAATACCGCCCATTAAAATGATGCGATTGCTCAATAGCCATCAGGTCTGACGGCGACTCAACAATACATATGGTATCCATATCACGCGCAGTATCTTGGCACATGCTGCAGATATCTTGCTCACTAAGATTCTGACACGAATGACAATGGCCTATTTTTTCCGCAGCGGCTTCCAAAGCAAAAGCGAGACGCTGTGCCCCGCTTCTATTTCGCTCCAACAAATGCAAAGTCATTCGTTGAGCAGACTTCTGTCCGACCCCTGGCAATACCCTCAAGGCATCAATTAGCTCATCAATTACTGGCCCAAAGCCCATAATTTAATCTCTTCATATATTCTTTAATTAAGAAATGCCATGCACTTTAAAAAGGCATTTTAAATCCAGCAGGCAAGCCCATACCGGCAGCTAAGCCAGACATAGAGCTTTTATTTTTTTCTTCGATCTTACGCACCGCATCATTTACGGCCGCAGCAAGCAAATCTTCAAGAAGCTCTTTGTCTTCTGACATTAAAGAGCCTTCGATTTCAACTTTTTTCACATCGTGGCGGCCATTCATTAACACCTTTACCATACCTGCACCAGACTCACCGGTTACTTCGGCATTAGCAACTTCTTCCTGCTGCTTTTGAAGCTGTTCTTGCATTTTTTGGGCTTGCTTCATCATGTCGCCCATATTTCCACCAATCATCATATTCTCCTATCAATCAATATTTTATAAAATCTCACCAATCGCTTGAATACTGTTTTCTATTAAAACGCCATCAAACACTTCTAATATTTTTTGAACATTTGGATCAGACTTGATCATTTGCTTTGCGTGAACTTGCATTTCAGCACGCTTTCGCTCTCGCCACATCATTGGCGTTTCATGACTTTCTTTTAGACTATTAAAAAAGGTTATTTGCTGATCATAACTATAAGCCTGCTGTATGGCGGCTTTAATTCTACTTTCATGGCTAGGGTTTAGTAAGCGAAAATGCCCTGCGTCAAAATATAGCTGAAGCCCTTGATCAGTCTCTTCAAGCACAGAATTAAGCAATAAATTCAAGGTCATACCAGACAAACCTAGTTGAGCAGAACGCACTGACCAACAGGTTTCATCAGTAGGTTCAATGTGCGAACTTACTTTCTGGGAAACAGGCTCTTTAGGTTTTTGTACTGCATCATCAGCCGTTTGTACCGTACCATTTGATTCTGGCGAACTAGCGACAGGTGCTGCTGAGGGGCTTTCAAGTGAATTAGGCACTTCCAATTCAACAGAGTCAGAAGTAGTGTCTGCTGCCTTTCCAATAGGTGTTAACTCTTCAGTAGAAATAGCCTCTACAGAAGACTCACTTAAGACTGTTTTTTTTTTCAGCTCAGTGTCTTCTACCTGCTCAATTTCCTCAGCGTAATCATAAGCTGTTGCCGGAGCGTCATTTTCATACGCCTCTAACGGCGGACTATTTTCGGCAGATAACATTGAAGGCACTTCAGAATGAACAAGACTATCCGGATCAACACCGCCCACTCCTTCTTCTGACAAGACTGGCAAATCCGGTTTCTCACCCTCAACAGGCGAAAGCTGGAAGGCCATCATTCTTAACAATGCCATTTCCAAACCTGATTTAGGGTCAGGTGTAATCGCTAAATCCTGTCGGCTCACTAGCGCAACCTGATAGAAGAGCTGCACATCTTCAGCACATAACTGACGGGCATAACTAACAACCTGCTCTTGATCTCCCATTGAGTTATCGCAAGCACCCGGAACGACCTGCTCAACAGCCACCCGATGCAATATAGCGGCTAGCGTGGCTAGAACAGAGGTGTAGTCAGGAGAAAATTCAGCCAAACTGTGTACTTCAGCCAACATGCCCGAAGCATCACGACTTACTAGCTTTTCTAAAATTCGATAGATTTTTTTCTGATCGACCGTACCAAGCATGGTACTTACACCAACTTCTGTTAGTGAGTTATTACCATAGGCAATGGCCTGATCGGTCAAACTTAAGGCATCACGCATACTGCCATCTGCTGCACGAGCCAAAGCCCACAGAGACATTTCTTCAAAAGCAACCTGCTCTTCAGTAAGAATATAATTCAAATGTCCGACAATACGCTCAGGCGACATATTTTTTAAATTAAACTGCAGACAACGAGAAAGAATAGTAACAGGGAGTTTTTGGGGATCAGTCGTCGCGAAGAGAAACTTGACATGCTCAGGAGGCTCTTCAAGCGTTTTCAACAACGCGTTGAAACTGGATTGAGAAAGCATATGTACTTCATCAATCAGGTATATTTTAAAACGACCCTCTGTAGGTGCATACTGCACATTTTCTAACAGCTCACGCATATCTTCTACTTTCGTACGTGATGCTGCATCAATTTCAATCAAATCGACATATCGACCTTCAACAATACTACTACACGCACTACAGGCTCCACACGGCTCTGAAGTAATACCTTTATCACAGCTTAGACACTTAGCCAAAATACGACCAATAGTCGTTTTACCCACGCCGCGCGTACCGGTGAATAAGTATGCATGATGCAAACGCTGACTATCTAAGGCATGGATCAGAGCCTTTAAAACATGCTCCTGACCGACCATTTGTTTAAAATTTTGGGGGCGCCACTTTCGGGCAAGAACCTGATAACTCATGAAACCAACTTACGCGACAATAATATCAAATAAAATTTAACGCACATCTTACACTGTCAATAAAAATGAAGACACTACCTGACTTAAAAGTCTTAATTAAATAAGGTTAGTATTTATAAACTCAAGGTAACGACAGCTACCTGAATCACAAAGCGACGTAATTTTTTCTTCATATCAGTTAGTTATTGGTGAGAATAATACCAAGAAAAATGAGGAGCTATAAATATATAATGAAACAACACTAGCAGAATTAGGTGATGACTCCCATCAGCTACACCTCGGCACATAAGTCCACCACTGTGGCTGCTCCCTTCCGGGTCTGACCAGGTTAATGGTTTATTATTGCGTGGGAACCAATGAAAGTCACCATAACTAACTGAAGAACGAGCGTCATCCAGAAAGTGGGCGCATTCTAGCAAAGCATTTCTCTCATTAAAAGAGGGAGATTAATTATTTATCAATTACAACTCATCACTTACATTAAACCAAAAAAAACTCACAACTAAACACACACACACTCAAGATTTAACACACACCCATGCATACAGACGTACACATTATTATCATTTAAATTCAATCAGTTAATTAATAAATCAACACATATAACCAAACAAAATACAAACTTAGTGTACAATCGTACCAAAAAGTGAAATAATCCATTCATTGAAACATGGACACCTTTTCATTTAATGGAGATTTAATATGCAGCAACTTTCTAATTTAGACGCATCATTTTTATATTTAGAATCGCCCCGCACACCTATGCATATCGGTTGCATCCTATTGTTTGGGAAGCCAAAAACAGGCGAAATGACATTTGAGCGGTTTCTTAACTATATTGAATCACGCCTACCTATATCCCCAATGTTTAGACGTCGACTAAAAACAGTACCATTAGACCTTGATCGGCCTTATTGGATAGATGACGATAGCTTTGACATTAATAACCACATAAAACAAATTAGACTTTTCGGAAAAGACATAAGCGAACAACGCTCTGACTTGGTCGATACTTTTTTTAGTGAGACGCTCAATCCTGCTCGCCCACTTTGGGAGATCTTATTTATTCAGAACAGCGAGAATCCTGAAGGCGAGTTTTCTGTTGCACTTAAACTACACCACTCAGCAGCCGATGGTAAAACAGCGGAGAAGATCCTAACCGGCTTGCTTAGTAACACGCCTGACTCCGCGATTAATTTAGAAGATACATGGCAACCCAAGGCCCCTTCCATGACAGCGATGGCAAGCAACAGGCTACGCTCATTGTATCGGTCACCAAGCGAGCTATTTTCACTTGGAAAAAACTTAAGTCACTCCATCGCTAACTCTCAAATACTCCGACTCTTAGATAACCAGCAACGACCACCTAATTTCTTCACGTCACCAGAAACACCTTTTAACGATAAAATTGGTACAGCTCACTCACTAAGTAGCGCACACTTATCTCTGGCGGCTATTAAAGAAATCAAGACAGCTTACCCCGGCAGCACCGTAAACGATGTTGTGTTAACAGTTTGCGCTGGCGCCCTAAGAAAACACTTACTAAGTGAAAACAAGCTACCTGACACATCAATTTCTGCTATGGTTCCCGTCTCCAAAAGACCCGAGACTGGAGACGCTGAGGGCAACCTTATTTCACCAATGCTCGTTTCCCTTGCAACAGATATTGAGTCCCCATTAGATCGTCTGGCAACAATTCATCAAAATGCCTCAATGGCTAAGAAGTATAACCGAAAGGTTGCCATGGAACGTATCATTAATCACTTGCCTTCATGGTCATCATCTTGGGTAACTAAAGCCTATACTCGTTTTCGTATTGCTAATAAATTCAAACCAATTTTTAACCTGATCATCACTAATGTACCGGGGCCAACTTGCCAGATGTATTTAGATGGTGCTAAGTTAAAGTCTTTAGAAGGGGTTGCGCCAATTGTTGATGGTATGGGCTTGACACTTGTAATTACCAGCTACATGAAAACACTCACCGTTGGCATCACAAGCACCGAGGAAATGTCTAGCCACGCCCCGCTGTTTATTAAATACCTACATGAATCTCTCAATGAGCTCCACAATGCATTGGTACCTGAAATTTTAGACAAGGCATCTTGATATTAAAGCCCACTCTTTTCGCGGCTCACCGCCGCGAAAAACATTAAACAACAGAACTTATTTCAGCCGCTGTCAGGTAACGCCACTCTCCCGAACCAAGACTTTCATCAAGCTGAATTCCCCCTACCTTTTCACGATGAAGCTGAATAACACGATTATTCAAAGCAGCAAACATCCGCTTAACTTGATGATATTTTCCCTCATGGATTGTTAGCAACACCTCATAAGGCGAAAGTATTTCTACTTCGGCAGGGCGAGTTAAATTTTTTTCACCATTCAACTGAACCCCTTGCTTAAAACACGTCGCCACATTTTCTGAAACAGGCTCAATAAGTCTAACCCTGTAACGCTTGCCACACTTTTTTTTAGGCGACGTAATACGATGAGACCAAGCGCCATCATCAGTCAGTATCACTAAACCCGTTGTATCAATATCAAGACGACCCGCAATATGAAGCGCCTTTCTCTCTTCAGCACCTAACAACCCCATCACAGAACGAGCATCATCATCGATTGAGGTACAAACTGTGTCCAATGGTTTATTCAACATAATATAGCGGGCTCCCTGCAACAAAAGACGCCTCCCTAAATATACAATTTTACTTTGAGCGTCTATTTTGAATGAAGACTTCGTGATAGAGGCATCATCAACAAAAATATCTCCGTTACTAATTGCTTTTTTGGCCTGGGTACGAGAAAGCTCTGTACAAGCACATATAAATTTATCAAGCCTCATTCAATACGATCCTCACCCTTTCCATTTATTTATTAATAGCCCAGCTAATTTACAATAGCTGAACACAATGATTCTACTCCTCATAACTGTAATTCGACCATTTTTACTCAGCTCGTAATTTTTTTACCTACCTAACAAATAGAGCTAGATAAGACAAAGCAATAAACTTTTATGTACATTTTTTAACCATCCTATCCTATACTAAGTTAACTTCTTTGAACCATACTATTCGAGGTTAACATGCCACTGAAAACCCGAATGCTCTTTATTTCTTTATTATTCACCCTGCTTTCGCCAGCAATAGCCCAGAGTGAGGTTATTTTTAGAGCAGCATATGAAAATGCCTCTCAACCACCTAATTATATCGGCGATACATCTCAAATAATAAACCCAAAACCCGGGGCGGCAGTTGAATTAATCAAACTTCTTGAACAAAGCATTCCAAATTTTAAAGTTGAACTGATGCGTTTTCCTTGGAAACAATGCTTACTTAAACTCAAAGATGGTGATATTGATGGCGCATTTAATGGATCTTTTACTCAAGAGCGCTTAGCAATAGGTACTTATCCATGGAAAAATTCTCAAGTTGACCCTGGTCGTAGACTAACGACAATGTCTTATCATTTTTATCGATTAAAAGGCTCAAAATTCAACTGGGATGGACAGAAAACATCAGGACTAGACGGTATGGTGGGTACACCTCTGGCTTTTTCTATTGTTGGGGATTTAAAAAAAATGGGGATTCAAACCCTCAGTGCCCGCGACATACAAACCAACTTTACAAACCTGCTTAGAGGCAAAGTAACCGCTCTTGCACTACAAGATGTCACAGCTGACTTTCATATCAAGCGGAAAACAGGGCTCAAATTAATTGAAAAAGTCTTCCCCGCGCTTAAGACAAAACCATATTATCTGATGATTTCAAAACAGTTTAATACGAAGCACCCGGAATTATCACAAATTATTTGGAATACTATTGCACAGTTAAGAGAAGATAAACTCCCCGAACTGATCCAAGGGTACTATTAAGTCTGAGCTACTACATTTAAAGTAATGATATTACTGTAATTCACATTGCAGGCTCATCAGCTTTCTTCAGAGTCAACAAAGGTAACGTTATTTCAAACCTACAACCATTCCCTTCAGCACTATGACAAACTACAAGACCATGTAATTTATCTTGAACTAATGTGCGTACAATATGCAAACCCAAACCACTACCATCTTGTCCTAACTTCGTTGTATAGAATTTTTCAAATATTTTTTCTTGTAAGTCAGTTGAAATACCACGCCCATCGTCGGAATAATTGAGTATCAGGTTATCATCTTTGATAGTAACGATAAGGGACATTAACCCTTCATCACTAGATTCAAAAGCATGAATAAGGCTATTGTTTACTAAGTTAATGACAATTTGAGCAAATGTCCCGGGGTAGCTATTAATTAAAATATCTTCATCACAATCAAGCCGTAAAGTATGCGGGCTATGCTTTAACCGTGGCTGCAGACTTACAACCACATCAGCCAAGCATTCTTTCAAATCAAATTGACGACATACATCATTACATTGATTAATAGTTGTACTTTTAAAGCTTTTAACCAACGAAATCATTCTCTTTAGATTTTTGCTCGCGATTTCTGAAGCCTCAAGACTGTTTTCGAGAAAATAACAAAAATCTTCTTTCTCTAGCGTATCTGTATCATATTGGGTTTTAACCCTATGCAATTCTTCAATATTATGACTCAAAGCGGTAATGGCGACCCCCACTGGGGTGCTGATTTCATGAGTAAACTCACCAACCATTGCGCCTATTGCTGCAAGTTTTTCATTTTGCTGGAGCTGTTTATTTTGCTCATTCACCTTTGTTTCAATCTTTTTAGTATATTCACAGAGCTGAGTGATTAAGTCATCTCGGGCTTTTACTAATGCCTGTATTTTCAAGTGGCACCGTACACGGGCACAAACCTCTTCTTGTTGTACGGGCTTACAAATGTAATCGACCCCTCCAATTCGAAAGCCTTCAGCAACATCTTTCCTGTCTGTTTTGGCCGTTATAAAAACGACCGGAATATCTTTTATTTCAGTTAATGATTTCAATTGCCGGCAAGTTTCTATTCCATCCATTTCTGGCATCATAATATCGAGTAAAATCAAATCAGGTTTTGTAATTGAAGCTAGCTCAAGTGCTTGCTTACCATTTGTTGCGAATGACACATCATACCCTTCAGCCTCCAGAATTTGACTGAATAAATCCAAGTTAGCAGGTGTATCATCAACAACCAACACCTTCGACCCTTCTATACAAATGGGTTCACGCGCCATAGTATTCTCCTGATATATCATTGCATTTATTCATGATGAATATCTTTCAATATAGCGACTATTCCTTCAGTATTATACTGAGAAAGAAGCTGATTAAACTGAGCTGAGAGCCCAGCGCCACCATGTGGAGTCATTTCAAGTTCATCTAGCAATTGGCGTATTTTTGTAATTTGATTTAATTGCGCTGACGCAATTAGTTTTGCATAAAGTATTTCAGGAATAGTAATTTTCGAGTAATCAAGATCACCCAAGCTTTCGGTTTTATTCAATTCCTGATGCGACACGGGTTGATACTCAAACTCTACTGAACACAAGAGCTCAAGCACCTGATAAATTTCGCTAAATTTAAAAGGTTTAGGTATGAAAAAATCAAAGCCTTCTGATAAATAATATTCAATTTCATGCGCCATGCTGTATGCTGAAATTGCCACGCATCTTATATTCTTATTTTCAAACTCTGACCTAATTTTCTTAACGGCTTCATCACCATTCATAATGGGCATACGTATATCCATAAAGACGATATCAACCCAGTTTTCACGCAATACTTCTAATGCTTCTTGCCCATTCGTAGCATCAACAACATCCACGCCAATTTCATCTAACAACGCATTGAGTATCAAGCGGTTATCCGGTACATCATCAACGACTAAAGCAGAAAGCCGTGTTCCTGCTTTCAAACATTTTATTTCCTGATAACTCTTATTTTGGGGTTCCACAACTTCTGAACTAGCTGGAAAGTCCAGACAAAATGAAAAACAACTTCCTTTTGAAAGCTCAGATTTTAAGCTTAACTTTCCACCCATCAGCTCAACTTGGCGCTTTGTGATTGATAAACCTAAACCTGTACCCGTTGTATGAACTGCGGTGACTGTTTGATGGAAGGCAGTATAAATTTCAGACTGATCCTTAGGGTCAATACCAGGTCCGGTATCATTCACCTCGAACAAGTAACGATGCTCACATTCTTTTGAAACGCATAACGAAATCTCACCTAGGTCGGTAAACTTAACAGCATTTCCTAGCAAGTTGATTAAGATCTGACGTAACTTTACTTGATCACCATGTACCGTTGAGCATTCTGGAATCTTTTTTTCCAACACCCAATTCAAACCTTTTTGCTCACACCTCATATTGAACATAACCGATAAGTCATCAATCAGTTGCTCTAAATCAAAGTCACAGATATCAAGTTCCATAGCACCTGCTTCAATTTTAGAAAGGTCCAATACATCATTGATAACATCTAACAAATGATTTCCGGCATGCTCGATCGCTTGTAACATCTCATATTGTTCTTTTGATAAATGACTATCAATTAGAAGTAGTTGAGAAAAACCTAAAATTGCGTTTAAAGGCGTGCGTATCTCATGCGACATGTTGGCTAAAAATAAACTTTTGGCATTCGCAGAAGATTCTGCAATTTCTTTTGATTTATTAAGCTCTTCAGTTCGTGCCAATACTTTTGTTTCTAGCGAGGCATTCAGTTTCTCTAAGTTAGAAACTAAAATAACGTTCTCATAAGCTGTTGAAATATTCGTGCATAAGATATGAATTAATTCTTTATCTCTATCATTCTGTACCGATTTATTTTCGAGATAAACAATAAAGCTAAACAACGGATTAGAGGCAGATATGTATAAAATGCTATGTTCAGCCAAAAAGACAGACTGCTGTGCAGTATACGCTTGCTGAATGCCTTGCTGAATAGATTGAGGAATGACTTCTGAAATAGGCTTGTTTGAGCTGTTTGAATATTTACCCATACCAAAGTTAATACGGAATACGCCATTACACTCACGAACCTCTATCGCATCAGGCACCGACTCGCTTGCAGAGTCATCTGTATCAAGCGGCCAAAGTAAAGACAACCTTGCAAGTATATCTAAACAAAACTTGTCCTGAGATTGAAAATTAAATAAGCCTGTGGATATTTTTGATACCTTTACCAAACTAAGTCGGTTAGATTCAAGGCGACATAAATCCCGATACCCTCTAAGTGCAGCAACAACCATAGTCTTAAGTTTGGATGAAGTTAAATCAGCCTTATCCTTATAATCATTTATATCATAATCAATTACTACCTTCTCTTCAGGCGCCGTACCAGGCTGCCCAGTCCTTAGAATAATTCGAACTAAGGTATTATTAAGCTCTTCTCTAATTTGTTTTGCCACATCAAGGCCTGCATGGTCAGTTTCCATAACAACATCAAGAAGCACCAGTGCAATATCTTTATGCTTTTTTAAAGTCTGTATTGACTCTTGGCCAGAATAGGCACTTAGAAAAACAATTGGACGTCCTTCAAAAACAAAACCATTAAGTATCAATTTAGTTAATTCATGAACTTCTTTATTATCGTCAACAATTAAGACATTCCATGAGGATTGAGCAGGCACTCTTTGAGAGTCATTCTTCCTTGAGGAAGCGTTTGCAGTAACAAATAGCGACTCTATCGGTGTATTTGTCATGAAATAGCACCCAGCGTTAGTAGTTAAGCGTCAGTTAATCGCTCACATATACTCTTTATTTCATCTATATTTTCAAACAATATATCGACTATTTTGGGGTCAAATTGTTTACCACTTTCTTCTCTGAAATAAGCTTCAATTTGACTCATTGGCCAAGCAGGTTTATAGCAACGAACTGCATTTAGGGCATCAAACACATCTGCGACTGCTGCGATACGTCCAAAAACATGAATTTGTTTTCCTGCCAACTGCCTGGGGTAACCATTTCCATCCCAACGCTCATGATGTTCATGCGCGATAATTGCAGCATATTGAAGCGTCTCATGCTTAGATTCATTCAGCATGTTATAACCCACCACCGCATGCGTTTTCATGATCTCCCATTCATCAGGAGTAAGCTTGCCATTTTTATTCAGGATTGCATCAGGGATGGCGATTTTACCAAGGTCATGTAATGGTGACGCAGATTTGATTCTGGCTGCTTTTTTCTCATTTATTCCCATTGCTAATGCTAGTAATTCTGATATCTCAGCAACCCGCTTAACATGGTTGCCTGTTTCTGGTGAGCGTGTTTCTACAGCGTCCCCCAAAAGATAGACAATTTCTTCTTGGGTCGCTTCACGTTCTTCTTTTAGGTACGCATTTTCAAAAGCAATTCCCGCATTACTTGAAAAAACTTCTAGTAATTTTTTATCTACATCTTCCAAAGGTTTAAATTGGGAGTGAGAAATATATAGTAGATTTTCTTTTCCCAAGCCTGTCATAAAATAAAAAATATAATACTCATCACAATAAAAATTTTGCTTCTGAATATGCGCTTCATCTAACTTTTCGCAAATTTCTTTTGGAAGGCTCTTTCGTACACTTTGATTGACCATCTCTGCATATTTACCTGTTGCAGAAAGAATTCGGTAATCATTATTTTCATTTTCTACGGCAAAGCCCGATACAGGCTGCATATAAGCAGAATCTTTATTGAGGCCAAGTAAAGCAATTAACTGTACAAGAACAGCTGAAGTGAACTTCTGCAATGATTGTTTTTCAAAAATTTTGGCTGAAGAATCAATTATCATCTCCAAACCTTTACGATTCTCTTCTAAGGCAACAATATCTCTATAGGATCGTAAAGTAGAATACATTAAGGTTTTTAGCTTCGTCGCAGTGAGCTCTGTTTTATCTTTATAATCATTGATGTCATAATCAGCGATGACACTTTCTTCAGGTGCTTGTCCGGGCTGGCCTGTACGCAACACAATACGAGTAAATTTATTTTTTAGCTCTTGGCGAATGTATTTTGCAAGTAATAGACCGGCTTGGTCTGACTCCATAACAACATCAAGTAAAACTAGCGCTATATCATTATGAGTGGAAAGTATTTCACGTGCTTCTTTCGCTGAATAGGCGTGAAGAAAGCATAATTTTCTGCCTTCAAACAAGTAGCGGTCTAGCACAAGTTTAGTGATGCTATGGACTTGTTCTTCGTCATCCACAACCAAAATATTCCATGGCTCACAAGCAACTAGCTGTTTATCTTCAAGCTTACTGCTGCTTTCTGCAAATAACCCACTACTTTTATGCATTAGCCATCACCTCTTTTTTAGGTTAAATATAGCACAATTTTCAAGCCTCACTACTTTTCCTCATTGAAAACAGCAATGGGAATACCTATTGTAAATTTTACCCCCTCGCCCAAAACACTTTCACATTTAATTAATCCTTTTAACTTTTGAGTCACTAAATTATAGACAATATGCATACCTAAGCCTGTCCCGCCAAAACCACGCTTAGTTGTAAAGAAAGGATCAAAAATTTTTGCTAGGTTATCTTCATCCACACCAATGCCATCATCTGTATAAGTTAGAATAACCTGCTTATCTTCGCACGCTATGTTAATCCCAATCTGCCCTGCAACCCCTTCATCAAAGGCATGAATAATTGAGTTCATTATTAAGTTAGTCACAATCTGCGAAAATGAGCCGGGGTAACTATCAATTTCAATACTTTTATCACCACTTAACGTAATAGAATGATGAGTCTTTTTTAATCTTGGGTGTAGGGTTAGTAATATTTCTTCAATATATCCAATCACTGAGAATTGACGCCGCTCTTCAGCTGTCTGATCAACAGCTACCTGTTTAAAACTTTTAACCAGGTCTGTTGCTCGTTGTAAATTTGAAAGGATCATCTCTGTTGTTTGCAAACTACATTTTAGATATTCATCGAAATCTTCTTTAGTCATCAAACTGTCTAGATACTTTTTATTAATATTATTCGTTTCATCCATCAAGAATGATGCTGCAGTGACTCCTACCCCGACAGGCGTATTAATTTCGTGAGCAACCCCTGCAACCAACTCACCCAATGAAGCCATTTTCTCAGATTCTATAAGCTGCTTCTGAGCTGATTGAAGTTTATTTGTGCGTTGCTCTACCATATCCTCAAGAGTTGTCTGATAGCGTTTTAATTCAACATTACTTTCTTCCAAATTGGTTGCATAATCTTGTAGTTGCTGTGTTTTTTTCCCAAGTTCAGATGACATATTATTAAAGGCAAATGCTAACTGACCAAATTCATTTTTTGATAGCACTTTAACCTGGTGATTTAATTCGCCAGCAGAAATTTTTTCAACGCCAGTCATAAGCTGACTTAAAGGGTGATTAACAAGACGCCTTACAGCCCAAAAAATTAATATGCTTGCGACAACAGTTGCAAGTACCGCGAGTATCGCCATTTGTTCAAACAAACCTTGAGTAAGTTCTGCCAAAATTGAAATCGGGCTTAATACAACAGCTTGTATATTTGTCTGTTTTTGCTGTGCGAACTCAATAGTTTGTGCGGCATAATAAAAACTCCGCAAGCTTCCTGTCACCGTTTGATCCGTGCTCAAAATTCCTAGACCATTATCAATGGTCAAGCTGCTTAGTAATATTTCATTATTTTGCGCAAGCCCGACATCAATGCCTAGCTGGCGCTTTATGATTTCTAATTGTTTACTGCCTATTTCTTGTTCCAATACAATCAAAACGGCCGAAGCTTGCTCTGCTTCCCACGTGTTTGGGTTTGAAACAGGCACTTGCAACACGGCTTCTGTTCGAATGGTCGGCACACCATTTTGAATTATAAAGTTTGATTGCATCATTTTAGAAGAGGTTATGTTTTTAAGATCTTCTACCGGATAAGTATCTTCAAAACCTTGCGGGCGCATTTGTTTGAATTTGATGCTCTCATAGAACGATTGAACAGTTAATTGATAAACAGAACTGACATTGAAAAGGCCAGATTCAGGAGGTCGAAAATTGTCATATCGACTAAAATAGTAACTTCGGTTATCAACACGTCCTTTTTTTGTGAATGCTCCAAGCCAAATCCCTTCTGAATCCATCCTCACATTCAAAACAGGCTTAGCATCTGGAATCAAATTAAAGGGTGAAAGGGAATAAAGGCTGATTGATGATAATTGATGCAAATTTTGTAAAGGCTTAAGCGCTTGTACTATTTTTATTTGTGCTTCAAGCGTATATATCTTATCCGACTCTTCAATATCTGTACCTAACAGTGATACGTCACCATAATAGTAAGGCCCCAGATTCGTTATTTGCTCAAGTTGATCCAGCAGATCATGATGACTTTCAATATCAGTCACACTTCTTGCTGAATTCCCTTGCAATGCCTGTACTTGGCTAGAGAATATTTTAGACATTCGCTCTAATTCATCCAATGTAATAGACGCTAAGTTGTTAAAACTACTTACCGAAATTACAATAGACAAACCACCGGTGATTAATACAATCACCAACAGGACAATCAAAATAACTTGCCGGCTAATTCCTATTTTTTGTTTCACTTTATCCATATAAAGTCTCAAAAAAACACGTAAACATTACATCAATTACAAATCAGCGTTTCCAGCGCTTGATCAGGTCTTCGTAAGGCATTGTTTCAGGTATTGCTCGTGATCTTTCGGCTTTTGGCGCCCCCGCTTTATTCAACCAATATGAACTGTCACGCACTTTATTTAATTTTGGAGAATGCTTGGCTAACTTCATTTTTGCCATCAAACGATCTTGCTCAAAGGCAATAGCATCCATCGCCTTTTGAGGCGCTATTTCACCTTTAATTGCACGTGCAAGATTTGGCCACCATATACGAGATAAAATGGGGTAATGAGGCACATTTAGCCCAGTATCGGTCCAATGACTTTCATCTGGAGATGCATAAAAATCAATCATCCCACCCCAATCATCTTTACGTTGCTGTACATATTTCGAATGAATAGTCGACTTTCGAATAGGCGTTCCACCTACAAGGAATTTTTTTAGCGTTACCGATTTAGAGACACAAAACTGAGCCCATAACCAAGCAGCGGCTCGCTTCTGACCTTTGACATTCTTTGGAATAGTCCAGCTACCGGCATCTTGATAGCCAACTTTCATTCCTTCCTCCCAATAGCGACCATGAGGCGTTGGCGCTACCCGCCAAACAGGCTTCCCCTTTTCATCGATCATAGGACTTCCTTCACGGGTAAAATCATCATGCGACAGCCAGGTAATATACTGAAAAACATGCTGCGCGATATCTCCTCTAGCTGCTTGCGGCCCTGAATCTACCCATCGCCAGGTTTTGGCTTCAGGAGGGGCATATTTATCAAGCCATTCGATGTATTTACTCAAAGCGTACACTGCTGCTGGCCCATTTGTAGCACCTCCTCGTGCTACCGATGAACCTACAGGGATTTTATTTTCAACTCGAATCCCCCATTCATCCACGGGTCGTCCATTTGGAAGGCCGATATCACCAACGCCAGCGATGGACAACCAGGAGTCCGTAAAGCGCCAACCTAATGACGGCGATTTTTTACCATAATCCATATGACCATAAACTTTTTTTCCATCTATAGGTGTTTTGGTAAAAAACTCTGCGATATCTTCATAAGCAGCCCAATTAATTGGGACACCTAGTTCATAGGCACCTGACTTACCATATTTTTTAGCCGTAAATTGATGAAACTTCGCTTTAATATCTGGGCGAATAAACCAGTCATGACGAAACCAATACAAATTAGCAAACTGCTGGTCAGGTAACTGTAACTGATTCCCTTCATAGTCTTGCCCAAATTCGAGATTTAGAAAATCAGATAGATCAAGGTAAGGATTTGTAAAAGACTTGCCCTTCCCTTTCATATATAGACTTAAATTAACAGCACCATTCACACGCAGATGCGTACCAATCATATCGGCATCATTCACATAAATATCGTAAATATTTTTTCCAGTACTCATTTGTTGAAGAATCGCTTCAACAACAGCGCCCTCCCCGATCACCTCATGCTCTACCCGTATACCAGTAATATCAAAAAAGGCTTTCGCTAAAGTATCACTTTCCCAATAGTGAGTTTTAATATCTTCTGCAACTGACTTAATTGTTTTTCCACGAAAGGGCTTACTTACATTTTTAAACCAGTTAAGCTCTTGCCGCATTTGTGATGTGGTCAATGTCGAAGGCTGTAACTTTTCAATCCACCGTTCAATATTTTGATCGCTGTCTTTATTATTTTGCTTAGCGGATAAAGCACTAATATTTGCAGCAACAAATATAAGGATTATCCAAATAAAGTGTGGTCTGAACCTTGATACTTTGGAAAAAGACAGGCCAGAAGATTGGTTGCAATTATTGTTAGCCATAACTCTTGCCTATTTCAAAGAAGAACTCTAAAGATAATAGTAATTCAAACTAATATATTGTCATCATGACGGAATAACTTGTTACCCTTTTATATAGTCAATAAACCTTCTTTTTTCAATATACCTGCATACAAAACACATAAAACACCTCGGATCACTTAATCAGCAAACCTAACAATTAATCTCACATGCATTTAATTTTATAACCTTAAAAATCAATTATTAATAGTCCATAGATTGTTTTTATATATCAGATGCTAATCTTTTGAAAAAGTACAAAAAACAACCAATACTTAAAAGCATTATCAACTTTATTTTTGTTTTGAGGCTAATCACCATGAAGAATGAGCAATTAGAGGTATTACTTGCCCATCAAACTGAACTGATTGGAAAAATTGCACTTGAAACAGATTTAAACACCTGCCTTGAAGAAATCGCCAGCCATATTGAAAAGATACTAAGTGCAGCGAATGCTCACGCATCAATACTTGTATTAGATGGCGACCAGTTACTCCATGGCGCTGCACCAAGTTTACCCAAAACCTTCTGCGAGAAAATAAATGGTCTACAAATTGGATGTTCAGCCGGGTCGTGTGGTACAGCTGCATTTACAGGCCAACAAGTCATTGTAAGCGATATTGAACATGACTCGCTGTGGGAAGATTTTGCCCATCTAGCCCTACAACATAATCTTAAATCTTGCTGGTCAACACCTGTTACTTCACCTAATGGTAATGTGTTAGGTACCTTGGCCATTTATCACTCGAAAGTACACACACCAGAACCTTACCACCTTGAATTAATTCAATACTTTGCACATCTAACAGGTATTGCTATCCAGAAGTGGCAAAGCCAGAAGCAAATAGAGCAACTCGCTTTTTATGATGCTCTCACAAACTTACCTAACCGGCGTCTGTTAATGGATCGCACACAAAGAGTGATTCAACGCATTAAACGAGACCATCAATATGGTGCACTTATTTACATTGATTTAAATGGTTTTAAACGGATTAATGACTCTTTAGGACATTATGTTGGAGATGAATTACTTATTGCCGTCTCGCACCGCTTACAAGACTCGATACGAGAAATAGATACCATAGCCCGTATTGGTGGCGATGAGTTTGTTGTTTTAATAGAAGGACTAAAAGACTCTGAAGATAATATAAAGTCAGAAGCGATTAATCTTTCCAACAGAATATTAAACGGTTTAGAGCACCACTTCGAGCTATCTGGCGGGCGTTATAAAATCAGTGCAAGTATCGGTGTAGCTTTAATTGATCAGTCTGACAACGATGCAATTGAAATACTCAAACATGCTGATGCAGCAATGTATGAAGCTAAAAAAGACCCCCATTTGGATATTTGCTTTCATAATGCGACCTTGCAAAGGTCTATAGATTTGCGATTACGAATAGAAAGTGAAATTAATACGGCACTGGATCATAGGGATTTCAACGCATTTTACCAACCTCAACTTGATCTTAACGGCCATTTAATATCAGCAGAAGCATTAATACGCTGGCTTCACCCTGATAAGGGTTTAGTTTTCCCATCCGACTTCATAAGTATTGCAGAGCGCATGGGAGTTATTCATCGGATGCAAAAAATTGTACTCACGCAAGCCTGCAAAACCCTACAAATACTTGAAAAGAAAAAATCTCTAAGTGACAGTTTCCGTATATCAATTAACATCTGTCCAAGCCAGCTCAAATCTAATTCTCTACCTGATACATTGATGGAAACACTAAACCTGCATAAAATCTCTCCAAACCGCCTCATGCTTGAAATTACTGAAGGCATGCTCATTGAAGATTTAGAAAGGACAATTCATATTCTAAATCGCTTAAGAAAACTTGGGTTTAAAATTTCAATTGATGATTTTGGAACTGGTTATTCATCACTTGCTTATTTAAACAAGCTTCCTGTTAATGAAATAAAAATTGATAAAAGTTTTATCGAAACACTAACTCATGAACCAAGTACTCAAGGGGTCATTGATACCGTTGTATCGCTATCAAAGCACCTTAATTTTGATGTCATTGCAGAAGGCATTGAAGAAGTTTCACAACTCAATATTATTAAAGCAAAAAATGTGAAAGGCGTTCAGGGCTACCTATTTGCAAAGCCAATGAATCAAGAAGATTTTATAGATTGGGTTGATGAAGCCGCTTGAGCGTTGAAGAGTCCTCTAGCTATTAAAAAATATATGTCATACATAAAATGTTATTCTTCATATAAAGTAATTTATTACGCTAAAGATTCAATATAAATGTCTACCCAGCCCTCAAGCTTACCACTTTTAGAAATAGCCAAAGTTATTTTAAATGAAAATAGCTCAAGTCAGAGCCTGCATCAAGCTTTAGATAGCTTTGGTAGTTTATGCAGCCAAATTACAGGTATTATTCCTGATCAAACTTTCAGCGCATGGGCTGAAGACTCTTTTCTTGAAAACGGGGTTGCTATTAACCCTCAGGCAGCAGCGCATTGCATTACAGATTACCAAAGAAGCATTGTATTTATTCGTGGCGTATACGCTGCTCTTATTCATATTCAAAAAACATCCGATAATACCGCAATAAAAATTCTCTATGCAGGTTGCGGCCCATTTGCGACATTATTACTACCAATACTAGGGATGTTCCATACTGATGATTTAGAGGTTTATCTACTAGACATCCATCAAAAGTCACTCGACAGCGTAAGAAAGCTGCTTACCCACTTTGGTTTAAACCAGTATAGAATTACCTTACTTCAAAACGATGCTTGTACATATCAGCACCCTAATAATTTGCACTTGATTATTGCTGAAACGATGCAAAAATCTCTTGAACAAGAACCACAATTTGCCGTTACTGCTAACCTGGGACCTCAACTACATGAGCACGGAATTTTCATCCCCCAAAATATCGAAGTACAACTGTGCTTAGCCAGCTTGGAATACGAAAGAGATATAGTTAGTCATTATCAACAAATCGACCATAAAGCTTTGGTTAAAAAAGGAAAACGCCACCCTCTTGGTACTGTTTTAAACTTAAAACCCAGTTTTGCAGCAGCTCAACTTAAAAACGCCCATTACAATCCTCTAACAGAAAAATTTGAATTGGAGCCTGTCAAAGTTAGTATTCCCAAAATAAAAGAACTAAACACTTTTGATGCTCTATTCCTTACTCATATTAAAGTATTTAAACACTACCAGCTGGATGATTACGAAAGTGAAATTACCCTGCCGCTAAAGTGCCAAACGCTTACAGATTTAAAAGCAGAAGCCAAACACCTCATTAGCTATCAACTAGGGAACTACCCTAGATTCAATATCGATGAAGACATAAGTAACTGAATTCAAAAACGATTATAGCAATTGAGAACTGTAAATATTAAAAATTTTGCCGTACATCACATTTATCAACTTGAACTATACTAAAAATGTGGTTCCCGATAACTTACTAAAAAAAATGGCTATTTTACTTTGATTAGCTCTAACCCATTAGTCGCACCTGACAATTTTTTTACATTTCAGCTCAAGCGCATGCAACCGGTACTGCTAGTCATGGTGTACTCGGGTATTGTTATCATTTTATTAACTTCAATTTGGGACTGGACATCGTCTTCTGAAAATAAATTAATGGCGATATACTTCAGGATACCTGCCGCAGTCGCCGTCTCACTGATATTAATTCCCATTTATGTAAAGAAAGTACAACGCTACCTTGTAGACCTATCGTTGTTATTGAGTTTCATAAGCTTTTGCTGCTTGGCAATAAACTATTTATTGCTCCCGGAAAGAACACCATACCTACCTGCAATTCTATTTTATTTTATTTCTTCGTTTTTGATTTTAGCGCCCATCATTTCTCGCTGGAAACTTGTATTTGGATTATTCATCCCATTCCTCCCCATTTATTTATTGTTATTTCTGTTTAGTAAAATGGATGAATACCTTTTTTCAATATTTATGCACGTCATACCAACACATGCATTTTTATTACTGGCAGCACTACAAGTAAAAAGGAATGCAGAACAAAACTATGAGATATTTTGTAAAAGCTACCAGCTAGCAACCATAGATTCACTAACAAAATTACTTAATAGAGGCGCTTGGGAGAATCAGGCAAAACTTGAATTACAGCGTTCAATTCGTGAGCATACATCTTTTGCAGTTGTAACAGGAGATATCGACCTTTTTAAAAATATTAATGACACTCATGGTCACCCAGTCGGTGATAGAGTTATTAGATCAGTGGCTGATTGCTTTAGGCAGCATTTAAGAAGTTATGATTTGGTCGGTCGACTTGGTGGCGAAGAGTTTATCATCGCACTTCCGAACATTGATAAGGACAAACTAATACTATTGTGTGAACGCATGCGAGAATCTGTTGAAGGATTGACAATTAATACTGAGTCTGGGGAGAGGGTTAATATTAGCATTAGTATTGGCATTGCTTTTCTGGGAAATAAACCCTCAGACCTATACAGTTTGATGAAATTAAGCGATGACGCTCTCTACTCAGCAAAACACAAGGGCAGGAACCGTGTTGAACTATTTAAACAAGCACCTTAAAACAGGCATAAAAAAACCTGCATCAGCAGGTTTTTTTTATCAGAGCAAAGCAATTAAATTAAAACTGATCTGCTTCCAGACTCATCATATCTTCACTACCAGATTTAACTAATTCAGCAAGTGAAACAGTTTTTGGTAATAAACGGCTATAGAAGAATTTAGCAGTCTTAACTTTAGACTGATAGAAAGCATCTTCATTTACTTTAGGTGCCGCAACCTTAACCATTTTAGCCCACATAAATGCGTAAGCTGTCAGACCAAACAATTCAAGATACTCAACGGATGCCGCACCAATTGCATTACGGTCATCTTTGAAGCTATTAATTACGTTTTCCGTTACATCGCTCAAACGCTCAATTGCAGCAGACAGTGGCTGAACAAAACCAGCTAATTCAGCATTATCCGTTTCAGTTTCAATGAAATCAGCAACTTCAGCCGCAAATAGTTCAAATAGCTTTCCGCCATTACCAACGATCTTACGACCCATTAAATCTAACGATTGAATACCATTAGTCCCTTCGTAAATCTGTGTAATACGTGCATCACGTACTAACTGCTCTTGACCCCATTCTCGAATATAGCCATGACCACCAAATACTTGCTGTCCAGCGATACAACATTCTAAAGATCGGTCTGTTAAGTATGCTTTCGCAACAGGTGTTAGCAACTGAACCATGTTTGATGCATATTCTTTTTGTTCTTCATCATCAGAAAACTTTGCAGTATCCAAGAAAGAAGCGACATAAGTAGAGAAAGCACGACCACCTTCATTGTATGCACGCATCGTCATTAGCATACGACGCACATCAGGGTGAACGATGATTGGATCAGCTTGTTTTTCTGGTTGAACCGGACCTGTTGCTGCACGCCCTTGAATTCGATCTAAAGCATACTCTACTGCATTCTGGTATGAACGCTCTGCAGCTCCTAAGCCTTGGATACCGACACTTAAACGCTCATAGTTCATCATGGTGAACATGGCATTAAGGCCTTTATTTAAATCTCCTATTAACCAACCTTGTGCGCCATCAAAATTCATTACACACGTTGCAGAAGCCTTAATGCCCATTTTGTGTTCTATTGAACCACAAGTAACATTGTTATTTTCACCAACCACATTATTCTCATCAACCTTGTTACGAGGTACTAAGAATAAAGAGATTCCTTTAGGGCCTGCTGGCGCATCCGGTAATTTTGCAAGAACAAGGTGAATAATATTGTCAGATAAATCTTGCTCACCACCAGTAATAAAGATTTTAGTACCTGTTACTGCATAACTACCATCGCCATTATCAACCGCTTTGGTACGAATCATACCTAAGTCGGTACCCGAATGAGGCTCGGTTAAATCCATTGCTCCTGCCCACTCACCTGAATACATTTTAGGCAGGTACTTTTGCTTGAGCTCTTCTGTTCCATGCGCATCAATCGCCAAGCTAGCACCAGAAGTCAGACAAACATATAAACCAAAAGCAATATCGGAGCTGTAAAGCATTTCTTCATACTGAGCACCCAGTATCTTAGGCATTCCCATACCCTCAAATTCAGGGTTGCCCGTTAGTCCAGACCATCCGCCTTCAACAAAAGTTTTGTACGCTTCTACATAGCCTTCTGGTGTAGTCACTGAACCTTCTGTCCACTTACAACCTTCTTCATCGCCTTCACGACTTAGTGGTGCAATAAGAGAAGCGGTAATTTTGCCAGCTTCTTCTAAAACAGCATCGGCGGTTTCGATATCGATAGTGTCTTTTGTGCCTGCTAATGAAGCCCAAAGTTGTTCTGCGCCAAAAACTTCATTCATCACAAAACGAATATCTTTAAGCGGAGCTTTATAATCTGCCATGTA
>CAJWBJ010000054.1 GCA_913020495.1 uncultured Oleiphilus sp.
AGAAAACATGACAAAAAATTGATTTAGAATCTTGATGAAAAGGCCATGATGCGAGCAGCATTTGCTCCCACATCACTCCTGCCTACTCTTGATACTGACCTTAAATCGATAAGGCTACCCTGATCACGAGCTTTAATGCGAACAACCACATCATCCTTAAACGCATACCAATATGTGGTTGCAGTGGCTTCTACCAAACCTTCATTTTGGTCAACATGCACAATGTCCAAGCCAAGTTCATTTAGCACGGTAACTACTCGCTCTATCGCAGCGGTGACTGTTAGATGTGAGTGTATTGTTTTCAACTCAGGATAAGCCGCTAGCTGCAACTCTGCTAGTTTTTTTGAAGAGCCTTTGTATTCATAGACAAGGTCATTGGGAGCACCTTTTCGAAGTTGTACAATTTTATTAAATAATGGCGGGGTGGAGATATCCGTACTAATGTCATGAATCTCAGGCAGTGTAATCGCTTTCTTTAACTGTAAACCCACTAAGGAAGTAGGCACAAGAGAGAGCGCCAAAGCCATTAATAGAAAGTTTCGATTACGTATCAAATCAGCCTTTATAGCCAAAACCAACATAATTAACGATCCGATAAATGCTAGGCCAGCGGTACCAAGTGCCACGATGAGCAAAACCAAAGCTGGCTGCAAAGGTAAAACTTCACTTTTATACCCCAGTGGACCGGATAGTAAAATTATCATTGATAAGGTTGAGAGCATCACAATTAATTTGGTCGATAATTTTAATCCGTCGTTCACGATCCCACCTTATAAAAATAAAGATTTATATGAAATACGCCAAGTAAAGGCGCAGGTTAGTGCGTTGGGTATTGGTCAAATAACAAGTGATATGACACTACTAGCTAGATCTGGTGATTCGCAAATTTCACCATAAACTCACTACAACTCTTGGCGCATTGTTTTATCTGGATGCCGACTGTAAAACTATCTTCTGCTAATAACGAATGTTTAACAACGCCAAGAGTAGTAAATTGTCGGTTTCGCCCTTTGTAAAAGGCCTTAACATCCACTTTCACCAAGGTTTGTACCTGTAGGTTGACTGGCGACTTTAGCGATAGCCCTACCTCACTGAGATCTTTGGTCGTACACTGGACAGATTGTTGGTTTTTTAGTGTCACCATTGCGGGCCAGCGAACCTCTCGCCGAGCGTGCATGCGTCTATTTAAATCGTCAACCCCTCCCTGAATAAACACTTTTTCATTTGATGAATAGCTTGGACTGGGGTGGGCACTTTGGGAGTGAGGCTCCGCAATTGAGACTGGATCAGGAGGTGTGTCAATCGTTTCTACTTCAACTGTATCGACAGGATTGGCTGCTCTTTCCTCATTTATGTGTTTAGCTCTGGGTGGGCTAGCTGTTGAGGATAACGACCCTCTCGCACTCCGCCTTTTGGCGGTTTTAGCGTTTAATTCAGGTGTATCAGCCATATTCATTACCACCGTTAATAGTTCGTCAGTCGGTGCTTTGAACTCTATGTCGATTAACTTGAATTCAACCTCGGCAAAATGAATGACGGTATTATGTGTGATTAAGGTGTCAACTGAGATACGGTTTTTATGTACGAAGGTTCCATTGGTCGATCCGAGGTCACGAATGTAAAGTCGGCCATCTTTTTTAAAAATTTCAGCATGTTCTCGAGAAATACCGGAACGTAAAATCACCATATCAAGCGACTTGCTTCTACCAATGACAAAGGGGAAATTCGTAATTGGTGATTTTCTAATGGTTTTGGTTTCGTCCAGACTACCTTCTAAGTTCCAAAGCGCCATAAATTTAAGCTCTGCGAGTATTTTCCTGATGGACTTTCAGTATAAGAGTCATGAGGAAAAACGCATAGTTAAACTGCCGAACTAATCGTTAAAAACTGTTATTTTCAAAATACTTCGTTTTTCAACCAGCGGGTAAAGTAACTTAAATAAGTAGTTTTCATTAGGGTCGCTAACTAATTCTTGTGATATCAACAGTGAATACCGACCCACATAATGAAGAGTTTGAAATTACAAATGTATTACCCTTAAGTAAATACCATTCACCTCTGACACCTTCCCGTTTATATCCTTTTCGCTACAACTCGTGTCATATGCTTTGAAGTTTCTAGACTAGCATTCATTTGACATACCCTAGGTATGTACAATACCATAAGTATGCACTATTATTTGGAGCCCCCATAATGACAACTTTACCAATGAGAGCATTTTCTCCTTATAGCTTTTGGCTCGATCAGGAAAAAAACTCACTCACTACTCTCCCTCCCCTGTTAGGGAATAAGAAATTTGACATTGTTATCATTGGTGCCGGTTTCTCGGGTTTGTCGGCCGCCATTGAATTACGTAAGGCTGGCCACTCTGTTGGTGTCGTAGAAGCGCAAAGAGCGGGGTTTGGTGCAAGCGGTCGAAATTGTGGCCAAGTCGCGATAGATCTGGGCGCTAACCCCCTTTGGACACTACAAATGCATGGTCGAGAAAAGTCACAACGCCTCGCCAACGTGTTAGCGCAAGCCATCGAAAATGTGCAAACCAATATCAATTTGAGCGGTAAAAACTGCGACTATATTGCTAATGGCAATATTATGGCCGGTGTACACGAATCTCACATGGATAAGCTTCATGCCTTCTCTGAGATTTATAACTCGCTTGGTCTTAAAACAGAAATGCTGGACCGCAGCGCTCTGACGCATCGTGGTATTCCAAAATCGATTGTTTGTGGGTTCCACGAAAAAATGGGGGGCACACTTAATCCGGTAAAGTACGTGAGATGTCTGGTCGATTTAGCGCTGGCAGTGGGCGTGGAAATTTTCGAGAATAGCCCGGTCTCGAAGATCAAGTCTGGCAACCTTGTAACGGTGACAACCAGCTCAGGCTCCATTCTCGCTGAAAAGTGTGTTTTAGCGACGAATGCCTATTCTGGAGAGCTCGGTAAACTAAAACATACGGTTGTTCCGCTGTCAGTATCTGCTTTGGTGACCAAGCCATTAAGCAAAGAACAACGATCCCGCATTGGTTGGCATGAACAAGAAGGCATTCACACCTCTCACAGGGTTATCGAAAATTTACGTCTTACGCCTGACGGACGCATTTTAGTAGGAACTAAACGCGCTCGATTAGGATATGGCACCCACCACCCTCAAGCCGATGATCCAAAAATATTTAATGAATTAGCACAGGTGCTACGCGAACGGTTCCCAGAACTCCCTGATATTGAAATTGATGTAGGTTGGACAGGCCGGGTGGCCATATCAGCAGATTTTATACCTTCATTTGGGAATATGTCTCGTCAAGGAAATGTCTATTACGCGGCGGGATACGGTGGCCATGGTATCGCCATGGCGAGTTATAGCGGCAAAGTAATCAGTGATTTTATCTGTGATAAGGATTTGGGCGATGCCGGTGTTTTGGTGAATCGGAAAAAACTACCATTGCCACCCGAGCCATTAAGGTGGGTAGTCATTCAATCGATGCTATCAAGTATGGGTATAGCCGATAAGAAAATAGACCGAGCAGCGAGAAAACCTCAATGACAGTCACACAAGAAATGATCGAATCAACACGCGAAAAAATCATTCAAGAACATATGGATGCGGAAGTCGAAAAAAATGTACTAACAACAGTCAGTACCTTTAGTCACCCTCGTTATGAAGTGGTTCCGACCGGAGAGGTTCATGACGGAGCTCAGGCTGTCGAGTTCTTTTTGTCAGAAGGAATGACTGCCTTCCCAGATTTCACTTTTGAAACACATCATATTCATCATGCTAAGGATGCCGTCATAGTTGAAACAACCTTTAAGGGCACTCATCTAGGGGCATGGCATGGCATTCCTCCAACCGGAAAGTTTGTTTCATACCGCATGTGTAATGTGTTTGTTTTTGAAGGCATTGAGCTTGTATGCGAACGCGTCAACTTCGACGTACTAACCATACTCACCCAGCTCGGTATTATGCGAGATATCAACTCTCCGGCTGGAAAGTTTGCTCTATTCTTAAGTAAGCCTCTTACCTTTATTAAAGCATGGATCCGTCAAATTTTCTGATGCCAATTCAGATAGATTGGCAATCTTTATCAGCAACTTAACAAGTCACAATTTGGATAGTTTAATAGATGAGCACTAAAACACGACGAGAAGAAAACGCAGAAGCCACACGAAACGCGTTAATACTGCAAGCGAGCAAACTATTCGCCAAGAATGGTTTTAACAATACATCTTTAAGTAAAATTGCCGAACAGACCCGTGTCACCAAAGGGGCTGTTTATCATCATTTTGAAAGCAAAGAAGACATCTTCTCTGCGTGCTACCGAAAGCAAGCAGAAGACGTCGCAGCGGCAGTCGGAAAAGTAAAACAAACCGAAGACATTTGGCAAGATACCATCAAGCAATGCGAAGTCTATCTTGATTGTGCCATATCGGATGGCGGAATTGGTATACCAATACAAGAAGCAATATCCATCTTAGGCTGGATAAACTGGCGCAAACTTGATGAAGAATGCACGATGGGATTATTGATACAAACAATAGATAAACTCAAAGCGAGGCAGCTGCTTAAACCCTATACCACAGCCCTATTAGTTGATGCAATTTATGGCATATTGATTAATGCAAACATGAGCATCTTCACCGCAGAAAACAAGAAACAAGCACGCGATGAACTCTTATTATTGATACAAGATTTCATGATGGGTGTGATGACCAAACCTGCTCGAGACAAACTAATGGCGCAGGCAATTTTGTGAATTCCCCAGAACGCTCTTTTAACAACGATACATAATAAAAAGGTATACAAGATGACAAAAAATACGATTGGTTTTTCTCTTCTAGTCACTTTCGCGCTTATACTGTCGGGCTGCGAGGCTGTCCATAAACTAACCATCGGACCAGCAGCTCAAGAATATGGCGAAGCATGGGCTAGTCATGATGTCGATAAAATAGTGTCAATGCACACAGAAGACTCGGTATTTACGATGCACTTTATTGGGCATCAAGCCGCTACTGGACGCAAAGAAATCAGAAAAGCCGTAGAACGGATTTTTGAAACCGCGCCAGATTACAAAGCCGAAGCACAGGAAGTTCAATTTGGCGCAGATTTTATCTCTTTTCGATATGTCGCAACGGTAACGCCAACCAAACCGTACCAATACGGCAGCACAACGTTTTTACCTACGGGGAAGACTTACCAAATGGAGCTAATTGATATCATTACGTTTGAAGATGGTCTAGTTAAATCCAAACACACTTATCTGGATGCAGAAGCCGTATACAGAAATAGTGCAGAAGTTCAGCGCGCACCGCTTTAGTTTTTCAAAGTGCAAAGGAAGGGCACCTCGAATTATGCAGAGCCCTCAAATTTACGTTTAATGCCACACTACTTGACCAGTGTGGCCAGCTCTCGGAATTGAGGTCCTTCTGCTTTTTGTAACAATTCAAACAGTAACATTTCAACTGAGGAAATCGCTGCACCCATTTGTGCCATTCGCTCTATTCCGACCTGATAGTTAGCCGATGTGCGCGAAGAGACAGCTTCACCAATCACCGTTACTTCATAGCCTTCTTGCAAAAGCTGGGATGCACTTTGATAGACACAAATATGCGCTTCTATCCCTACCAAGACAACTTGTTTACGTCCTGTTTTTTCTAATGCACACCTAAATTCATTGCTACCCAGACAGCCAAAAGATGTCTTGGCTATGGGTTTTAGTTCGGGTAATAAATTAGCAACTTCCGGAATAGTTGCTCCAAGTTTATCCGGCACTTGCTCTAGCCAAATCATGGGTAGATCCAACACTTTAAAACCCTGTATCACTTTTTGAAGACTTTCAAACAGGTGCTGTTTATCTGACATCAGTTGGGCCAGTTTGCCTTGTACATCTACAATTACCAATATTGTTTGATCTTTTTTAAGCATGTTATGTCTCTCTTTATTTTCACAATTCAATATTATGAAATCATATTGCGGCAAATAGTTCACTTTGTGATGTCGCATAATGTCAATAATGCTCGCTTAGTGTCAATGACGCTCTGAGTGACAAACGCTATATTTAAAATCTGTATAAGGCTAATTGTTAGCCGATAAAGACATTATCGGTTTTAACCTAATGAACGGAGAAAAGTGACTATGAACAAGAATCGCAAATATTGGGGCTGGGGATACGAAGATCAACAAGTTGATTCAAGGGCCCTAAAAAAAACCGTCAGCTTTTTGTGTCAGGTTTTGAATGTTGAAGACAAAATCGCCCAGTCCCCTCTCCCGATAGAACAAGTCGCGTTACGTGCTCCACGATTTCAACTTGATAATACTATTAAAAATAGTTGTTCGCATGATAGATTTGACCGACTCTCTCATAGTTATGGTAAATCTACTAACGATATTATTCGCGGTTTACGAGGTGAATTTCCCAACCCACCCGATTATGTCGCGTATCCAAAAACCGAGGAAGAGCTTCAGAATTTGATCCGCTTCGCCGAGGAAAACACTGTAGCTCTGATTCCATTCGGCGGTGGTTCAAGCGTTGTCGGTGGAGTAGAGCCCACGAAAAATACTTATTTCAAAGGCACAATCAGTGTTGATATGAAACACTTTGATCAATTAATGGAAGTGGATAAAACGTCTCGTTGCGCCAAATTTCAGGCTGGTATTTATGGCCCAGCTTTAGACGCGGCATTAAAACCTTACAACCTGACGTTAAGACACTTCCCTCAAAGCTATGAATTTTCTACGTTGGGGGGCTGGATCGCCACTAGAGCCGGCGGTCACTACGCTTCGTTATACACACACATTGATGACCTAGTTGAATCTGTGCGCATGGTGACACCGCAAGGTGCAACAGAAACAAGACGCCTGCCAGGGTCAGGTGCAGGCCCCAGCGAGGAACGCTTTATTTTAGGCTCTGAAGGCATATTCGGTTTTATTACGGAAGCTTGGGTGAAGCTTCAAGATGCACCAAAATTTCGAAACACCTCCACACTACTATTCAAAAATTATGAGGATGCAGTTAATGCAACTCGAAAAATTTCTCAGTCGGGCTTATACCCTTCAAATTGCAGGTTAGTCGACCCTTTGGAATCCTTTAGCATGGGTTTGGGAGATGGCAACAGCAGCGTTTTACTTTTAGGTTTTGAATCCGCCATAGGCCCCGTAGACGAAAAACTCAAACAAGCGATTTCCTTAACACAAGAATTTAACGCCCAACAAGTAGAAGAAAATAAAGGTCAAGCACACACTGAAAATGCAGATAGTTGGAAGCAATCATTTTTGCAGGCTCCCTATTTAAGAGATCAATTGCTACAAATGGGCATTCTTGCAGAAACCTTTGAAACAGCAATCACTTGGGACAAGTTTCACGAGTTCCATAACACCCTCAAGCGTGAAGTTCAAAAATGCATTAAAGAAACCTGTGGCTCCGGTTTCATTACGTGCCGTTTCACCCATGTCTACCCTGACGGGCCTGCGCCTTATTTTACGGTGGTAGCAAAAGCAGAAATCGGCAAAGAATTAGAGCAGTGGCAGAAAATAAAGGAAACCGCTAGCAAGATCATAATTGAAATGGGAGCAACCATTACCCACCATCACGCGGTCGGAAAAGACCACCGGCCTTATTATGAACATCAGCGCTCATCTTTCTTTACAGACATTCTAACCGCTTCAAAGGAAAAGGTTGATCCCAAAGGAATTCTGAACCCAGACGTGCTCGTTTTAGGCCGTACTGAGTAATCAGTTTAACTTGAGCTTTGCATACAGTACTGAGTCATTCCGGTGTATTTTTCAGCCGGAATGACAAAACGTTTACGTATGTAGCTAACGTGAAAAGATCTCTGAATCAAAGCTTGCCATTCTAAGAACGGATATTTCGAAATTAAGAAAATTATTTCTACTTCTTAATAACTAATAAATTTTTTGGGGGATACGCCAAACCAGGTTTTGAATGCTCTATGAAAGGCACTTGGTTCTGAATAACCAAGGTTTTGAGCGATCGTTTCAACTTCGAATTTCTGTCTGACCAATTGGTTTACCGCTTGCTCTTTCAGTACTTCTTCCTTCAATTGTCTGTAGCTTGTACCTTGTTCAGATAAATTACGCTGGAGAGTTCGTTTATGCATTCCTAGCTGGGATTCCACTGCCTCGATACTCGCGGCGGCAAAGCCACATTGCTCAATCAAGCATTTTACTGAATCAATCAATGCGATACTTTCATTTTTTGAACGCAAAACTTCTTCAGCAAAAGATTTATTTAATTCGTACAGATGCTCATCACAGCCAGCGAACGGCTCATCAAGATATTTTGTCGCGAAACATACCGACAGATTACCTTTCATGCTGATAACCTTACACCCAAGATGTGCTGAAATAAGCTTTGCATTCAGTGATGGTGGAAGCGATAAATGGTTTACCTTTACTCTATTACTGGAAATACCCTCGATAATTCCAATCATTCCAACAATCACAGAAAGTGCTTGATGCGGGTTTAACGGCACGATATTTTGTGCCGCGACATACTCACATTTAATATATCCATTATCGCAACGGCTACTAGATTTTTCGTCAAACTCCCCGTCTTGTTCAGTAAGCTTATATATACCGCTTTCGCTAATAAGTTTCTGAAATCTCAAGATATTATTCAAGGCTACTCGCGCACTCGGGCTATGCCAAACAATTGGCATTAAAGCACCGATAGAACGGTAGTCCAGACTCAGGCCTACTCTAAGTCCCAGCAGAGGGTCGTCTATCATATCGGTCGCTCTATGCCACAACTTTCTCGCAACGCTCACCTCTATCCTTTGCCCAATAACAAACTGACAACGTTCAAAGCCTGGTAAATCACACGTTAATTTGTTTGCATCTAATCCGAGACGAGTGAAAGATTTTACCAGTGAATTTACCCACCCACTCTCTATATATAAGTGCTTCATAGCGCCTCTTTACATTACATCAAATACAGACAGGAAACCTAAGTTACCTTGAAGCGCTAATAGTTTCATAATTTAAAAACCTCTTGTGCATTTTTATACAGAAAGTTGTTTTTCGTTTCGTCATCTAATTCCAGAATTTCAAGCTGTTTCAAGCATTCGCCCGGCAATAACATTGGAAAGTTCGAACCAAACATAACCTTTCTTTTACCGCTGCTTTTCATATAGTCAACCAGTTCTTCAGGGTATCGTTTCGGCATATAGGCACTGGTATCAATATATACATTGGGGAACTTCCGCGCATAAGCAATCATTTCCAAATGCCAAGGTGAACCGATATGCCCGCAAACAATTTTCAAATCAGGGAAGTCCAGAGCAATACGTTCAATATGGGAAGGCTGTCCTGTACGAGAGGTACATAAAGGGCCTGTCAGTCCAACTTGTAGGCAAACCGGTACATCCAAATCGACACATTCTGCCAACAATGGGTAATACAGAGGGTCAGTACAGGGCATATCCCACAACCATTGAACAATTCTCAATCCTTTAAACCCGTGCTCTTTGACATACTTACGCAAGGTCCTTACACCTTCTACAGGCCTCCTCAAGTCAACTGATGCGAGACCAACAAATAGGTCCGGGTGTTGATCAATACATTCCTTAACATCTTCATTACTAATTAAATCGCCATCAGGTCCATACCAAGCAGCCATTAAGGCTTTACTTACGCCTGAGTTTTTCATTGCGGCTACTGTAAAATCCATTGGTACTTCTAGTTTCTCAGTGCTTTGGCGAGTCCATCGTTTCAAAGAGTCAAAGCAGGGATGGTTTATAAAACGATTGGTAGGATGTTGAGCCCAAACATCAATGATCATAATAAATATTCCTTCGTGTAAGCTGAAAAAAAGATGCTGCTGCGATTATGGCAATATGCAACAGCCAATATCGTATTCATGTCTATCTACATAGATTAATAGAAACTCCTACTAGCTATTTCGAAGCCTTATCTGATAATTCGCATAACTTGTTGCAACGACCACATCATCTAAATCTTTAATTTCACCCTCAAGAACAAAAGAGCTTTTCCCGTGTTCATTCGCTTCACTTTCTAACTGCTTTAGTTGAGCTGGTGGTATTTCAAATTCAACAGTCACGTCACTTTTCGCCACATGTATAAAATCTATTTTCAGATCTTTCAGAATTGGAATAAAACGTTTATCGAAACAAATGCTCGAGATGATACCAGCCGGTAATTCCGTCACTGTAAACAGTGCTCCCGCATACATCGCATTGAAATGATTTCTGTTTGGTTTCAACGGGATCAAGGCTTTAATATAGCCGGGTCTAAAATCAATGACTTTAAAACCGTTTCGGCTTGCAAAGGGTATTGATCGTCCTACCATAATATTGAGCAACCTCAATGCGGCGGACATGTTAAATTTTCCTGTCACGGAACGGTCTTGTTGTTCCGAAACGTGTTCAATCCAGTTTTTTAGTTTCGCTTGTACATTGTCGTTTATCGAATGAAGGTATTTTTGCATCAATGATGACCTCTGTTTATTTCATAAAAATAGTATGCAAATGCCTAGTATCACTTCCCACATTTGCACTTTTAGGTGTTTGAATTTCTGTTTCAGTATATCCAATGACTTTAAAACCTCCATGAGAGAGGCCCCCTAATACGTTATTCGTCGGATGCACACACTTACTTTCAAAAGGTAAAGTTGAATTTTAGAGTTCTGATGCCTAGACCTTGTGTTGTTCGGGTCGCATCAAAAGTAAGCGCTTCGTTAGTCATTGCTCTTCATCTCTCAATTACGGAGTTATACAAAATATATTGCCTTAGGATAAAGCTCTGGCAAGGAGTCTCAATGAGTATTTATTGCATTACGAATGAGCTTTTATTGCAATTTTATAAGAGAACTTCGTTTTAGAGCTAAACAATCTGCTGAAAGCTTTGCGGATTCATGGGCGATTTGAAGCGTTTGAAATTTATAGATATTTTAGGTAGAAGGAAGCCATTTTATATTAATTCAGTCACTTGTAACGCTTACCATTACTGAATAAATTAAAGACAGTCAGGGTAACAACAGGTTATTTCTCTTCATTTAATTTCCCTCGATAGGCTCCCGGCGTAATACCTACCCACTTTTTGAATGTATGCTGAAATGTAGAGGCTTCGGTATAACCCAGTTTTTCCGCAATTGTCTGTAATGGCAAGTTGGTTTCAGCAAGTAGATGTATTGATATATCACGGCGTATCGCGTCTTTGATTTCCTGATAGGATGAATTCTCTTTTTTTAGATTTCGCCTTAAGGTGGACGGTGTCGTGAATAGTTGAGCAGCAACGTCGTCAAGTGTTGGGAAAGTGGCATTATCACTTTGGTTAACCAAAGCACGCACTTTGGCTGTATAACTATCATCATACTTAGGTCGGGTGACAAGGTTAGCGGGTGCTAATTTAAAATATTCTTTTAATGAACGCTCATCCTGCACCACCGGCATATCAAGATAACGACGATTAAACTGTAACCCGGTTATTTTCTGATCAAACGAGAGCTTTCGGCAAAATAGGCCATAGTATTCATTAACATGGGCGGGTTGGGGATAGTTAAAAAGTGCGCCATCAAGGATTATTCGTTTTCCAATCATCCAGCAATACAAACGGTGCATAATGACTAATAAACATTCACTTAGAAAGTGCGTCGGATCAACGGCGGGATCTTTTAAGTGAAGAGATAGAATTGCATCGTCACCCTTTACTTCCAACCTTAAATCAAGCTCACCCAGGCTCAGCTTACCGAAGCGAGCACCTCTTTTTATCGCTTGATAGAGCGTCTTGCAATGGATGATAGACAGACACATCATGGCGAATGATCCGAGAGGACTTTTATTTTTGGCTAAGCCAATAAACTCATCATTCATTGTCAACCAAAGCGTCTGAATCAATCGCGTGTATTGATCTGGTGAGACCCTAGCCTGAGGTTCATTTAATAACTCAGGTTCAATTTTGGCGTCGGTTAGAATTTTTCGATAATCAAAGCCAGCTTTTCCCGCACCACTCAAGGCCGCTTGAACAAACAAGATAGAGATAGAGGGGTCTTTGGGTACCCACTCTACAAGAAGACCTGAATCATGCTTGCTTGAACTCAACCTATACTCTCCTGATTCTTTTTTTCTTTACAAAAAATACTTTAGACAAATTCACCACATAATTTGCACGATCATATCATTGTTGACGTTTACCGACACACGTTAACGTATCAACTCGTAACCCCTAAGCATTAAAGATCAATTAGAGTACCAACGATATGAAACGAGAATTATTTGATACTGAACATGACATGTTTCGCAAATCTTTCCGGACTTTTCTAGAAAGAGAAGTTGTACCCCATCGTAAGGAGTGGGAGGAGGCAGGCATCGTCCCACGCGACATATGGCTAAAGGCTGGTAAAAACGGCTTTCTAGTACCTTGGGTTGATGAACAATATGGTGGGACTGGCGTTAAAGACTTTCGCTTCGATCAAATCATCTGCGAAGAAATGGCTAGGGTAAATGAAGCGGGTTTTTTTATTCCCCTCCAAAATTCATTGATTGCACCCTATATCAATGAATTTGGCAGTGAAGAACAAAAAACACGCATCCTTCCCAAGTGTGTGACGGGTGAAACGATTCTCGCAGTGGCAATGACTGAGCCTGGAACAGGGAGTGATTTGGCTGGTATGAAAACAACAGCCGTTGATAAAGGAGACCATTTCATTTTGAACGGGTCGAAAACCTTCATTTCAAACGGTTTACTGGCTGACGTCATTCTAGTAGCAGCCAGAACAGATCCAAAAAACCCACATGCGATGGGCATGTTTATTGTCGAACGCGACCAAGAGGGATTCGAGAGAGGAAGAAATCTGGATAAAATGGGAATGAAATCTCAAGATACCGCCGAACTGTTTTTTAACCATGTGATCATCCCTAAAGCAAACGTACTGGGTAATCCAACCCAAGGTTTTATGTACCTCATGAAGATGCTTGCGCAGGAGCGCCTAACACTTGCATGCGGCGCGGTTGGTGGTGCACAAGCTGCGTATGATCTGACCAAAAGCTACATTAAAGAGCGTAAAGCCTTTGGTAAACCTATTTGTAAGTTTCAGAATACACGTTTCAAAATGGCAGAAATGAAAACGGAAATTGACATGGCTCAGGTGTTTGTTGACCGGTGTGTTATGGACCACAATCATGGCAAGTTAGCTGGCGATATTGCATGTCAGGCTAAACTTTATACCTCAGAACTCGCCTGTCGAGTCGCCGATGAGTGCGTACAATTACACGGTGGTTATGGCTACATGATGGAGTACCCGATCGCAAGCATGTATTTAAACGTTCGAATTCACCGCATTTTTGCCGGCACGTCAGAAATAATGAAAGAAGTGATCGCTCGCGCTGACGGTTTATAAGTTATACAAAACTGAATCGTTTAAACTCAAGCACAGACGGGTATTTTGTTACTGCAAAAAATTTAAGTGGCCGGGTGCTGAAAATTCTTCTGAATTCAGTTCGGTAAACTTTTGCCACCAAATTTTTTGCCCGATCAAGTCGTATTCATGCATAGCGTCTGTTAAACGTTCTCGGTGCTTAGTGCTCATCATTTGTTCTGGTAACAAGGGGTCAATGGCCAATGTATTGACCACTTTACTGCCAAGGATAAATGATTCCACTACAGCCTGATCCAAAGACATAGTCTTTAGTACTTGCTGGCTATTAAGTAAGAATTTAAGCAGTTGCAGGTAGTTTTTCTGGTGCTGCTGTATGGGCCATAAGTCTTTCAGCCAGCGATTTTCTATCTCTTGGTCGGCTTCTGCAACCACAAATAACTGTGAGTTTGGTGTCAGCCCTAACTGCAATAAATAATCCCAACAAATTTGCCTAGAGTAGGTGAGATTATTGGGTCTTACCCAGATAAATTCATCCGATGCTTTAAAACCCAAATAAGAAAGTGCCTTAATGTTATCTTTGTGGCCTGCAACTGATTTCTTATTTGGCAAACAGACCATAAACCAGGTTCTATCCCACTCAACTCGTCGCCCTTCTCCCACATGCCAACCGTCGATTAACTGAGCCATCAAGTTATTCTTTTTTTTCAAACGATAGCAACCCCTTTCATCTTGATCCAACACACCGGCACTCAGCAATCGAGTGACATTAACGCGCATCACATTAGAGGTAAATCCAAAAAGCTCACCGATATGAGTAATGATCTTGATGGGAATAGCTTCTGTAGAACTAGTCTGTAATACCCCTAGCAACAAATTTTTTGGGGTCACTTTAAACTCAAACATATTACACCATTTTACTTTAAAAGATTTATATGTAATATTTATAATTATTACACAATTCTACAATTACATATTAATTTGTAATATATCAAACAGAGAGGCTTTTATGCAATTAAAGACAATGACCTACGACGTGGATGGACGAGTTGCTCGCATTACCCTAGATCGTCCCCATCGAGGTAACGGCATTACCATGGATTTACCCAAAGAACTCGCTTATTGCGTTGAGCAAGCAGACATTAATCCGGCAATTCATGTTATTGCATTAAGCGGTAATGGCACTGGATTTTGCGGCGGGTATGACTTGGTTGCGTCTGCTGAAGAATCACTACAAGGCGGATTTTCAAGTGATGGCACAGCAGACACTGTTCTGTCAGATCAGGTGCAGAGTAAAAACCATAATCCCGATGGGACTTGGGACCCAATGATTGACTATCAAATGATGACTCGCAATGTAAAAGGTTTTATGAGTCTATTTCACGCAGATAAACCTGTAATTTGTAAGGTTCACGGTTTCTGTGTGGCAGGTGGAACTGACATGGCCCTCTGCAGCGACTTACTTGTCATTGAGGATAAAGCAAAGATTGGCTACCCTCCTGCTCGTGTTTGGGGAAGTCCAACCACATCACTTTGGGCTTACCGTGTAGGCGTTACACGCGCCAAACGCCTACTCTTTACCGGAGATTGCTTAAGTGGAAAAGAGGCTGTTGAATGGGGGTTAGCCATAGACTCGGCGCCTAAAGATACATTAGATGAGGTGTTTGAAGCGCTTATTCAACGGGTTGCTATGATGCCAGTTAACCAGCTAATCATGATGAAAAAATTGCTTAACCATAATATTGAAAACCAAGGTCTATCCAGCACTCAACTAATTGGTACTGTTTTTGATGGCATTACTCGGCATACTCCTGAAGGTTACGGCTTTCAGCAAAAAGCAGCCAAAGAGGGTTTTATGCAGGCCGTTAAAAGTCGAGACGAACCCTATGGTGATTTTGGCATGAAGACATCCGGTGTACTCAAACCTGCTCAATAGTCAGAAGTAAACATCATATCCAGATGTAGGCATACTGTAGTGGGCAAGTAATACCGGTCACAGTTTTACTTGATCACTACACGCTTTATTTCAGCAGTAGAAGATAGGTTAATGTAATCAGGGTTTACACTTTATAGGCTGAAAGCGCCTTTTCTATTTCCGTTGCCAGTGTAGAAAGTTCGACATTTGAATTTGTAATCGACTCAGCATCTTGATTTGTATCGGTTGAAAGACCAGCAATATTATTAATATTTCGATCAATTTCATCAATTGTGGCAGATTGCTCTTCAGACGTACTCGCTATTAAGATGTTTATTTCGCTTATTTCACCGACTGATTGATTAATGTTATTGAATGCCAACTGAACTGAACCTGCCAGTTCAACGGCAACACTTGAGCTTTCTTTACTTCTCACCATTGCATCAACAGCATTCTTACTGCCTATTTCCAGACGGTTTATAATATCCTGAATTTGACGGGTTGACTCCTGAGTACGTTGAGCCAGGGTTCTTACTTCATCTGCAACAACTGCAAAGCCTCTTCCTGATTCACCAGCCCGTGCGGCTTCTATTGCCGCATTCAAAGCGAGTAAGTTAGTTTGTTCTGCAATATTTTCTATCACTGTTAGAACGCCAGTAATCTCGTTCGTGTCTTCACTTAATTGGTTAATAACTTCTGAAGCATGATCAACTTGGCTAGCAAGTTCCTTATTCGAGTGTTGGCTATCTCTTACAATACCCTCTCCTTCTTCAGAAAGTTTTAAAGTAGTCTGGGCCTTGTCTGCCGCAGCCTGTACATTACCGAGCACTTCCTGTGCAGATGCTGACATTTGAGTAATTGCACTCGCTGCTTGTTGAATTTCATTATGTTGATTAACAATACTTGTTTTAGTATTTTCTGAAACTCGGCTAAGATTTTCAGACGAAGACACCAAAGTTGAGACGCTTTCACCGATCGAAGTGAACATTGTTTGAAGCTTTGATATAAAAAGATCAAACCATTGACTTAATTCACCTAACTCATCTTTCTCTGAGCGGTCAATTCGTTGACTTAGATCCCCCTCACCTTGAGCAATATCTTGCAATAAAATAACGGTTTTATTGATAGGCTGAATAATACTTTTTATCAAAAAGAAACCTGAAACACTCCCCAAAAGAAATGCCAGAATTATTGAAACAACTGAAGTAATCGTAATCTCTGATTTCAAACTGGTGATTGAAGATAACGCTTCCTCAGTGGTAATTTCACTCATTATTGCCCAGTTCAAGTCTTGTATTTTTAAAGGTTTGTAGGCGGAGAATACTTGTTGGTTTTGGTAATTCATAAACTGTCTAAAACCCGACTGGCCTTTCATTGCCTCTTCAACACCAATTGATTCAATTACTTGTAGTCCAAGCCCAGACTTTTGCTGGGCCATTTTTTCTAACATTTCAGGTGATTGGCTGCCAAGTCTTTTGAGGCCTTCTAGGTATTCACCCTGACCTTCAATCATATAACGACTTTCACTTCGTAATGTTTTGTCAGAACCAACCAGAAATGTTTCTCCTGAAACCCCCAAACCGACTTCTTCCCATTTCGAACCATGAGTCATCACCTCATTGATTCGGCTAGCTGGTATCTGATAGATAAGGACCCCTGATGGTTTGTTATCGGAATCAAACACTGGAGAAGAAATAAACATAGCCGCCGCTTCATATGAGGGAGTATAAGCATGACTATCGGTGATAAAAACAGCATTTTTGGTTGTTGAGCCTTTGGCCAATCTAAAAGCTTGACCCAAACCAGAGTCGGAAAAGACCCCATCTGTTAAAGATGTTGCAAAATCTATCTGTTTATAAACACTGTAAACTACGTTACCTGTTTCATTATCGATCAAAAAAATGTCATGCAAACCAAATTCTTCTAAGAACAACCTAAAGTTGGGATGATAATAACCGTGAGCACCATCGTAGGAACTTCCGAATTCGGACTGATCTAAGTGATGTTTTTTACCGGGTGCATTTTGGTTTTCACTTAAATAGGCATATTGAACAGCAATGTTAGCGGAGGGAAGGTTTGCTATATAGTCAGCACTATCTTGATTTTGTTTATTATTTATTTGCTGATACGTTTCATTAAATTGAGTCGTATAAAAATTGAGTAAGGATTGCTTTTGTTCATCCTCTGTAGCGCTCTGCCTTAAATACATACGGTGTCGGCCAAAGCCTCTTTTCAAGGCATCCAATGCATCAACAGATTCAGTGCTACTGGAATGGGTAATAATTTGGCTATGCAATATTTTAAAATAATTCTCTATATTATTTGCGGTCGCGTCTCTAATTGAAATCAGCTGATTTTCTACCTGCAATGACAAGGCTTTTTGACTTGATGTTATCGAACCATAACCAATGAAAATTGCAGAAATAAATACTGGGACAATCGCTAGTAAAGAAGTACCTAATATAAGCTTCGTTTTAATTTTCATTTTTAATGTCTCAGTATGCTTTTGATAAAACGAAAAGTACTGAATTTGCAAAAGCCGTTATAGAGTACATATAAGTTTAGTACAAAACCCAAACTGTGCATTTATTGATCAATAAACTTAAGAACTCAACCACCCGGCATGAGTTTATTAGTGATCATAATGGCGTACACTATTAACATTGAATACACATTTGAAATTAAGGAAAAAATGCGTTGTGACTGATCAAGAACAAAACAAACAAAAAGTGGCATATCAGGGAGTAGAAGGCGCTTATTCACACCTCGCATGTAAAACGGTTTTCCCCTCTCATCAAGCACTTGCTTGTGAAGATTTTCAGTCAGCAATGCTATTGGTTGAAGAAGAAAAAGCTAATTATGCAATGATTCCTTTAGAAAATTCTACAGCGGGTCGGGTAGAGGAAATTTATCGTTTATTGCCCAAGACACATTTACAAATTGTAGGTGAGCATTTTGAGCCCGTAAATCATTGTCTGTTAGCGCTACCAGGGGTTGAGTTAAAGCAAATTAAAACCGTCGCGTCACACCCGCAAGCTTTGGCTCAGTGCTTTCATCATCTAGAATCATTAAACATCACTCCAATAGTTGCGATTGATACAGCGCTTTCGGCTAAAGATTTAGCCGCTAAAAAAGCATCGCTACACACACATACGAGTCATGGAGCGATTGCTTCAACGCTGGCGGCAGAGCTTTACGGTTTAAATGTTGTCGCAGATAACTTTCAAGATGTTAGTGGTAATACAACACGCTTTATTGTATTGGCAAAAAATGCCAGCGAACACGCCTACAACCCTAAACAAGCCTATATTACGAGTCTATTATTTTCAGTACGTAACATTCCAGCAGCCTTGTATAAAGCCTTGGGAGGTTTTGCTACCAACGGCGTAAACATGATTAAACTTGAAAGCTATATGGATGGCGGTACGATGGAGGCCAGTCACTTTCATATTGATCTTGCAGGATACCCTGAGCAACAAGGGATGGTGAATGCCTTGGAAGAATTGAACTTTTTTGCTAAAGATGTTCGGATTTTAGGTAGTTATCCCGCACACAAATACCGCCAGACACATAGTTTTGTTTAGTTTTTAATTCTATCTAGATCGTTTAAAGGTAAGGATGCTAAGCAAAGTTACACTACCATTTCATCACCGACGATATTTATTGTGCCTCTACTGAGGCATGCAGCTTGATAATCGGTATATATTGTTTAACTTTCACTTAATCCTCTTCGAATAGTTTTCCAAGCATGGCATGATAAATATCTTTATCACCGATATAACCAACTATTTTATTCTGATCCACAACAAGTACACCGTGCCCTGTGTGATAACGAATTTCCATCACATCCTTCATCAAGGTATTCATGTGTACCAATGTTGGTTGTTTTTGCAACGTTTCAATAGGCTTTTCTGGCGGCCAATTTTGTAGTTCATGCTTTTTACTGCCATAGCGAACGCTGCTTTTCAAAGACGTTTCGCCCAAGTTCAGCCAATAGTCATGACGCTGGCTTAAGCAGTATTCATCATCCAATGTTCGTAGCTCGCTTAACGGACGAAGCAAAGCATTCGCTTTTACCACATCGACGGGATTTGTGTGCGCGACAAAATTTCTCACATAGTCATCCGCAGGATTCAGAACAATATTTTCTGGCGTGTCATGTTGGACGATTTCACCGTCTTTCATAATCGCAATATGATTACCCAGCTTTAAGGCCTCATCAAGGTCATGACTAACAAATACCACGGTTTTACGAAGCTGATCCTGTAAACGTAATAACTCATCTTGTAGCTGATTACGAATCAGCGGGTCTAAAGCTGAAAAAGGCTCATCCATTAATATAATATCGGTTTCCATCGCGAGCGCTCGTGCCAGCCCTACCCGTTGCTGCATCCCTCCAGAGAGTTCAGAAGGGCGTTTTTTGGCCCACTGTGTTAAGCCAACGAGGTCTAACTGGTGCATGACACGCTCATTAATATGGGAGCGTTCCAAGCCTTTTTGTTCTAAGCCAAAAGCCACATTTTGAGCAACGGTCATCCAAGGCATTAAGGCGAATTTTTGGAACACCATCGTAATACGCTCCATACGCACTTTACGTTTTTCAGCCTCGTCCAAGGCTAAAAAGTTTTGCATGCCCTTATCTGTTTCTAATCGCACCTCTCCCCGGGTAATCGGATTCAGTCCGTTGGCCGTTCTCAATAAACTTGATTTCCCAGAACCAGACAAGCCCATCAAAACGCATATTTCACCTTCTGCAACTGATAAGCTGGCATTACGAACGGCAGCGGTTAAACCCGTTTTATCAAGAATATCACTTCGACTCATTCCTTGATCCAGTAACTGGATAGCACGTTCTGGTTGCTTACCAAATACGACATCAACGTTCTTAAATTCAATCATTATTGATGCCTGCTCTTTGATAATCGATCTAACATAATCGCGACCAGTACAATGGCTAAACCTGCTTCAAATCCCATCGCGATATCAACTGTATTTAGTGCGCGGACAACCGGTTTACCCAGCCCGTCTGCACCAACCAAGGCAGCAATAACCACCATCGAAAGCGATAACATAATGCATTGAGTCACGCCGGCCCTAATGCTTGACATAGCCGCGGGGATTTCTACTTTCACTAATAAATTCCTATTCGTACAGCCAAACGCCTTACCCGCTTCCAGTAACTCTGACGGCACTTCTGAAATACCCAGATAGGTAAGCCGTATCGGTGCAGCGATGGCGAAAACAATCGTTGAAATCAAACCTGGAACAACACCCAAACCAAACAATGTAAGCGTTGGTATGAGGTAAACAAAGGTTGGTATGGTTTGCATCAAATCGAGGATCGGGCGTAAAAAACGATATAGCAGAGGACGATGAGCGGCGGCAATTCCTACCGGAACACCAATCAATACACATGAACCAGTCGCGAACAAAACTAACGACAAGGTTTCAATCGTTTGTTGCCAATAGCCTAGGTTCCAGATCAGCAATAATGATAAAGCACAAAATAAAGGGGTACCCCAATGGCGCAGACGCCAAACTGCAAAAGCTGCAACCAGCACGATAAATACGAGTGGATGAAGACTGGAAAGAAGATCAATCAAGCCCTGAATTAAGAACTCTAATGACATCGCAATGTAGTCAAAAAAATCACCGCTATGCGCTATCAATCCATCTATCAGGTCTTCAGCCCAGTCGCCTATCGGTATTTTATGTTCAGTGATCAAGCTCATAACAGTTCGCATTACATTAGAAAAAAGAAATCAACCATGCTGACACTTTGTAAGTCTCGTCAGAATGGTTTGAATTTGTTGCTAATTAGAAACTATCGTCATGCCGGCGCACTCTTCAGCCGGCATCCATTGTTTTTTAACATCTAATAGCACTAATCATCATAAATACCGGTTTAACACATTACCGGAATGACAATAATTTTGACTCCCCGCCTCGCGAAGATAGCTCAGCTAAGGAGTTTTAATAGAACTTTAGTTTAAACCTAGCTTTGCTTTGACCGCAGATAATGCAGGTTTGCCGTCAATAGTCTTCACACCAGACAACCACTGATCCAAAACTTTTGCGTTGTTCTTCAACCATGCTTTTGCTGCATCGTTAGGTTTCTTTCCCTCATCTAGAATGGCAGACATCACTTCATTTTCCATCTGTAAAGTAAAGGTCAGATTAGTCAGAAGCTTGCCAACATTACTACATTCTTCTACATAGCCTTTTCGCACGTTGGTATGCACTGTCGCGCCACCAAGGTTAGGGCCGAAAAAGTCATCGCCACCTTCAAGGTACATTAGTTCAAAATTTGCATTCATTGGATGCGGCTCCCAACCTAGGAATACGATCCACTGGTCACGACGCTGCTTACGCTTAACCTGTGAAAGCATACCCGCTTCACTGGATTCGACAACACTGAAACCTTTTAAACCAAAGGCATTCTGGTCAATCATATCCTGAATTAAACGGTTACCATCATTCCCGGGCTCTATACCGTAGATTTTCTGGTCAAATTTATCGGCAAATTTCACGATATCAGCAAAGCTCTTTACGCCTGCATCGTACACATATTTAGGCACAGCTAAGGTATATTTAGCGCCATCCAGGTTCTTGTGAATCGTCTCTACGGTGCCTTTATCACGGTAAGCCTTAATGTCACCTTCCATCGTTGGCATCCAGTTACCTAGAAAAACATCAATATCTTTGTTTTCAAGAGACTTGTAGGTGACAGGGACTGACAATAGCTGGGTTTTTGTCTTATAACCCATACTCTCAAGCACGACAGATGCCGTCGCCGTGGTAGCGGTAATATCAGTCCACCCTACATCGGAGAATCTTACCGTATCACACTCGTTCGCCTGTAATGACGTTACTTGCAATGACAATGACGTCAGCACCATCGCTGACAGAATATTTTTTATAGACACAAGCTTACTGAATTTCTTCATGTTATTTTTTACTCTCCAAGAGTTTTATTAGTTTGATTGCTCTTTATTGATTAGTACGTTGTTTTGTTTTCCAGTCAGCATCCATACCGACCTCTGCAGCGATTGGCTCCAGTACTGCCTGCCCTTTAATCAGGTCTGCCGCACGTTCGGCCACCATAATAGTTGGGGCATTCAAATTGCCATTTGTAATACTCGGAAAAACAGATGAATCGACCACCCTTAACTGGTTGATACCATGCACACGAGTTTGAGAATCTACTACCGCCATTTCGTCCGATCCCATTTTACAGGAACAACTTGGGTGATAGGCGCTTTCTACATTATTACGAATAAAATCATCGATCTGAGCATCGGTAATCACTTGCTCGCCAGGCTGAATTTCACCCGCTCGATACTCATCAAACGCGGGCTGGTTGATAATTTCCCGAGTCAAACGCACACAATCACGAAAACCTTCTCGATCAGCCTCGTGCTGCAAATAGTTAAACCTAATCTTGGGGTTCACTCTCGGGTCAGCACTTTGAACCGTTACCGAACCGCGACTTTTGGGTTTGTTATGTCCAATATGCACCTGAAAACCGTGCCCGGAAAAAGCGGTGCTACCGTCATAACTCATCGCTGCCGGCAGAAAGTGATACTGCAGATCTGGCCATTCTACACCCGGCTTTGAACGAATAAAGCCACAGGATTCAAAGTGGTTCGTCGCGCCAAGTCCATTCTTCAGGAAAAACCAACGCGCACCAATTAAAAATTTGTTCAACAGGTCAAGCTTGCCGTTAAGGGTAACCGGTTTTTTGCACTTAAACTGAAAATAAAATTCAAGGTGATCCTGTAGGTTTTCACCCACACCAGGTAACTCGTGCTTAAGCTCAATCCCGGCCTTTTCCAATACCGGTTTTGAACCAATGCCAGATAATTGTAGCAGATGAGGTGAGCCAATTGGACCTGCAGACAAAATAACCTCTTTATCCACCAGACTTATTTTACCTTGGCCCTCATGTTCGTATTGGACACCGACTGCCGTTTTACCGACTAATAATATTTTTTCAACCAAAGCATGAGTGATTACTGTCAGGTTAGGTCGCTTCAATACCGGTTTGAGATAAGCATTTGCAGTAGACCAACGTACGCCGTTTTTTACTGTCATGTGCATCGGACCAAAACCTTCTTGCTGTTTACCGTTGTAGTCTTCGGTACGAAGATAACCAGCCTGTTCACCCGCATCAATAAAGGCTCGATATAATGGGTTCTGCATTCTGTTACCGTTATTAACAGCAAGCGGCCCCTTATCACCTCGATAGTCGTCTTTTTGATCTGTATCGGCATCGAACGCCCACGTTTCAGCCTTTTTAAAGTAAGGCAGGCAATGCGCATAGTCCCACCCTTCGGCACCACGGCTTTGCCATTCATCAAAATCCTTGGCATGCCCTCTCACGTAGACCATCCCATTGATTGATGACGAGCCACCCAACACTTTGCCACGCGGGCAATGCATACGTCGATCATTCAGATGAGGCTCTGGCTCCGATTCGAACTGCCAATTGTATTTTTTGGTATTCATCGGAATTGAAAGCGCAGTTGGCATCTGAATAAAAATACTCTTATCGCTGCCACCGGTTTCCAGCAGTAGTACACTAACACTTTCATCTTCGGTAAGACGGTTTGCGAGCACACAGCCTGCGGAGCCTGCGCCTACGATAATATAATCAAACCTGTTGTTTTGCGTCATACCCTCGCTCCCCTAACACTCATTATCTCCCCTCCTATTATAATCAAGAACGTTAAAATGGACTTTGCAGAGGGGTTAGGCCCATATAGACTGCTTTTATCTGGGTGTATTGATTCAGCGTTTCAGCACCGTTTTCTCGACCAATTCCCGATAATTTATAGCCACCCACGGGCATTTCTGCTGGTGATGCGCCATAACTGTTAATCCAACAAATGCCTGCTTGAATTTGATGGATAACTCGATGAGCACGTGTAATATCGCGTGTAAATACTGCCGCAGCCAAACCATAATCACTAGCATTGGCACGCTGTATAACATCATCTTCATCGCTAAATCTTAAAATCGACATGACCGGACCGAAAATTTCTTCCTTAACGATGGTCATATCATCATGACAATCGGTAAAAATCGTAGGCTCTACATAGTAACCCTTTGGTGCTGAGTCCGGTTTGATTGCACGCCCTCCATATAAAAGGGTGGCGCCTTCATCGATGCCTTTCTGAATATAACTCATCACTAGAGAATGGTGATTAGCAGAGATTAATGCCCCAAAGTTAGTTTCAGGATTCATCGGGTCACCAATAACAATATTGTTACGGGTTCGCGCTAACAGACGCTCTATAAACGTGTCATAAATATCATCATGTACAAAAACACGGGTACCATTAGTGCAAACCTCGCCTTGGGTATAGAAGTTCCCCAGCATAGCGCCTGAAACTGCGCTGTCCAGATCTGCATCATCAAAGATAATTAGCGGAGATTTACCCCCTAACTCCATGGTGACTTCTTTTAGTGTTGAAGCTGCAGCCGCCATCACCTTCTTACCCGTCCCGACTTCCCCGGTAAATGAAACCTTGGAAATTTCAGGATGATGACTTAACCAAGCCCCGACTTTTCCATCACCTTGAACGACATTAAATACACCTGCCGGGACACCCGCTTCAATAAAAATCTCTGCCAGCTTTAACGCACCTAATGGCGTTTCTTCCGAAGGTTTAAAAATCATACTATTGCCACTGGCTAATGCGGGCGCAGATTTCCAACAAGCAATTTGCAAAGGATAATTCCAGGCACCAATTCCAGCGCAGATACCTAACGGTTCACGTCGGGTATAGTAAAAATCACCCCCGAGGTCTTGCTGATTACCTTCAATTGTCGGGGCCAGACCCGCAAAATATTCAATGACATCGGCGCCGCTAACAACATCAACTGTTGATGCTTCTTGCCAGGGTTTACCCGTGTCAACGACCTCCACTTCTGCCAGCTCATCATTTCGCTCTCTTAATAGAGCCACTGCTTTTAACAAAATACGGCTTCGCGCCATCCCCGACATAGCTGACCACTGCTTAAATCCTCGTTGCGCGCTATCAATAGCAGCCTGCTGTACAAAGTCATCCGCTACTTCGACTTCATATACAACGTTTCCAGTAGCGGGGTTAAGCACCTCAAAAGTTAAGCCACTTTGATTATGCAGGTAAGCCCCATCAACAAAATTCGGGTATCTTTTAAGAGCCATTATAGCTCTCCATACTGTAAGATAATCGTCTCAATAAAATGCTTACAGAGCATTTCCGCCTCTTTAAAATCAATCTCTGAAGTGCCGCTAAGTGCGCTACGCAACCAAAAGCCGTCAATCATCGCGGCTGTCATCTTCGCAGCTCTTGTCGCATTACTAATCGTCATTAATTGTTTATAAGAATAACGAAGATTACTCAGTAACCTTCGACTATTTATGTGCTGCAGTTTGGCCAGCTCAGGGTCGTGCATCGCTTGCGCCCAAAAACTCAACCAAGTTCGAGTTGCGGAATCTGACTGCTGTACGCTGGTAAAGTTAGCCTCAACAATCATCATTAGTCGCTGCCGAGGTGATACATCTACTTGTGTCACATGATTTAGTAATGTGACTTTCAACTGCTCCAGAAGATAACGCACCGTTGCTTCAATCAGACCTTGTTTGCCACCAAAATAATGGCTAATAATACCTGATGACATTCCAGCAGAACGGCTAATCGTGTTAATCGTTGTGCCCTGCAGCCCATATTCACCTATAGAATGCAAGGTCGCTTCTATTAACTGCTTCTTACGTACTGGTTCGATTCCGACTTTTGGCATTTTGTTACAACTTTTATATTGATTGAACGTTCAATTAAAATTATT
>CAJWBJ010000055.1 GCA_913020495.1 uncultured Oleiphilus sp.
TATTCTCAGGGGAAGCTTTTAATGAAATGCAGCAGGCTAACATAAAAGATATCGTGACCTGTTCTACGGTTTCTCATGAAAGTAATAAAATAGATATTTCAGGCTTATTAGCGAAGGCTATCACCACTTAATGAGGGAAACTTCCGCCATTTTTCTCAATCCACTCCATTGACGCATTATTCCAACTCATTCGTCGCCCGGTTACTTGCTGTTTTTCCTTTCGGTATTCCGATATATGACAAACCTGCTCAACCATTCGTACTTTATAAGCATCGTCTTGATCTAGAAACTGAACACCCATTTCAAAACAGCCCTTTATCTGCCGACACCATTGCACAACAGCATTTACTTTAAAAACAGGTTTAATCGATGGAATTTTAATTTTTACAATTGCATTGGTATGAAATTCAACCGGTGAGTCAAAAGATAAGCCCCCTGTACTAATATTATTAAGCTTAAGGCTAAGTTGTTCACGGGTACTATGCGGAATAATGACCAAAGGAACCTTAGAAGGGTGGCGAATATATTCTCTTGAAAACTGTGTATTCATAATTCAATACTTCTTATCAACTACGTGCTATCAATATGGGTGCTGTTTGGTGATTTGTCACATTTTTTCTTGGAAATTTTTGATATAAAAATCCACCGTTATATCAATATTTGCTACTAAAAAAGATTTAGGTAGTTTTTAAGAAATATTTAGCAAGTGAAGCTTACTGTCTTTAATACCCAATTCAGCCAAAGCAGACTTGAAAGTGAACTGATCAGGTAGTGATTCAGAGAAATAGATTTGATGAACAAGCGAGGCATCACTTGAGTGAGTATGACCATGAGACATTTGACCCAAAAGGTCATGTACGCGCTTTGCGATGGCTTCACCTGAATCAACCCATGAAACGTTAGGAAGAACTTCCTGAAGCTGCTGTTTTAATAAGGGGAAATGGGTGCAACCTAGAACAATGGTATCTACTTCAAGAGCTATATCTTCTGATATAAATGGCTCTAGTACTGTCTCAATAACATTAAGAGAGATTTTTTCCCCTGCCAATAAAGCCTCAGCCTGCGTCACTAACTCATTCGAGCCGACTCGAATAACTTCACACTCTGCAGCATAGTCAGAAATCAATGCATCAGTATATGCCCGACACACTGTTGCAGGCGTCGCCAAAAGTCCTATTCGATTGGTTAGTGTTTTTTTTGCAGCGGGCTTAATAGCAGGAACAACACCCACAAAGGGCACATCAAACTGTGCCCTCAATTGTGGAAGTAATAAGGTGCTAACGGTATTGCATGCCAAAATAACTAAATCAGGCTGATGCAAAACCAGCATTGACGACACAATACTTTCTAAACGTTTCTCTAGTTCAAGCTCTTCTAATAGTCCATAAGGTGAAAAAGCATCATCTGCAAAATAAATAATCTGCAAGTTTTGCTCATTCGCCTCACTTGTCGACATAATAGATTGACAAATACTCAGCCCTCCTACTCCTGAGTCAATCACAAGAATCGAAGGTATGTTCACCATATTATTGGGCCAACCGACGGCGCATCACCCCCAAAAGTACCAAAAAGCAGATCAATAGAGGCACTAAGAATATGTTTACTAACTTAAGTTTAGTTCCCAATATTTCTATATCCTGATCCAGTTGATGCTGAACATCACGCAGCTGCTTTCGAATCTTCAACTTTTCAGTCTGAAATATTTCAAGCTCTTTCTCTTGCTCAGCAGAAAACAATGCGCCATCGCCTTCACCACGTAAACGCTCTAGATCTAACAATTTGGATTCAGCGGCTTTCAACTCCTCCTCAAGAAGCTCTTGCTGCTCAAGAAAGCGCTCTTCCGCACGTAATCGTAATGCTTCCACTTTGGTGAATGGCCGTTTAAAGCGCCCTTGGCTTCGAATTTCAATCAAGTCGGGGTGACCTGAGAAATTTTCTAAGGTATTGACCAAAAAGCTGCCATTATCTGCCCAAGGTGTGACGACTTGCTGACCAAAGAAATTTTGTACCTGAACCCATAAGCGGTCTGATAAAACATCAGTATCCGCAACCACAAGTAAACGAATATTATCGGACTCTAATACTTTTGGTTTTATTGTTTCCATTATAGGCGGCTTAGGCTCTGTTTCTTCGGCTCCGTCAACAGGCTCACTCTCTTCTTGAATCACTTCAACCTGAATGCCCTCAGGAAAAGCGGTTGAAGCAGACCCGGAAACCCGTGCAGCCAAAGTATAGCGCTCTCCAGTAGGCGTAAATTCATTTAGCAAATCTTGAGGGTTATCCAAGGTAAGTAACAAACTAGCTTCCTGTGGCTTAGATTGGTCACTAGACATAATCAATGGCGTTATTTCAGTTGTTCCGTTTTCCTGTTTATCCAGAATCCCTGCCGATGACCAATTTAAGCTTTCTAATCCATTTAAAACGATATCATCACTACCCAAGGCTTCGGGTGACATACCCAGCAAACCAATATGTCGAACCGGGTTTCTTGAATCCCCAACACCCACAACCATAGAGTTTGCAAAATCAGTCACTATAACATCTTGGCGAAGAGACAGGCCCCAACCCGGTAATAACGTTGACAGATCAGAACGCTGTACAGAAGGCATCTGACTTTGTGACCCCAATGTTTCTGCATAAGGGTCAAGGAATATCAATGTACGCCCACCGCCCAATACAAACTGATCGATAGCAAACTGTAAAGATTCAGAGATATCTTGAGGGGCAATCAATAGCAATACATCTATGTCTACGATTTGAGTAGCATTGTCTTCGATCCACTCTACGTCAAAACCTTCTTCTATATACTCCATGATTGACCATGCAGGCCGTGATTGGCGGGTCATATAGTCATAACCACCATTAATTTCAATACCGCTATAAATACCAACTTTTGGTAGTTTTGTTGCAGACAATGATGAAATCAAACGTGTTAATTCATATTCTAAATAGGCTTCTCTATCTGGCTGCATAAAACCAATAATATCTTCAGCGCCAACATCATTTTTTGCGACCAGTCCAAAGTAAATTTCATCACCTCGGCTTCCTATAGGAATGCCTTGCAAGCCCGCTAGTGCAGCTTCATCTTCTGATTCAGAAAAAGGCTCCGGATCTATCTTGTTAAAGGTAATTTTCCCATCAGACAAGCTAACATATTCTTCAAGCAACTCTTCTACCCGCTGGGCATAAGTTCTTAATGCTGGTAACTGGGAGGAGGCTTTTTCAGAGAAATACAGGTTTAGTGTAACCGTTTGATCCAAACCTTTTATGATATTTTCGGTGCCACTTGAAAGTGTGTATAAGCCACTCTCGCTTAAGTCCAGACGGACACCTACCAAGTATTTAGAGCTAACAATAATCGTTAAGAACATCAGCACAAAAACGATTATTAAATTTTTTGATGAAGCGAACATTTTCATTTTTTGCTGTTTCCTAATCTGCTTTTTTCATATCAATTACTAAAACTGTGGCATACAACCAAGCCGCAATTAAAACGAGAAAGTACACAAAATCTCTTAAATCGATCACGCCACGAGAAATCGCATCAAAGTGAGTTAAGAAACTTAAATTTGCAAAACCATCTACTAACCAAAGTGGTGCCCAGCCAGAAAGTACATCCTGAACAATCGGAAAGCCGCTAACGATCATTAAAAAACACACAACCAGTGTGAGGATAAATGCAATGATCTGATTTTTAGTCGTTGCTGAAAGGCATGACCCTATCGCAAGAAAACCTCCCGACATAAACCATGCACCAATATAACCCGCTAAAATAACGCCATTATCAGGCTCACCTAAATAATTCACACTAAGCCAGATTGGAAAAGTTAATAAAAGAGCTAAACCAATAAACAACCATGCAGCTAAAAACTTAGCGAGTACTATTTTTCCTGTTGATATCGGTAAGGTCATTAGTAATTCAATTGTGCCACTACGACGCTCTTCCGACCATAACCGCATCGCAACAGCTGGCACCAGGACCAGATACAACCAAGGTATAAAATTAAAGAAGGATGATAAATCAGCTTGAGCCCTCTCAAAAAAGTGACCTAAATAAAAAGTAAAAATGCCACTCAATACTAAAAATATAATAATAAATATGTATGCAACAGGCGTTGCAAAGTAGCTCGCAAGCTCTCGATTTAAAATAACCTTAACAGAACCCATTACGCCTGCTCCTTCGTTTCATTTAAAGTAGCCTTCATAGTGTCATCAAGAGTGACTTTACGAAAAACATCATCAAGACGCCCCACTTCAACATGCAGTTCATCTAACAAACAGCCTCCACGTTGAAGCACTTGATTAACTTCTGCCAAAATTGACTGCCCATCTTTCGAAAACACTGTGATTTGATCATCGCTTCCAACGCTCACACTTTTTACGCTAGGTAATTTCTTAAGCGCTGCAATAACCACCTCGCTATGTTTCGCCAAACGTATTGTCACCGCGTTATGAAAGTCAGATTTTGCTGCCAGTTCGCTAGGAGTGCCATCAAAAACGATTTCACCTTTTGCTAAAATCATTGCTCGAGAGCAGACAGCACTGACTTCTTCTAATATGTGTGTTGAAACGATGACTGTTTTATCTTGAGATAAATTACGAATCAATTCGCGCACCTGATGCTTTTGGTTCGGGTCGAGCCCATCGGTCGGTTCATCAAGAATGAGTACTTTCGGATCATGAAGCAAAGCCTGAGCAATCCCTAAACGCCTTCGAAAGCCCTTTGAAAGCGTCTCGACTCGTTTTAACAGCACTGATTCCAGTTCAACCTTTGAAACGACTGAATCAATACGTTGCTTTAGTTCTTTCCCGAAAAAGCCACGCGCTTTACCAATGAACTGTAACGAGGAGATTACCGACATATCTTCATAAGACGGCGCGCCTTCAGGTAAGTAACCAATCTCACGCTGAGCGGCGATAGGATTTTTCAAAACGTTGTGCCCCATCACCGAGACTTCGCCAGCGCTTGGAGATAAAAAACCCGTTAGTATTTTCATGGTGGTTGATTTACCAGCGCCATTTGGGCCAAGAAAGCCCAACACTTCGCCAGGTTGTACAGAAAAACTAATATTGTTTACAGCACAAAAGCTATCAAATTTTTTGGATAAATTAGAGACTTGAATCATGATTAACTCTATTCATAGTGACAAATAAAAAATAAAGCGCCAAATGGCTTTAAGCCACGTAATATAGAGAGGCAGGCACTCCATTTCAAGCCTTTGCTGCGAACCTTTCCACATGGTCATAAATGACAAATTAGCTCATTACCAAAACAGCCACTCATATCCACCAAAACAGCCATGCATCCTTCAAATTTTGCCATGTAGTTTCTGAAAGCTTAAACTACAAAAATTCATAAAATTTACTCGGAACATTTTCACTATGAGTCGTTTTTTAAATCCCAGCCTACTAGTTTTTGCTCTGTTAAGAAAAATACTTTTCCTTTGGGTTCGCACTGAAATAAAAGGAGTAGAAAAAGAGGAATTAAATTTAGACCCAGACAAGCCTGTTTGCTACGTACTCCAATACAGCTCACTTTCCGCAAGACTAGTACTTGAAAATGCCTGCCTTAACTCAGGCTTACCTTCAGCTCATGGGAAACTCGATTTAGGAGACAAAACATTCTCCCGATCATTCTTTTTCTTATATGAGCGCAAGGGACAATGGTTTAAAACACGACAAACACCGACAGTCACTGAAGATTTAAAACAGATGGTTTACGACATTTCAGAGGATAATGCTTTGGATATTCAGGTCGTACCTGTGTCTCTTTTCTGGGGTCGCTCACCTGCAAAAGAAAAATCCTGGTTAAAACTACTACTAACTGAAGGCTGGTCTGTCCCAGGTTACTTGAAACAACTGCTGATTATTCTATTACATGGTAGAAGAACGTACGTTCAGTTCAACCAAGCAATGTCCTTACAGCAGATATATCAGGAAAGCGATAATGATGCCGCTCGCGGCGCGCGCAAAGCAGCTAGAATTCTGCGGGTTCACTTCCGGAGGGTTCGTCAAACAGTACTTGGCCCTAACCTCTCTCACCGACACAACCTTGTTCAAACGATCATTAATAGCCCTGAAATCAAAACCTGCATTGACGAACATGCAAAAAAAACCAACATCAGTACTGACAAAGCAGAAAGACTCGCTCTGAAATATGGGGACGAAATTGCCTCTAATTTACAAATATCCACGATTATTTTTCTTGAAAAAATTCTAAGCAAGCTTTGGAATAAAATTTATAGCGGTATTAACACCCATAACTTGGATGTTGTTAGAGAAACAACTAAAGACCATGCCGTCATATACACACCTTGCCACCGAAGCCATATTGATTACTTGCTCTTATCTTCATTGTTATTTAGCGAAGGTATTATGGTGCCTCATATCGCAGCAGGCATTAACCTGAACCTGCCAGTTATCGGTTCAGTACTACGCCGTGGGGGTGCATTTTTCATGCGCAGAAGCTTCAAAGACAACCCTCTTTATGCGGCTATTTTTTCTGAATATATCCATACTATTTTCAAACGAGGCTATTCAGTTGAGTATTTTGTTGAAGGTGGTCGAAGTCGGACAGGAAGAACATTACAACCACGTGCAGGCATGATCGCCATGACACTTAACAGCTACTTACGAGACCAGCAAAAGCCTATCGCATTTGTTCCCGTATACTTTGGTTATGAAAAAGTTCTTGAGGGTAACTCTTATCAAGGTGAATTAAGAGGCAAAGAGAAGAAAAAGGAATCCGTCTTTGGTTTATTTAAGTCACTCAAAAACTTACGCAGGTCTTTTGGTAAGGTCAGTGTAAATTTTGGAGACCCTATTTTTCTTAAAGACTACCTGAATCAACATGAACCAAACTGGGAAAAAGATGCAGGCACGCAAAACCAAAAGCCTGACTGGTTTCCTGAGATCGTTGATAAGCTTTCAACAGAAATCGTCACTCGCATCAATTCTTCTGCAGCCATCAACCCGATCAACATGACAGCCTTGGTGCTGCTATCAACAGAGCGTCATGCAATGGACGCGAACGTACTAGCAAATCTGATGACATCATTTTCGTCCATGCTAAAATCTTTACCCTATAGCAAGACCATGACCTTTTCAGAAGGCGACGGCGAAAGCTGGATTAACTACGCAGAAGAAATGCACCTTGTGGGCCGGCTAAAACACCCTATGGGTGATATTATCAACCTAACGGACCATAACGCAGTTTCACTCACTTATAACCGTAATACCATACTGCATTTCTTTGCAGTCCCTTCGCTTATTGCCTGCCTGCTACACAACAATATCAGCATGGAAAAACAAAAAGTACATGCCATTTTTAGAGATATTTACCCCTATATTAAATCAGAACTTTTTCTGCAATGGGATAGCAATGAAATCGATGCCGTTTTTGAAGGCTGGCTAAATGTACTCATCGAAAACAAACTTCTATTGGAAGATGGCGATATTATCGTACGCCCTGTCATTGGTAGCGATCAATTTGTACAGCTGTCAATTCTTTCACGATTTATCATTCAAACCCTAGAACGTTATTACATCTCTGTAGCCATTTTAATACACGAAGGGTCAAGCAACCTTGACGCGAGCCAGCTAGAAAAACAAAGCACACAAATGGCCGAGCGCATGTCTATTTTATTTGGTTTAAATGCACCTGAATTTTTTGATAAAGCACTATTTCGCAACTTCATAAGTAAACTACAAGAAAAAAATGTGGTGACAACAAATGCAGCGGGTAAATTAGAATACAGTGAACAAATAGAACAAATTTCTGAGGATGCTCGTCTGGTTTTAAATTCGGAGCTTCGACAAGCAATCATGCAGGTGACATCAGTATAAGAAACCTAAACAATCGGAAGTAAACTTATTCGCTCAACCACTTATAAGCTTTTTTATAGGGATCAAAAAAGAGTTCATATTGCTTAAACTTATTAATGGAGTCTGAATGTATTGGACTCCTGATTTGGCTAGCACTGGCAGTTTTACTAACGATGTTTTTTTCCTTATGAAAATTCAAACACTGCTCTGACCAAGGGAGCTGACAAAACTCCAGTAACTTTTTGGACTCACCAACCTGATCAGTGACTAAAAGATCGTAGTCAATTTCATATATAGATTCTGGATGTTCATTTTTCCAGTAGTGATAGGCTTTTGAACTGCACTCTAAGTATTTGAAAATCCCCTCCAAATCATGAGCCCAGGATAGCGCACTCAGGTTATTTTTGAGGATTGATGTCGCTGATGAAATTGGATTTCTCTTACAGTAAACAATCCGGGCATTTGGAAACAAGTCCAAAATAAAGCCAATCATAAACACATTCTCAAGCGATTTATCTGTAAATCTATCACCACTTAATACCCCTAACTCTTTATATCTGGTTAAGACCTTCTTTCCTAACTGCAACCAGTTTTTTTGAATCGCCTCTGACCGACTAAGTTTGAACAATTCATTATCAATAATGCTGGTTTCTTCGCCTTTTACTATTCCCTTATCAGCAGCACAAATTATATTTTCAATAAGAGTAGACCCGCTTCTTGGCGCACCAACAATGAAAATGGGTGACATATCCTCTATTGATACCTGATCAATACCTTCTTTTGTGAAAGTAAAAGGCCTTTCTTCAGCATACAACTGAAGTTCTTCCAGATAATAACTGGCCTCTTTTTGAAAGTTTTTTGTTTCCAAAAACTTATGATGGGCTTGAGATAGCAGCTTCATCTCCATCAAAAAATCACCATTGAGATTGGCGAATTGTGCTTGAATAAACAAGGCATAGCACATTATGGTAGGCGGTGCATCGACTGAAGCTAATGCAGTTTCTACTTTCCGCTTCAGGTCACTATTTAAGTATTTATTTGTCAGACCGCTGAGAAAATAATAAATACCCAGCTCATCAGGATAGTACTGAAGAGCGTTTTCATAAGCATTGATCGCTGAATCCTTATCACCCATATACAGAAAGACAGCCCCTAAGTTTGTTAGGGCCAACATATGAGTGGGCTGAATTCTTAAAGCTTGCTCATATGCATTAGCAGCATCACGCATCACTCCCTTAGCTTCAAGAATTTGCCCAAATAATACGAATAGTTCAGCTACGCTGGGGTTAATCCGAACAGCTAGCTTTATTGCATTAAGTGCGTTATCAAGTTCCTTTAACTTGAAAAAGCACAGGCCTAGCTGGTGATATGCCACATAATTATTCGGCTCAAGCTTAATGACATCAGAAAAAGTACTTATAGCTTGGTCAAGCTGACCAGTAATGCTATAAATATTTCCGAGGTTAATATGAGCTTCACTTAAATCTGGTGCCACCTGTATAGCTTGACGGAGGAGTTCTTCAGCTTTCGCATAGTCTTTGGAAATATACATAATGGAAGCAAGGTTATTGATCGCTCTATAGTGACGTGGATCGATAGCTATAACCTTTTTATAAGCTTTCTTAGCGCCTTTTGTATCACCTTGCTGCCAACACTTGGCTGCTGTGTTCAGTAGTTTTTGCAGATTCATATTTAAACCTATTTATTTTTCCCACACACCGCTTCAGACTTCAAACCAGCTAAACTTTTAATGGAGTAGATATCATAACGGCAACTTTTTCCTGTCAACTGATAACTAGGTGTAGCACCCTCAATCGCTAGCCCTTTTCTTGGGCGCTTTACCACGACACGATATCGCGCTTTTTTTAACGCCGCCGACAACAGTTCAGCATCATCAAAATCTTCACCAACCAAAACCTGAAACAAACGCATTTCTTTTTTTACTAAGGATGACTTTTCACGGTGCGGGTACATTGGATCTAAATAAATAACATCAGCAACGGCAAACTCTTGCTGCTCAAGCCATTCACTTGAATTTACCTGAGTCAATTGCATGCGTGCAATAATTTCATCAATAGCCGTGTCACGAGCCTCTTCTAAAGCACAGGATAACAACTCGGCAATCACTGGAGAACGTTCCAGCAGCATCAACTTACAACCCAATGACGCTAATACAAACGCATCTCGCCCCAAACCAGCGCTAGCATCAAGCACCTCAGGCACAACGCCATTATTTAAACCGACCGCTTTCGCTATTAATTGCCCCTTCCCTCCCCCAAATTGACGTCGATGCTCTGTTTTACCACCTAAAAAAGAAGCGGATACTGGCCCGGGAGCGCCTTTTTCAGTTTGCAATATTGAAACTGAATGGCCTTGGTAATATAAAATATAAGGAGGAGGATTTATTAAACTTTCTGGAACTTTACAGTTTGATTTTTTTTTATTAGAAAAAGAGGCGCTGGCCAGCTCTCCATGCTCATCTAAAACAAATGGTAATTGATGCTTTTCAGAAAATGACTGCGCACGACTTACAGCAAGTGGGAAGCTTGAATCAGCACAAACAGATAATATGGAAGATAAGTCAGAGCTCACAGCAGAAAGGTCATACAAATAAATCTATGCCTACTAACTCGCCTTGTTCAAACTTATGAGTCGCGTCAATTGTTTGCTGGTAGCTATTCACTGCTTTTTGGGTTTGTAACGGTGCTGATGCGAGAGAGTTAACACGCTGCACACGGTCAGCTTGCAATAATTCTGCACGTCGTTTGATAGCACTACTATCAATATTTTGACTCGATGACGCATCACTAGAACGCGTCGACTGCTTTTCTTGACGCTCTGCAGGCTCAGGGTTTACCTGCCGGTTCGTTTGAAGCGGAGGAGAAAACCGAGTATTAACAAGTGAATGTGAAATATCCATGACCAGAAACCCAATCTAACCAAAGTTCTTTAAAGTGCATCAGTGCACAAAGTATTAACAATAAATTACTTAAACATTCTAGCCAGAAAAAGCAATAAGTGCCAACAATACAGCACCTAACAATAAACGGTAGATGACAAAAGGTGTAAAACCGATTTTATCAAGCAAAGCTAAAAACCAATAAATACAAGCGTATGCACTCACAAAAGCAACCCCGGTACCCACCATAACCAAGAACCAATCATTCTCACTGCCGGTTTCAAATAACTCTTTGGCTTTTAATAATCCCGCTGCAGCAATTAAAGGAATAGATAAAAGAAAAGAATATCGAGCCGCTGCATCACGAGAATAACCTAACAATAAAGCTGCCGTCATCGTAATACCTGAACGAGAAGTTCCAGGAATAAGTGCTATCGCCTGACTTAAACCAATCACCAACGCTGACTTAACATTCATGTTTTCAATTTTTAAAAGGCGACTACCGCGACGATCCGCCAGAAATAAAACTAAGCCAAAAATAATCGTAGTACTGGCAATGACAGCTGTCGAACGCAAGTTCTCACTAATAAAATCATTAAAAAGAATACCCGCCATGCCAGCAGGAATAGTTGATAACACTATCAACCAAGCTAAACGACCATTTTGACTCTGCTCTCGCCCAGTAACGCTATTTAACCAAGCGCCACTTAAGTCAACAACTTCACGACGAAAGTAAATAACTATCGCCATTAATGTGCCCACATGAACAGCGACATCAAAAGCTAAACCTTGATCACTCCAACCTAATATTTGAGAAGGTAAAATTAAATGTGCTGAGCTGGAAATGGGCAAGAATTCTGTTAGCCCTTGCACCAAGGCAAGTATTACCGCTTCAAACCATGTCATTGGTGTTTTATCCTTAAAATTGTATCACTCACTTACTCGCGGCCGGGCAGTTTCTGCCAAGTCACTTTATCCCGAATATAGCTGGGTACGGCATCTGCTAAAGTTCCAGTTATTCCCTGCTTCATTGCACTTAATGCTAATTCACAGATAGCTTCAGCTTGAGGTCGTGCATTCACATCAAACTCGCTTACTCTTTGCTGAATTAAAGAAGGGAAACTTTCTAAGAAGCTAAACCCACTTCCAACACCAACCAAGTCGCAGTCATTAAGTTCATCTGGAAGAAATATTGCTTCAGGTGCACTCACGTGCTCACCACCACAAGTAACAACTGCCACATTTTGATCAGACACTTTAACCTGACAAGCACTCCAGTACACTTCACCCATGCGAGCATCAAATGCAACCAATATATTATTTTTACCATGCTGTCGATAGTGTTGTAATGCCATAGCCTGAAGGTTAGAAATTGGCAGTATTGAACAATTCAAACCATAGGCTAAACCTTGCGCAACCCCTGCCGCTATTCTTAAACCTGTAAAAGAACCAGGACCGCAACCAAAGGCGACTGCATCAAGGTCTTCTAGTGAAATAGAGCTATTCTCGATGACCTTTTTTGCCATTGGCAATAATAATTGAGTATGACTTCTAGGGGCCAGCTCACTTGTTGAGGTCAGCTTGCCTTTAGAATAGAGAGAGACAGAACAGTAGTCAGAGGAAGTATCTAGTGCGAGAACATTAGGCATAAGAAGTCATTTGCTTAAAAAGGCAAAAAGTGGGCTCTGCCCACCTTATAATAGAGAAGATTAACCGTCCAAGCCTTGTACGATTTGCTCTTTAATTTGAGCCATTTCACCCACACCATCAACTTTTACATAGCGAGGCGCTTTTTCTTCACCGCTTTTGGACCAAGCAGAATAATACTCAACTAAAGGTGCCGTTTGAGAATGATAAACACCTAAACGTTTACGAACTGTTTCTTCTGAGTCATCTTCGCGCTGAATTAAAGGGTCGCCCGTTTCATCATCTTTACCTTCTACCGTAGGTGGATTGTATTTAACATGATAAATTCGACCACTTGCCTCATGAACACGACGCCCACTTAAACGACTAATAATTTCTTTATCTTCAACATTAATTTCAACGACAGCATCAATGTCAACGCCTTGTTTTTTTAATGCTTCAGCTTGAGGAATCGTTCTGGGGAAGCCATCAAAAAGAAAGCCTTTTGCGCAATCGTCTTCTTTAATACGCTCTTGAATCAGCTCAATAATCGTCTCATCTGAGACTAAACCACCAGATGCCATGACCTCTTTTACTTTGACGCCTAAAGGTGAACCAGCTTTAACAGCTGCTCGTAACATATCACCGGTAGAGATTTGCGGAATACCGTACTTTTCAGTCATGAACTGGGCTTGAGTACCTTTTCCAGCACCTGGCGCGCCTAGTAGAATTACTTTCATAAACGGGTTGCTCCCTTAAATTAGCTTAAAATTATAAAAATCTGTAACACCTTCAACTCAAATGTTGGCACTTCTTAAACAAGCAGTTAATGCTCAGCTCTCATTAAAATTCAATATTTTTCAATACGTTACAAGAACACTTAAAGGCCATTTATTTATAGCTGAATCAAAATATGGTTCGAATGGCTAGCTAGTAACCAATGAAGACGCGACATTATACGGGCTTGAACGAGACAGTGGAAGCCTCAGAAACCCGAAGCTTTTTTTAGCGCACATTATTTGTACGAATAGATTTGGAAATCAAGCAGCCATATGACTAATCATACCATCTAGACTACGGCACTGTTCAATGCAAACAGACATCAGCTCTTGCACTTTTTCTTCATCAAGACCTAATAGTTCAAGAACAGGCTGGGGATCATATTCGATAGTCTCATCACCAATCCCTTCTTGAGCTAAATAGTAATTCACCACTTGAACCAAGTAGACGTAGTACTCACCCGCCCCTTGATAATCAAGTTTCTGGTGCATTGCAGCGGCTTTTATGCAGGCATCAGGTAGCCCCCACATTTTAAGCAAGACTGCACCAATAGAACCATGCCCCAATGAAATAAATTCTTGAGCACCACCCATCCCAAAAACCTGCTGCTCAATATCTGCCATGCTTGCTTCAGGTTCGGATTCTCTCAATTTATTGAGCATTTTAAATTCAGGCGGGAACAAATGACCGATTAATAAAACTCCGAAGTTATGCAATAAACCCGCTAAATAAGCATCTTTTTCATCGATTTCCAAACAGGGTTTTGCCATCAACGCCAAAGCTTGACATAAAACACCCGAGTAAAGTGCATGCTGCCAAAAATGCTCCAAACCTAATGGTCCATGCTGTGGAATATTGAATGCTTTAGATGCAGCAATTCCCATTGATAACTGCGACACGCGATCAAAACCTAAAACAATATTAACGGCATCTTTAATACTGTTTAACTCACCACGATAAGAAAATAAAGCGGACCGCGCATAACGCATTACCTGAGCAGATAAACTCGGATCTTTCTCAATTAACGCAGCAAGCTGAAAAACATCAGAATCGGGGTCAGAAGTTAGATGCATAATCCGTACTGCTGTCTCCGGCATAGGTGGTAATTGATACAAACGCTCTAATTTTCTTGCTACCAGATCTAAAGATACATGACCATCACACTCAACCAGTCCTTCACCCAAACACTCAGAATTTGCGTCGGGCCATTTTGATATTCGCCCCTTAATAGCGCCCATCATCGCGGTACGAAATACAATACCCGGCATTTTTAATAAGGTACAAGCGCAGCCACTTGCTGAAAAAACGTAATCATTTTCCAACATATCAAGATCGATGATCACAGGAAGTCCATACGCCATCCCGAATGCAGGTACCGCACCTGAATCACAATCACGAAAGAGCTTACTTGTGTTTTCTTCGCTTAATGGCTGAAACTGGCGACTCAAAGTAGTATTAATCACCTCCAAATCCAAATCTGCCAGATAAGGAATAACGGCAATTGCAGGCCCCGCTTTATCAATCAAAGGAATGGTTTTAGCACAAAGCTCAGGAACAGCATTAGCCAGCTCAATAGCATGACCAAAGTGCTCACTTCGCGGGTGATGTAGAGGCTGAAAAGTAATCCCCTTACTATCTATAAAATGACTTAATTTTGACGCAATAGGCACAGCTTCACCTTAACCTTAATTTTCAACACTCAATAAATATTTATGCAGATACAATAGTGTAGTTGTTTTTTCACAACTAACACCGACATAACTTCACAATTACATATTTCAAAATAGAGCAATTTGTAAGGCTATGTAAATAGGTAGCTTAACGTAAGTCTTGACTAACCAGTATTACGAATACCCGCAGCAATACCAGCCATCGTCACCTTCAACGCAGCCTCAACCAACTGAACAGACTCCCCCCCCTCTCCTTGACATTGCCGGTCTCTTCTCAACAACTCCGCCTGTAAATAGTGCAAAGGGTCTGTATAAGGGTTACGTACATCCAAGGACCCCTGAAACTGAGGGTTGGCTTGCTGTATGACATCCTGCTGTTTTACCTGATTCACTAATTCAATCATTCGTAAAAAGCGATGTCTTAACGTGTGACCTAACGGCTTAAGTGCTTCCGGTGCCAACACTTGATCATAATAACGAGCAATACGTGCATCACCTTTAGCGACGACCATTTCCAACATATCAATATGTGTTTTGAAAAAAGGCCACTGCTTAAACATTTCATCTAACGTTTTTGATTTTTCTGATAATAATATTGTTTCTAATGCATCATCACTCCCTAACCATGCGGGTAACATCAGGCGCATTTGCGTCCAAGCAAAAATCCACGGAATTGCACGTAGGCTTTCCACGCCACCACCCATTTTTCGACGTGCTGGGCGGCTTCCAAGAGCAAGCTTCCCTAACTCTTGTTCTGGCGTTGCCGCCCTAAAGTAATCAACAAAGTCAGGATCTTCTCGTACTGTTGCACGATAAGAAGACAGTGAAAGCTGAGTCATTTCGTTCATCAAATCTCGCCAAGCCTCTCTTGGCTTTGGTGGCGGCAATAAACTCGCCTCAATCACTGCACTTAAATACAATTTTAGACTTTGCTTGGCCACTGTAGGCAAACCAAACTTGAATCGAATCATTTCACCCTGTTCAGTGATTCTAAAAGAGCCGGCAACTGACCCCGGAGGCTGAGATAAAATTGCACGATTCGCAGGGCCGCCACCTCGACCAACTGTTCCTCCGCGACCATGAAATAACGTTAGTTTGACATGATGTTTTTCCGCAACACTAACCAAGCGCTCTTGTGCTTGATACTGCGCCCAAGCTGCCGCCATTTGTCCGGCATCTTTCGCAGAATCAGAATAGCCAATCATCACCTCTTGGTGATTCTGGCAATAATCTTTATACCAGGCTATCGCCAATAGACGATTAATGGCTTCACTTGAGCCTGATAAATCATCCAACGTTTCAAATAAAGGCACAACCCTCATACGATGGGTAATACCCGCCTCTTTTAACAGCAAAATGACGATCAATACATCTGAAGGAGAACTAGCCATAGAGATAACGTAAGAACCTAAAGCTGACGAAGGTTGTTTTGCTATCATTCGACACGTCTTGAGAACCTCTTTAACGTCATCACTGCAAGGCCATTTCACTGGAATTAGTGGTCGATTACTTTGAAGCTCAGCAAGTAAAAATGTTTGCCTGCGCTCTTCATCCCAGTCCGAAAAGTCCCCTAGCCCCAAATACTGAGTCAACTCACTCATTACATCAAGATGACGCTCTGAATCTTGGCGAATATCTAATTTCACCAACTCTAAACCAAAACAACTGGCGCGGCGAATAGTATCTAATAGCAAACCATTTGCGACAGAATGCAAACCTTTTTCATGCAAAGAGCGATAACACAACATTAAGGGAGCAATGAGTTCTTCATTTTCTATAAGAATATCGTAAGTATCTGCCTCTTCTCCATTTGCCTTTTTAGCTGACCAATCAAGCGTCGCAATCAAACGTTTTCGTAGCTGCATTAAAACCAGTCGATACGGTTCATCACGGTTACGTTTATTATCGGCCAGGTATTTATCAGCCTCAATTCGCAATTCATCAGAGCAATCCCACATAGATAGCTCATTCATCAAGGCACGCACATCACGTAAATACAAGTCTGCAGCCATCCAACGACTCAAACTCATCACTTCCTCAGTAAGCGTTGCCGTCACATTTGGGTTACCATCACGATCTCCGCCCATCCAGGATGCAAAACGAATCGGACTGGCATCCGGTGGTAGTTTCACACCAAACTTATCATTTAAGGCAATATCAAAATCACGTAAAAACTCAGGCAAAGCTTCCCATAAACTATTTTCAATTACAGCGAACCCCCAACGAGCCTCATCAACAGCAGAAGGTCGGTCATGTCTTATTTCGTCTGAATGCCAAGCCTCACAAACCAAACGATTTAGTTTATCCCGGATACGAGACTTTTCTTGATCGCTCAGGTCGGGGCGATCCTGCTTTGCCAAACATGCCGTAATCGCTTCATATTTCATTATAAGTGTTCGGCGGGTAACTTCCGTTGGGTGTGCTGTCAGCACAAACTCAATTTTCATGCCCTCCAATAGTCCAGCAAGATCCTGATCTGATTTCTTCGCTTTTTTTAATCGATCAAATAAATCATCGAAGGCTTCAATACCCTCCTCTTGGTCAGTACGGTTCCGTCGCACACCATGATATTGTTCTGCAATATTAGCTAGATTTAAAAACTGATTAAAAGCTCGCGCTACCGATACAATTTCTTCATCGCCCAAGCCTGTTAGTAACCGAACTAACTCTGGACTTGCATCGCCTGTCTGCTCATTACGATCAATTTTTGCCGCAGCGCGTATTGCTTCTAATTTATCTAAAAATTCCTGACCCAGATGCTCTTGTATATTTTGGCCCAGTAAGCCACCTAATAACCTGACGTTATCACGTAATGCGGGGTGTAATTCAGACATATTCCATCCTTTAAACAGGTGTTAACAAATACACACAATTCTATCTATTACATCCCTAATAATTATGACTAAACTAAGAGTAACAGTTAGAAAGTACAATAAGGATAATAGCTTATGAAAATTAAAGCACTCGCTGAATGTTGGGAACAACAAGCAAAAGCAACCCTTACAAGTGATGAATATTCATTTCGTTTACCACTGGAAGATGCTGCAAAGGTCACAGCACTCGCTGAAATGTACCCGAAACGTACTAAAAGTGAAATTTTAGGTGAATTATTATCTGCGGCACTCGATGAACTAGAAACAAGCTTCCCCTATGTTGCAGGTAAGGAAATAGTTACCACTGATGAAATGGGCGACCCCGTATTTAAAGATATTGGCCCGATGCCGACATTTTTAGATTTAAGCAAGAAGCATCGATCAGTAATGAAACAGGGACAAAAAGCAGCTAACGCTTAGTGGCCATACGTTGAACCCTCGAGAAGACGCATATTGTTTGGTACTTTTTCATCATTAACAGGTCAATTATGCCTGTTGTCTCTGTGAGGAACCCGCTAATACATATCTTCCCAAAATAAAAAATCTATCTGATACCAACTAAGAAATAACATAGAGATTTTTTTCTTCTCCCTACTTCCCTTACGATTTAATCCATCAACAGCTTTGAACTTCAACAAAAAAGAAGCCTCTAAAGCACTTGTATTCTAGAAGCTGTCACCTAAACTTCTGTAAGTAAATGTTTGAATATTACAAAACTTCACCTTTTCTAGTATGGTACCTGCAAATTATAATTTTGACTCAAAGACTTTGCTTACTAACCTATATTTCCAGCTAAGAGCCACATGTATAATATTTTAATAGTTGATGACTCCCAAGACGACGCATTACTACTTTTGCGTGAACTCAAACGAAATAGTTTAGATATCAATCATCAGCGCGTTGATTCAGAAGAAACTCTTTTGACCGCACTCGAAAATGATGAATGGGACATTGTCATTTCAGATCACCACATGCCCTCTTATTCATCATCCGAAGCGCTTGCTACTGTTAAAGAATTTAACCCCGACCTTCCCGTCATCATTGTTTCAGGTGAAATTACGGAAAAAGATGCCATAAATGCGATGAATTCCGGCGCACAAGATTATGTTATGAAAGATAATCTTGCACGATTAGTACCAGCCATAGAGCGAGAAATTCGTGAGAGCGAGTCCCGTCACGAAAAGAGAAGGACTGAAAAAGATCTCGAACACCTGACATATCATGACAACCTGACCGGCTTAGCAAATCGGGAATATTTTGAGAAATGCTTACATGAAGCCTTAGAAAATTCTAAGACTCAAAAGACTTCACATATTCTAATGACTCTCGATTTAGATCAATTCAAAATTATCAATGATACTTGTGGACACGTAGCAGGTGATGAATTACTCAAACAGGTATCACTCGTACTGCTAAGACAAACCAACAACTCAGATACAATTGCTCGTTTAGGGGCTGATGAGTTTGGTATATTGCTTAAAAACACCAATAAAGCTCAATCATTTAAACTTGCTGAGAAATTACAAGAATATATCAAAGACCTGCAATTTTCTTGGCAAGATAAGCCATTTACGACCAGTATTAGTATTGGTGTTGTCGCAATAAGTCAAAATACACAGTCAGTTCAAGGCATAATGAGTTGCGTTGATATGGCCTGTAATACAGCTAAAGAAAAAGGCAACGATGGCATTCAGTGGTTTAATGAAGAAGACCCTGAATATCAACAGCGCCGTAATGAGATGCAATGGGTTGGTAAAATTAAACAAGCCATTAAAGATGATCACTTCGTACTACATTTCCAATCAATGAAAGGCTTTCAAAATCACTGTCATGGTGAGCATGGGGAATTTTTAGTTCGATTAAATGACAATGGCCGGCTCGTCTTCCCGGGTGAATTTATCCCAGCGGCGGAACGCTATCGACTTATGCCAAGGCTTGACCGATGGGTCATTCAAAATGCATTTAAATATCTGGCCGAATCAGGTTTAGGTCATAAGGATGAAGGCACTTTCTTTATTAACCTGTCTGGAAATTCTTTAAGTGACAAATCATTTTTTAATGATGTACGTATTTTACTAAAACAATACGCTATCAAACCAAATCGTATTTGCCTTGAAATCACTGAAACTGCAGCAATTGATAACCTGTCCGACGCCGTTGAATTTATATCAGAGATTAGAGAAGAAGGTTTTAAATTTGCGCTCGACGATTTTGGAGCGGGTATGAGTTCATTTTCTTATTTAAAAACCATTCCGGTCGACTATCTAAAAATTGATGGCAGTTTCGTTCTCAATTTATTAAACGACCCCATAGACAGGGGGATTGTCGAAGCTTGTAATACCATTGGACATGCTGCTGGCTTACAGACGATTGCCGAGTTTGTTGAGAATCAAGAGTCAGCTGACGCACTTAAGAAGATTGGTGTCGACTTCGGCCAAGGTTTCGGCATCCATAAACCCGGCCCTCTGGCATAAATAGTTTCAATCATTTTTTAACATGCGCCTTGCTTACTTTACCAAACTGATTTCCAAGACATCGTCTTAAACCTAACTGCTAAAATATGCTCAGCGTTACAAGCAAGCGTTCATTTTTAACCTCCACCGATTCCAACGTTGCTTTCGCTAGTTTCTGTTTAATGTCCGTATCTTTAAACTGGTAGACAGGGTATTGAGACATCGATTTTGACACCACCGTTTGGGCCAGAAGTTTTATCTTTTCAGCATACTCAGGCGCTAAATTGTCAATTTCCAAGGCTTCAATGTTCACTTCTTTAAAATAGAAAGCGCCTTTAAGGGGGTCATAAGAAATACTTCCCGTCATGCGCCCTCGCCCTGCCCCCTTCATAACGCCAGGAATCACCGCCCCCACATTAAGAAAAATCCCCATTCGATCACTATCTTTTATTAATTCAACTTTAGGATCTGATAATTTTACCGTCACAAAAAACTGTTTCTTTTCTAACGGCATCATTGCGGAAACTTTTTCTTGTATCTCTTTTTCTGTTATTTCTAAGGTATATGAAAACACTGACGATGAAATAAATAATAAAACTGAAAACAAGCAGAGACGAAGCATATTTTTCCTACAAAATTAAAGTGGTACATCAAAATTGGCGCATAACTTAGCATTTTCCATTGTCATTATTTGTGACAAATCATTTATTTTTGGAACCAAAAACAGATTAATCAGTCTATTTAAACTACACTAACAGTACATTTATCAATCAATTTCTTCCAATATTTGCCGATAACTCTATTAAGAAGTTTAAGTAAAACAGCATCGATAACAGGAATACCAGCACCATGTAAACATATCATTTAAAAACACTACATCACCTTAACAGGGGGCGTTATGAGTATTTTTAGCCATTACCAGACTCGGTATGAACTCACTCAAGAAGAAGAGTTCACGCTTGAAGAATACCTTGAAATATGCAAAAACGATCCAAGCGCCTATGCTTCCGCTGCTGAAAGACTACTACTCGCAATTGGTGAGCCCGAGTTCGTTGATACATCCAAAGACCCACGTTTAAGTCGTATTTTCTCCAATAAAGTCATTAAACGATACAAAGAATTCAATGATTTTTATGGTATGGAAGAATGCATTGAACAAATCGTGTCCTTCTTTAAGCATGCAGCACAAGGTTTAGAAGAAAAGAAACAAATTCTTTACTTACTTGGTCCCGTTGGTGGTGGTAAATCATCACTTGCCGAAAAGTTGAAGGACTTAATGCAAAAAGTCCCCTTCTACGCTATCAAAGATTCCCCTGTTAATGACAAACCCTTGTCGTTATTTGATGCAAAAGAAGATGGTGCATTATTAAAAGAAAACTATGACATAGACTCTCGCTACCTTGGTGCCATCATGTCTCCGTGGGCGGTTAAACGCTTACATGAATACGGCGGTGACATCAGAAAATTCAAAGTCGTGAAGTTATGGCCTTCTATTTTAGATCAAACCGCCATTGCCAAAACTGAGCCTGGCGATGAGAACAATCAGGATATTTCAGCTTTAGTAGGAAAAGTTAATATCCGTATGCTTGAAGACTTTTCTCAAGACGACCCAGATGCTTATAGCTTTAGTGGTGGCTTATGTTTATCTAATCAGGGAATGCTTGAGTTTGTAGAGATGTTTAAAGCCCCCATAAAAGTGCTTCACCCCTTATTAACTGCCACGCAAGAAGGTAATTACAACTCAACTGAAGGTATGAGTGCGATTCCTTTTGAAGGCATCATTTTAGCGCATTCCAATGAATCTGAATGGCAAACCTTCCGCAACAATAAAAACAATGAAGCTTTTTTAGACCGAATATCCATTGTGAAAGTCCCTTATTGTTTAAAAGTAACGGAAGAAATTAAAATTTATGAGAAGTTATTACAAAGTAGCTCCCTCCTCAACGCACCTTGCGCGCCCGACACCTTGAATATGCTGGCGCAATTTTCCGTACTCTCACGCTTGCAAGAGCCCGAGAACTCTAATATTGAGTCTAAATTGAAAGTCTATGACGGGCAGAACATTAAAGATACCGACCCCAAAGCCAAATCAATGCAAGAATATAAAGACAACGCAGGCGTCAATGAAGGCATGGAAGGCCTATCTACCCGCTTTGCATTTAAAATTCTTTCACGGGTATTTAATTTTGATACGACAGAAATAGCTGCAAACCCGGTTCACTTACTTTATGTACTTGAAAAACAAATCGAGCAAGAACAATTTCCGCAAGAGCTTGCAGAGCAATATCTACGCTTTATTAAAGAGTTTTTAGCACCGCACTATGTAGAATTTATTGGTAAAGAAATTCAAACCGCTTACTTGGAATCTTATTCTGAGTATGGACAAAATATTTTTGACAGATACGTTACTTATGCAGACTTTTGGATACAAGATCAAGATTATAGAGACCCCGAAACCGGTGAAATATTTGACCGATCAGCCATTAATGAAGAGTTGGAAAAAATAGAAAAACCTGCAGGTATCAGTAACCCTAAAGATTTCCGAAATGAAATCGTCAACTTTATGCTGAGAGCTCGAGCCAATAACAATGGCAAAAATCCATCATGGCAGAGCTACGAGAAGTTACGCTCGGTAATCGAAAAGAAAATGTTCTCCAACACAGAAGACTTACTGCCTGTTATCTCATTTAACCCAAAAAGCTCCCATGAAGATAAGCACAAACATGAGCAGTTTGTAGAACGCATGATTGACCGAGGCTATACAGAGAAGCAGGTTAGGCTATTAGCCGAGTGGTACTTAAGAGTACGTAAATCTCAGTGATATGACACGCAGCTCCACTCATATCACCTAACGCACAGTGCATAGATGTACTCTGTGACAGAAATCAATTTAGTCGGGAGAAACGATGGGCTTAACCCATATTATTGACCGTAGACTTAACGGCAAAAACAAAAGCGCTGTCAATCGTGAGCGCTTTCTTCGACGCTATCGCGATCATATAAAAAAGGCGGTATCTGAAGCTGTGGGTAAACGCAGCATCACAGATATAGAGCGAGGAGAAAGCATCAGCATTCCCAGCAAAGATCTCGACGAGCCTATTTTCCGTTCTGGACAAGGCGGTGTGCGTGAAACAGTCAATCCGGGCAATAAAGAGTTCACGACCGGAGACCAAGTTGCCCGCCCCCCCGGAGGTCAGGGTGGTCAAGGATCAGGTCAGGGAGAAGCAAGTAATTCAGGCGAAGGCATGGATGAATTTGTTTTCCAAATCTCTCAGGATGAATTCTTGGATTTCATGTTTGAAGACCTTGAATTACCAAACCTTATAAAAAAACAGCTAAAGGATACAACCTCTTTTAAGTACTTACGGGCAGGCTACGCAAACCAAGGAAACCCTGCCAAAATCAACATCATTCGCTCCTTACAAAAAGCTTATGGCAGACGAATAGCCCTTACGGGGAAAAAACGCGAAACCATTAAAGAGCTTGAAGTAAAATTACTAACACTTGAAGCCTCTCCAGAGAACCACACTGAAGAAATCCAAGCACTTAAACTATCCATTGATGCACTGAAAAAACGTATCAAGAAGATCCCTTGGATTGACGAGTTTGACCTCAAATTCAATCAACATATCAAGCACCCAGTTCCCAGCACCAGCGCCGTCATGTTTTGCTTGATGGATGTATCAGGCTCAATGAGCCAGATGCACAAAGACATTGCCAAGCGTTTTTATATTTTGCTGTATTTATTTTTAAAGCGAAATTATACAAAAATTGATGTCGTTTTTATTCGTCACCATACTAGTGCTAAAGAAGTGGATGAAGAAGAGTTTTTCTACTCCCGAGAAACAGGCGGCACAATTGTTTCAAGCGCCTTAAAATTAATGGATGAGATTATCAAGCAACGCTACCCAGCGGCAGACTGGAATATTTACGCGGCACAAGCTTCTGACGGCGACAATTGGAACGATGACTCTCCTTTATGTTCAAAACTTCTTAGAGAGGGTATTTTACCCCAAGTGCAATACTACTCTTACATTGAAATAACAAAATTAGAACACCAAAGTTTATGGCATGAATATGAAAAACTAAACGCTGATTTTCCTGAGAATTTCTCTATACAAAATATCAGTGATGAGAGTGAAATTTACCCTGTTTTCAGAGAATTGTTTTCGCGTAAAGGAAGTCATCATGAATAAACAGGATGATAATAACTATATTTCAACTGGCTCCGAATGGTCTTTTGAGTTAATCGAAAAATATGACGAGGCCATTGCAAAAATTGCCAAAGAATACAATCTGGACACCTACCAAAATCAAATTGAAATTATCAGCTCCGAGCAAATGCTGGATGCTTACTCTTCCGTTGGCATGCCTTTAGGGTATCACCACTGGTCATTTGGCAAGCAATTCCTAAATAGTGAGCAAAATTACAAACGAGGTCAGATGGGTCTCGCCTACGAAATCGTGATAAATTCTGACCCTTGCATTGCCTATCTAATGGAAGAGAACACCATGATGATGCAAGCATTAGTCGTCGCCCATGCCGCTTATGGACACAATTCATTCTTTAAAGGAAATTACTTATTTAAAGCCTGGACAGATGCCAGCGCTATTATCGACTACTTACTGTTTGCTAAAAACTATATCTCCAGGTGTGAAGAGCGCCACGGCATTGATGAAGTCGAAAAAATATTGGATTCCTGCCACGCACTCATGAACTATGGGGTTGATCGCTATAAGCGCCCCGTCCCAATATCAGCAGAAGAAGAGTCCAAACGCCAAAAAGAACGCGAACATTATATGCAACAACAGGTGAATGAACTTTGGCGAACCATTCCTGTCAATTCAGATAATGATGATGAAATTTCCAAAGCTCGCTTCCCTGATGAGCCGCAAGAAAACTTACTCTATTTTATCGAGAAGAATGCGCCATTATTAGAACCATGGCAACGAGAAGTCATTCGTATTGTACGAAAAATTGCACAATACTTTTATCCTCAACGACAAACCCAAGTGATGAATGAAGGCTGGGCAACCTTCTGGCATTACACCATCATGAATACACTGTATGACAGAAAACTAGTCGATGAAGGTTTCATCATGGAGTTTCTCACCTCGCATACAGCCGTGGTTTATCAACCCCCGTTTGACAGCAAATGGTTTAGTGGTATCAACCCCTATACATTAGGGTTCGCCATGTTTCAGGATTTACGGCGAATCTGTGAATACCCAACAGATGAAGATAAACAGTGGTTCCCTGACATTGCCGGATCAGACTGGCTAATAACCTTAGATTTTGCAATGCGCAACTTTAAAGATGAGAGCTTTATCCTTCAATACCTATCGCCTAAAGTCATTAGAGACCTAAAGCTGTTTTCAATTAAGGATGACGACCAAGTTCAACATTATGAAATCACCGGCATTCACAATGAAAACAGCTATCGCTATGTTCGAGAGCAACTTTCACAACAATATAACTTAAGTATGAAAGAGCCCAACATTCAGGTATGGGATGTTGATTTAAGAGGCGACAGGTCATTAACCTTACGACATATCCCCCATCAACGCGTTCCACTTGCAGATAGCACAGCAGATGTACTCAAGCATGTTCATCGACTTTGGGGCTTTGATGTGCATCTTTTCAGTGTGGATGAAGGCGATAAAGTTGCTGAATATCATTGCCCGCCAATTGAACCTGAAGAGCCCAGTGAATAGAATTTTAAAGTGAATCAAGAAAATTGGAACGACTAAAACATAATTTGACT
>CAJWBJ010000056.1 GCA_913020495.1 uncultured Oleiphilus sp.
ACGGCAACAACAGGTAGAAAGGCGACTTCTCCTACCTGAGCTCTTGGCCTTTGTGTTGTGGCGATGTATCGATCTTCTGAGTCGAGGTAAATAAAAACATCAATTGGGTCGCCAACTTCACAATCTTCAGGAACAAAACGGTTTGGTAGCAATATTTCGCCAAGCCAGCCTCCTTGTAAGTAAGCACCATGTGGAGCAATTTTAACGACCTCAAGAAGATTTTTTCGTCCGATTTTTGCCACATTAGCCTCGCATTTAGGGTGGGAGTAGGGAATTGTAGCGGCGATGAAGGTCTTCGCCAACCTATTTATGTTTATTGAAGGGTTAATTCTTGCTTTATATAGAGGCGAGGTGTTTCTGAATGGCCTATATTAAAGATAAGTATTCAGTTTTTAATTTCATCTGTATCGGAAGGTTACTAGTATGTTTATTAGCACCCTTGACCTCTTTAAAGTTGGAATAGGCCCTTCGAGTTCACATACGATGGGGCCAATGTCTGCCGCGTATATGTTTCGTGAGTATTTAAATTCTCACTTTCTTGATCAGATAAAACCCACATGGCAAGTTTGTTGTACATTGAAGGGCTCGCTTGCCCATACAGGAAAGGGGCATGCGACAGACCTGGCTATTGTGATGGGGCTACACGGGTATTTGCCAACAGAGTTGTCTCATTTAGATATTGATGTGCTTTCTGCTTCATTAATGAAAAGAGGGCGGTTAATTCTTGATAACGCATGTACGCTTAAATTCAATGTGGTTGAAAACCTTATTTTCGATAAAGAAGAAACCTTATCTCAACATCCAAATGGTATGGTTTTTAAGTTATTTGATGCAGAAGGTATGGAGCAACATAGCGAGGTATATTTCTCAATAGGTGGTGGGTTTGTAAATACTGCGAGTGAAATAAGTGCGCTGGAAGCGCCGATTAATATGCAGTCACTTGAAGCGTATCCGTACCCATTCGATTCAGCAAATAAAATGATAGCGATGTCAATATCATCGGGGTTAAGTATTTCTGAAATGAAGCAAGGAAATGAGCTTTCCTTGGTTAAGAATAAGTCGTTGGCCGCAAAAGAGCTTGACCGAAAAGTTACAGAGGTGTGGCAGGTGATGACTGCATGTATACAGCGAGGGTTAGATGTAGAAGGTGTTCTTCCTGGAGGATTGAAAATAAAACGACGTGCAAAAAACTTGTACCAAATGCTCCAATCTCAACCTGAGCTGAGTAATATGAATGACTATTTATGCGCTTATGCGATGGCTGTAAATGAAGAAAATGCGGCAGGTCATGTGGTAGTTACTGCACCAACAAATGGTGCTGCCGGGGTTATACCGGCCGTTTTGTATTATTTTCTTCAACACGAAAATGGCGATGATGCCTGTGTTCATGACTTTTTTCATACTGCTGCAGCGATTGGCGGGTTAATTAAGCACAGGAGTTCAATTTCCGGTGCCGAAGTAGGGTGTCAGGGAGAAGTCGGTGCGGCATCTTCCATGGCTGCCGCAGGGCTATGTGCGATTAAAGGTGGTAATGTGAAGCAAGTTGAAAATGCGGCAGAAATAGCTTTGGAGCATCATTTGGGTATGACATGTGACCCTGTAAATGGTTTGGTTCAAGTTCCCTGTATAGAGCGAAATGGCTTTGGCGCTATAAAGGCTTACACTGCAGCATCACTTGCTTTAAGAGGCTCTGGTGAGCATTTTATGTCCTTGGATAATTGTATTGAGGCGATGAAACAAACAGGGCTGGAGATGTCAATTAAATACAAAGAAACCTCCTTGGGAGGGTTGGCGCTTAGCCATACAGAGTGTTGATATTAATAAGTGCTTTACTCGAAAGCTGCTTGATAGAGCAACTACGTCGCTCTTGTATGCTTTAAGCCGGAGCCCCATTGTTTTAATATCTAAATAGCCACTTAGGAGTTGGGTTCCGGCTAAAGATATAACCGGAATAGTTAGAGATCAGTTGTCGCTAGAAAAATAATAAACTTAATCAATGTCAGTACCGGCTTCGTCTTCTCCAATGACTTCTTTCTCTTTCAATGCTGATTCGTACCAACGTCGCATAGAAGGGAGGGTGAGTAGTCTGTCTACGTATTGCTGGCTGGTGTCAGAAATATCGATCTGATAGGTCGCAAAGCGTGAAGCTACAGGCGCAAACATGCAGTCAGCAATAGTAAACTCTCCAAATAGCCATTCACCATCATGCCGGTTAAGTGCATCTTGCCACATGCCATCCACTCGATGAATATCTTTCAAGGTTTTGTCATCGAGGTGTACACGGCGGGATGCGCGACAGTTCATTGGCATTGCGGTTCGAAGAAATTCAAGGCCAGAGTGCATTTCAGCACAATAGGATCGGCAGATTGCTCTGTCGCTCTGCGACTCAGGTAAACCTTTACCTTTAAGATAAGCCTCAGAAATATACTCACAAATAGCGAGTGAATCCCATACAGTGATATCGTTATCAATCAGTACAGGCACTTTAAAAGTAGGAGAATATTCAGCTAAATGTTGATGGGTGTTTTCTTCAAATAGTAGCACCTTGATTTCATCGAATGGTATGTCAAAGTGCGAAAGAAGCAGCCAAGGACGGAGTGACCAAGACGAGTAATTTTTATTGCCAATAACGAGTTCCATAAGTCACCTCATTTTGTAATATGTTCCAGAACTGAATCTTACTCTTAATGGACTTTATTGTGTACGAAGCTTTATCGTCTATCAATAGTTAATTAGCCTCCTGAGCGCTTAACTTTGAAGTTTTTTTGTTCTAATAGTTTAACTAGCAAGTCTCGATGATCACCTTGTATTTCAATGCACTCATTTTTGACGGCGCCACCAACGCCGCATTTCTGTTTAAGCTCTTTGGCGAGTTTTTTTAAATCGCCTGAAGCGAGAAGTATGCCTTTTATTAAAGTGACGCCTTTACCTTTTCGCCCCTTGGTGTCCAGGCTGATTCTAACAATGCCATCGCCTTCAGGTACTGAGTCTGCGTTACAAGTACAGTTGTTGTGAGGTTTTTCGCATTCAGGGCATAGGCGACCAAACTCGGTTGAATAAACAAGACTATTTGATTTTTTTGACATAGTAACGCCTTATAAAATTGATTTTTTATGAGCAGATTTGCTTGAGATTTTAAGCCTTTTAACCCAGATAAATGCTCCAATACCAACAATAACATTCGCTAAAGCACCGGCAAGATAAATACCCCATAGGTTGAAAAAGTAGGCAAGACCTATAGCAAGGGGGATATAAAGAGCAATTAATCGTAGGAATGACATTACTAATGAAGGCATTGGGTTTCCCATGCCGTTTGAGGTTGAGGAGCTAATCATTATTATCGCAAGAAACAGATAGGTAATAGGAATGATTTGAAGATATATAGTTGCTGAATTTATCACTGTCAGGTCGTCAGAAAACAAACCCGCAATTGGCGAAGCAAGAAACCAAAGCAAGATAGCGACACCAAGTCCCCATATGCTAGCAAAGCGAAAGCTAAGCTTAAGAGCGAGATCGACTCTGTGAAATTGTTTGCCTCCCCAGTTTTGTCCAACAAAAGGTCCCATGATTGAAGACAACCCCATGATTACGACGAGAAAAAGCGACTCAATTCGTGATGCAACGCCAAAACCAGCTACAGATTCAGGGCTGTATCGGGCAACAAGTAATGTTGTTATCGCTACGGATATGGGGGCTATTAAGTTCGTGCCAACGGCAGGAATGGCTATGCGTAAAATGGCACGCCAACTATTAAACACACCGACATAACAGCTTGCCCAGTTTAAAAAACGAAACTTGCAGGCTAAGAAATACAAGCCAAGAAAAAATGCAATCGAATATGAGATGACCGTTGAAAGGGCTGCACCGGCCAGTTCCATTCTAGGAAAGCCAAATAATCCAAAAATTAGAATGGGGTCTAAAATGATATTTACTAATGCTACGCTCATCATCACATAACTGGGGAGTTTTGTATTACCCGCTGCACGTATTGCAGAGTTACCGACCATGGGTACAACTACAACAAAACTGCCTAAAAACCAAATGTCCATAAACTCGTGAATTAAAGGCATTAAGGATTGAGGTGCGCCGAGTAATGCAAATATTTGATCCATTGCCTGATAGCCAGATACAGCAAAGATAATGGCGATGGTGAGCGCAATAAATAATGCTTGAGTAGTGTAAGACTTAACGAGGGTATGTTCTTGGGCGCCAATAGCACGTGCTATAACAGAGGATGTGCCAATGCCAATGCCAAATGCCAAACTCAATAAAATAGAGATGACCGGTATGGTAAAGGTCATGGCTGTAAGGGGGTCTGTACCTAGCTGTCCAACATAAAATGTGTCGACAATGTTCATTGACATAATTGATAAAATACCCAGAACCATTGGGATGGTCATGGTGTATAGTTGTTTGCCAACATTTCCTTGGGTTAAATTGTGCTTAATCACTCAGTGGTGTCATTCTTTTCTTGGGTGTTAGCATGAGAGTTGGTGTTTTCAATGTCATCTTCATCAGGTGTTTGGTTTTGTTCATCTTTCATTTCTTGAATAGCGTTTTCTTGTTCGGAAACAAAGTGTAAAGACATATTGAATGCTTGTCGTGTAAATTCAAGGACTTTATTGAACCCTTCATCAGAAAGCTGCCTTGCCTGATCTTGAGAGCGATAAATATTTATAAACTCTCGTTCACGTTGATATTGTAAGGGGAGGCGACCAGCGCCCCAATCATGAAGTAATTTCCAGGTGTCAGGGGAGTAGGTTCGACTGTATTTTAATATAAAAGGTATCGGATCATTGCGCGCGAGTAGGGCGGAAAGTCTTAGAATTAGCTCAAAAGACAATGTCGCAGTTCCATTTTCAACGGCTTCAATTATTGATTGGTCTTTTAAACTGATAGCTTCACTTAATTCATTGACCGTTAAGCCTGCTACCTCTCGCATATCCTTTAGTGATTGGCCCGCTGTCACCATTAATTTAAGTTGATCTTGAGACTGGATAATAGCTTTACCTACTTTGTAAGATGTACCTCCAGTCTTTTTGGCCATCTTTAATGCGCTTGTTGTGGCGTTGCTTACACGCCCCAGAAAATTCGAGATTTTATCATCAGATACCCATGACTCAGCTTTTGTTTTACTTTTGTTTGAGCTGGTTTTGCTTGAAGGCTTGGGGGAAGGTGAGCTTGAGTTATTCGAAGTGTCGGCATTTACATTATCGGAGGGGTCTGTATTTGATTTATCAATTGTCATTATGTTAATCCCCGTATTTTGATAGCCCTAATACTTGTATATGTTTGGTCATGCTTCTAGCCATGGAGGCTAGAAGCATATTTTTACTGAAGAGATTAGGCAGCTTTAGCTGTTAGAACTTCCTGTAACTCTACAAAATCCAATAATACTTCAGCGCTTTCTTCAATGATAAAATCTGGCTTTTCATTGTCTTCATCTGGTGTGCTGGCCTTTTCTTTTTGAAACTCTGACCACGCATCAATACTTTTGAATGGTTCAAGTGAATCAAGCTTTCGGCGCTTATTTATAATAGCTAGCTGAGCATCTTCAAATTTTGTGTTTTCAATTTCACGCTGTTTTTTATTCAGGGTTACTTTTTCTTTTGCTCTTTGGCTTTCCAGTAAGGTGATTTCTTCCAGTAAAATGGTGTATTCAGGCTGCAGTACAATCCGCTGGTTATGTTTATCGATAAGTATCTCAGTTAAACTCGAAACATAATTTAAATTCTGAAATTTAGCTGATTCTATTGAATCCCATTTTAATGCATGCTCCAACGAGTCTTCGCCAACTTTTGTTTTATCTACTAATTCAGGAAGAATTATGTCAGGTACAACACCTTTATGTTGTGTGCTGGCGCCAGATATACGATAGAATTTAGCTTGAGTGATCTTAAGTTGACCATGGTTTAACGGGCGAACTGATTGAACGGTTCCTTTGCCAAAGGTTTGCGAACCCATTATAACGCCTCTGCCATAGTCTTGAATTGCACCAGCAAAAATTTCAGAAGCTGAGGCGCTCAAGCGATCAACTAAAACCATTAGCGGTCCGTCATAAACCAATTTAGGGTCAGGGTCTTCCATTACTTCTACCCGGTCATTTGCGCTACGAATCTGCACTGTAGGGCCTTCATGAATAAACAACCCTGTTAAACGATTTGCTTCATCTAAAGAGCCACCACCATTTCCTCTTAAATCGATAACTAACCCATCTATATCGCCCTCAGCCTGTAGTTCGTTTAATAGCTTAAGTACATCACGTGTTGTGCTTGTATAGTTTGGGTCACCTTGCTGCATAGCTTTGAAATCAGCATAAAATGTTGGGATGTCTATAACGCCAATTCTCTGTTTTTGTCCATTCCGCTCTGTGTTAATGGTTGAGCTGCTTGCCGCTTGTTCTTCAAGTTTTACTTTATCGCGAATGATAGGGATGATTTCTGTTTCTGTATCGAGTGTGCTTTCAGTCGGAATAACTTCAAGGCGAACAAGTGAGTGTTTATCTCCGCGAATTAAATCGACGACCTCATCAAGGCGCCAGCCGATAACATTGACGATCTCACTTTCACCTTGAGCAACACCAACAATACGGTCGGCAGGGCTGAGTTGGCCTTGTTTTTGTGCAGGGCCTCCGGGAACAAGTCTGACAACTTTGGTGAACTCATTATCAGACTGAAGTACCGCACCAATACCTTCAAGCGATAAGCTCATATTTATATTGAAGTTTTCAGATGTTCTAGGAGAAAAGTAAGTTGTGTGAGGGTCATAAACACTGGTAAATGCATTCATATAAATTTGGAACGCATCTTCACTGCGTGATTGAAGTGTTCGCTTTAATTGGTTTTCGTAGCGTTTGACGAGTGTCTCTTGAGCTTCTTTTTTAGTTTTTCCGTCAAGTGTAATTGATAAAACAGCACTTTTTATCCGACGACGCCAAACATCATCCAATGTGTCTTCGCTTTCGGCCCAGGGTGTTTTTGAACGATCGGTCAAAATGTATTCATTGGCTTTAAAGTTGAGGTTGTCAAAACCTTTTTTAAGATGTTTGATTTGTGCCCTTAATCTAGAAATGACACGCTCTTGATATCGGTTGAAAATCCTAAAGCCCGGTTCAAGTTGACCTGTTTTCAACGCGTTATGTAAACGAAATCGATACGGTTCGAACTCTTGAATGTCTGAGTTTAATAAATATAGATGCTGGCTATCTAATGAGTCCAGATAATATTCATAAGCCTTTTCAGATAAGTCTCTGTCTATATCTTGCTTGCGGTAATGGCTTAATAATAAATTGCGCGCAATATGAATACTGGCTTCACGTTGATCTCTACTCGGTACCAGAGGGCTGAACTCAGCAGAAAGGTCAACTTCTTTGTGTGTGTTTGTGGCAGCAAATGCATCATGAGCGAGACCTAATGAAAGGAGTGCTACAAGTTGAATAATAAGTAAGTTACTTTTCATCAGGGATAGTTTCATTAGGATATGTTTCATCATATTTTAGGGACTTTGTTGTATTTAAGGGGCATCGTTGTTAGAAAAAGAAGTGGAATCTCCCTCGATTGTAGGTGATTGCTACCTGCCTAGCCAGCCGTGTTGCGATTAATTATTGTTAATTGCGTAACAATTTGATACCAAATGAATATCTCAAAGATTAAATCGCTTCGCTTGGTTGAATATATGGGCGTACTTAACTAATGTTCTAACTAAACAATAATATAGTTGCTGATTTAAGTTGGCGCTTTCTTTTATCTAAACGGAGTACGCATGTCACTTTTAGACAATATTCAAAATTATTATGAAACCTTGGTGATTGAATCATTGGCGAGTCAGATAGAAGGGCAAGATATTGATGAGGACAGACTGACGGATGTTATTTGTATTGCTATAAATCACTTGCCGCCTCGTTATATTCGGCATGAGGTGGATATGGTGTATTACACTTCCCCTATTGAAATGCAAGAGATACGAGATAAGGCTGATGCAGCGGTTAAAAATGCTTTAGCTCATATAAAGGATAATAATCGTTAACTGAAGTTGAAATATCTGAGCCAGCTTCTATTGTCTATTGTTAAATTACTTCGGTTGAGTTTGTATATAACTTTGATAAAAAATACGCCTACTTCATATGGCCTTATTGCAATTTTTATTCACTGGTTTATGGCCTTTGGAATATTCTTTTTGTTTGGGCTTGGCCTATATATGGTAGAACTGAGTTATTACGATTCATGGTACAAAGGGTCTTTAGATTTACATAAAAGCATAGGTGTTTCACTATTTTTAATCTGGTGCTTCAGGTTGTTGTGGCGATGGACTAACGTCAACCCCGAACCTTTAAGCGCAAAAAATAAGTTAGAGAAATTTGAGCATGTTGCCGCACATTGGATGCATGTCACTTTATACTTGGTGATGGTAATGCTTATGTTGAGCGGTTATCTGATTTCAACTGCAGACGGGCGAAGTGTTGTCGTATTCGATCTTTTTGAGATACCTGCTATTCCCGCTTCTATTGAGAACCAGGAAGATATTGCGGGGGAAATTCATTACACTCTGGCTTGGGTCCTGATTAGCTTGGTTGCAATGCATGCTTTGGCTGCTTTAAAGCATCATCTGGTAGATAAAGACGATACCTTAAAGAAAATGATTCTGTTTAAAAAACAATTGAAAAAATAAGAAACATTGATATGGAGAATAAAGTGAAAAAAATACTATTAACGACTGCACTGGCTATTACCACTTCCTATTACGGTGCAATGGCTCAAGCCGCTGATTATCAGATTGATGTTAAAGGGGCGCATGCTTCTATTTTATTTAAAATTAAGCATTTGGGCTATAGCTGGTTGAATGGTCGTTTTAATGACTTCAGCGGGGACTTTTCTTATGACTCATTAAACCCTGAAAAGTCGAGTATCAATGTCAATATTGTAACAGCAAGTTTGGACTCAAATCATGCTGAGCGTGATAAGCATCTAAGAGGTGATGACTTTTTAGATGTTAAGAAATATCCTAAAGCGCTGTTTAAGAGTAATAGTTTTAAAGTCATCAATGACAATGAAGCTACTGTTACCGGAAATTTAACCTTGCATGGCGTAACGAAAGAAATCAGTTTTCCAGTCCAAAAGGTAGGAGAAGGTAAAGACCCATGGGGCGGATATAGAGCAGGTTTCTCAGGTGAGACAAGTCTAAAATTGGCGGATTACGGAATTACATATAATTTAGGGCCTGCTTCGACTCAAGTAATTCTGGAGCTGAATATTGAAGGGATTCGAAAATAGATTATTGTTTTAAGAGTGAATTAATAGCGCTTTGCTTTAGTGTAAAGCGCTATTAAAGCTAGCAATTACATGCCTACTAACCTAAGCGCCTAATAAATGCTTGGTAGCAGTTACGACACGTTCCTCCAAACTAGTAAATTCTTCTGTGCTTAGTCCGACCTTTAGATACCAGTCTAATAATAATGAATTAAGTTGATCTTCTCTGCTTTGATGATCATTTGCCGAAGACATGCCAATCGATAAACGGTTGACCTGTAGTTGCATGCGTAACTCTTTATCTTCTTCTGGTGAATCTATACTTGCAGCCACTTCACAACCAATACACAACGATCTGGCTTGATCCAGTGTCAACACGGTATCGTTTTTAAGTGATTCCGCTTTAATTGAAATCCAGAGGGATTTTAGTGCAAGTTCAGTTGATTTGGATAGCTCGACTTTAGATGTGAAACTTTCATCTAAAGCAATTAGGTCTTGTTCAACACCATTTTTATTATTGAAATAGTAAACTCTACAGATAGTAGATTTTCGCTGAACTTCTTCCCATTCAAGTAACACTTGCTCATTTTCTTGAACTGATATTGCTTGTTTGATTATTTTAAGAGCTGACTCGTACCGTAATTGTTGGGCTTCTAATGGCTTGCGAGGTAAAGACGGTAGTTGTTTATATTGTTGGCGGAAATCAGTTAATTTGGCTTTTGCTTCATTTAATGAAAGTGAACTTGCAGAAGAGGCAAATGTTTCAATTTCAGTGCAGAAGTTCTCAGATTGCTTAATAGAATCTTCAATTTCTTCTTTACGCTTATTTTTGACCTCATCTCGTCGTGCAAAAATTTGATCGCAAGCATCACGATAAGCTTTCCATAGTGCGCGTTCCTCTTTATGCGACGTGATGCCGATTTTTTGCCAATCTTGTTGAAGTGACTTTGCTTGGTTAATCGCCTGCTCCAAGTCTTCATGAGAGATTAATGACTTGGCCTTTTCTACTATGTCATTTTTTAAAGCAATATTTTTACTGCGTTCAGTATTCAGTTGCTCATCAAATTTAGTGAGTAAATCATTAAATTGGTTTTGAAGTGACTTATTTGCTTTAAAGTCTACAGGGTAGGCTTCTTTCCACTCAATACGAGCTTGCTTGTTAATTGTTTCAACGGCCTTCCAGTTCGCATTTGTCCAGTCATTATTCAGAATGAAGTCATTAAGTTGCTCAACTAATTTTGACCGCTTTTCAATATTGGATTTCTTAAGGTTATTCTGTTCATCAAAAAATGCTTGGCAAGGTTCATAAGCCTTATCAGATACCTCTTTAAATTTAAGCCATAAAGATTGATCTGATGAACCACCCAGACTTTTCCATTCTTTTTGAATTGCTTTGATTTGGTCTGCTTTTTCTCGTGGTTCCATGTTTCGTTCAGCTAAACGTTCCATTGACTCACAAAGTTCTTGCTGCCTCGGATTTGATGCATATCCTTGCCAGTCACGCAGTTCATTTAACTGTTTTACTCTTAATATCAATTGATTGTGAAAGGATTCACCTTGCTTTGCGCCAATTTGGCTGAGCAGGCGCTGAATCTCTTTATGAATTTTGTGAGATTGTTTTATCTGACGGTCTTCTAATGACTGATCCATTTTCTCAATCAGTTTTGCTACTTTCGTTTGTACTGCTTTAGCGTCTTCAGCAAATTGTTGTTTTATTTCAGCGGAATAACCTAACGCTTCTTTACTTTTAAGCAATAATGCTGGGATTGCGTACGACTCTGGCCAGTCAATAATGTGTAGTTTTCGCTTCAAAATATTCGTGTTCTGATCGAATCGTTTTTGGTCTTTAGAGGGCGCTTTGATATCGTTTACCAAACTTTCTATTGCAGCTGTATTTTCATTGAAGCTCTTTAATGCAGTGAAGTATTGGCGTAGTTCCGTCATTAGAAGTTGGTAGTGTTTATTTTGATTTTTTTCAACCTTTATTTGGCGTGTTGCTTCAATCCAACGAGTTTCCTGGGTTTTGATGAGAGCATCAAGCGCCGATATATCATGGGTTGAGGCAGGTTCAGCACGGAAACGTTTTAAGGTGTCTGACAAGGTAAATAGTGTCGCTTCTTGTTCATCTCCGCCAGTTTGAATGAGCTTTTCATTTTCTTCTTTTTGAGTTTTTTCTTTGTTTAATTGTTGCTGCTTTTCAGCGCAGATGGCACTAGCAATATTAAAGCGCTGTTGTTGTGCCGTGTCAGCATCTTTTTTTAATTCATCCCAGCGAACAATTAAGCTATTGAGCTTTGCTTCAAATAATTTGCTTGACTCTGTTCGCGCATGCTCTTCAATTGATTGTAATAATTTACCCAGCGTTTCTTGTTGTGCGTTTTGTGTCTCTTGCTGCGCTTTGAGTTTAGCTAGCTTGGATTTCGCAATATGGTATACAGACTTATCTTTTGATTTTGCAGCAACTGACAATCGTGTTAGTTGGTCAGCTGATTCGATTAACTCTGCCGCTGCTTGGCGAATTTTATTGGTTTTACTGGCAGTGGCTATATCATAAAGTGCTTCAGGGTCTTCGATTCGGGCAAGGCCGCGGATAAAAGTATCCGGATTCTCTGATTTAATAATCATCTCTGTTAATAGCTTAATATCGAGAATTAAATCAAATAATGTTAATGATTGAGCGTTAGCTAGCTCATAAAGACGTTGTTCAATTGCAGGTAAGGTGTCTGGTTTGGCTTTTTTATGGAGTTCTATGAGTTGTAAGCTGTTACTTAATTTTGAAATGACTTTCGAACGTACACTTAAGTCAGTATCGTTTTCAGCAAGATCAAGCAAAATGATTTGATCTTCTTCAAGGTTGATATCAAGTGATTCGATTGCTTCCAAGCGAATGTTTTTGTTCTTGTTTTGCCATTTAGGCTTGAATAGTTTGGATAAAAAAGTGGCCATGGTGCTTCCTGTGTATCGGTCTTAGTCTCTTATGAATTGGTTTTCCATGTTTATCAAAGCTAAAAGCGTTGCATGGATCGTTAAAATAGATTTCACTGTATTTGAGTGAAAAATTTTGAGTCAGGTTAACATTTGAACCTGGCTCCAAAATTGCCTTCATGCAATAGAGGGCAAAAGCTACAATAGAATGACAGTTTAACGTTGAAAGATATATTTCGGTATACTTTTTATGCTGGTTTTCTAGGTTTATTTGATAAAATACGAATTTTAATGCGGTAAGGAGTAGTCGGAGTGTCCGATGAATACATAACAATTAAAAAAAAGGCATTTTCTTTGCTCGCAAGGAGGGAGCACGGGGTTGAAGAATTGCGTGCTAAACTACGATTGAAAGCTTTTGATGACTCTTTGATCGACAATGTTCTTACTGATTTAATTGGTGAAAATTACTTAAGTGATGAGCGTTATATTGAAATGATGTTTCGCTATCATTTTGAACGTGGGCAGGGCCCACGAAAAATATTAAGTTTGCTTAGACAAGTGAACATTAGCGAATACTTGTCACAGCAGGCCTATCGGGAATTTGAAGGTGACTGGTTTGAATCGGCTTCGAAAGTGAGAGCAAAACGCTTTGGTGACTGGCTGGGCGATATTTTGGAAAAACCTCGTCAAATACGTTTTTTATCGGGAAGAGGGTTTGAACATGAACATATTGAGTCTGCATTTAATGCACCTTCTCAGTAGTTAAGTTAATATTTTACTCTTAGGGCTTGCCGATACGCTTCGTATTACGCGGAGGTGGCGGTAGTGAAAGGTTTTCTCAGTTTAAGTGCTAACGTATCTATATGTTAACTATGAGGTACATAGCCCTTGTTTCTTAAAGGGAGCTAAGCTCGATAGGTTGACTTAACGCGTGAATAAACTATAAATGTAGAAGGCTTGTTTCTGTCTTGTTAGAGGAAGACGAATGAAAAAAATAACATTATTTCTTTACCTTTTTTTATTTTCAACACTCCTGTTTTCACAAACAAAAGTCACTATCTATGGTGATGACAGTTACCCACCATATTCATTTCTGGATAGTGGTCGATTAACCGGAATTTATACCATTATACTGGACAGAATTTTTGATCAAATGCCTGAGTATGATGTCGAATTAAAAGGGATGGGGTGGAAGCGTAGCTTGGCTCAAATTCAAAGGGGCTACATATTTGCTTTATACCCTCCTTATAAAAGAGCCGAAAGGCCATTTATAGAGTTTGATACGCCAATTTTAGATGAAAAACTGGTTGTTTATTGTCGCAAAGAGATTATTGATAAGCCCCGCTCTAATTGGCCAGAAGATTATTATGGTCTGACAATCGGTAATAATGCTGGCTTTGCTATAGGTGGTGATAAGTTTTGGGGCGCGGTTAAAACTGGAAAAATAACAGTTCAAGAAACCAAGGGAACGCCTAACAATTTGCTCAAATTGATCCGTGGGCAGGTAGATTGTTATATGAATGATGAAATTTCCATCAAGTGGGAGCTTAAGAAGTTAATGAAGGAAGGTCGTTATGATGGTGAAAGTATTGTTAAAACCGCGGCGATTAGTTCTGAACAGGGTTATCTTGGTTTTGCCTCAGGAGGTGCAAGATATCCCTATAAAAATGATTTCAAAAAAAGATACTTGGTTATTCTTAAAAGAATGAAAGAAAGTGGCGAAATTGATGCCATTGTAAAAAGATTTCTTGAATAGTTTATTGAGTATTTGCATAACTTAACCTTTCGGAATGTAGACCTTGTTTGTCTGAATTGTTGTCTTATAAAGCTTTTATAGCCTCTTCTATCACCCGTGTAAGTGATTTGACTCCTCTTGTTTTCCCCATATTCAATTAAGTAAATCCTTACTTGGTACGAAATGTCAAACTATTGGAATAATTGGTCAAGAGAATAGCCAGTTAGGGCCTTATAGTGGCTGTCATAAAAAACTTAGTATTAATTCTATGAGAATTATTCGAGTTATTAATGACCGATAAAGGAAATAAACCATGTTACAACAAGCCAACTATTCTCAACCTGAGCTGGAAGCGATGTTCAGTGTAGAAAACCCTCCGACGATGCAACTTCCCCAAGCTGAAATGCGCATGATCGATCGAGTTGTACATGTATCCTCAACAGGAGGTAAGTATAACAAGGGAGAGTTGATTGCAGAGTTTGATATACACCCTGATCTTTGGTTTTTTAAATGTCACTTTCCCGGCGATCCTGTTATGCCAGGTTGCCTTGGTGTTGATGCATTATGGCAGGGCTTAGGCTTTTTTCTTGCCTGGGCGGGTTATGAAGGAAAGGGAAGAGCATTAGGTGTTGGTGATGTGAGATTTTTTGGTGAAGTACTACCTCAGGCTAAGACTGTTCGTTTTCATATCCATTTAAAGCGCGTCATTCTTAAAGATATTGTTTTAGGGATTGCAGATGGCGAGGTTTATGTTGATGACGAACAAATTTATAGTGCCAAAAATATTAAAACCGGCCTGATACCCGTTTCTGGCAAGCTTGCAGTTAATTAGGAGAATAAAATGAAACGTGCCGTTATTACCGGAATAGGAATTATATCAAGCTTAGGTAACTCTATTGCTGACGTGACTGACTCATTAAAATCAGGCCGAAGTGGTATTAAAAAAGATGAAGAATTTGCCGAAAGAGGTTTGCGGTCTCAAATCAGTGGTCAGGTTAACGTCAATTTGCAAGACCAGATAGATCGGAAGTTACTTCGTTTTATGACTAACTCCTCTGGTTATGGATATCTTGCCATGGGTCAAGCTATCAAAGATGCCAAGCTGGATGATGATATGGTTAAGAATGATATGACAGGGCTCGTGATGGGGACTGGTGGAACCTCTACGGAAGATATCGTCGATTCGGTGGAAACATATCATCGTGCAGGGGTTCGACGGGTAGGGCCTTATCGTGTAACACGCGCAATGAATAGCGCACTTTCTTCAGTGTTGGCAACAGCTTATGGTATTAGAGGGATCAATTACTCCGTCACCTCGGCCTGTGCAACGAGCGCGCATTGTATTGGTACAGCGGTAGAGCAAATTCAGCTTGGAAAGCAAACTGTCGTTTTTGCAGGTGGTGCAGACAACGCACACTGGACTATGGCATTGCAGTTTGATGCGATGGGTGCGCTGTCGAGTAAATATAACGATACGCCAGAGTCTGCTTCACGGCCTTATGATACCGAAAGGGATGGTTTTGTTATTGCCAGTGGTGCAGGTGTAGTGGTGGTCGAAGAACTTGAGCATGCTTTGGCACGTGGTGCGCATATTTATGGTGAGGTTATTGGCTATGGTGCCACGTCTGATGGCAAGGATATGGTTCAGCCCTCAGGTGAAGGTGCTGAGCGTTGCATGAAGATGGCTCAGCGACAGGCTGGTGACCGGAGTGTTCAATATATTAATACACATGGTACGAGTACACCTGTTGGTGACTTGGTAGAGCTAAAAGCAATTAAGAAAGTTTTTGGTGATCATGTTCCTAAGATCAGTTCAACCAAGTCTTTAAGTGGTCACTCACTCGGGGCTGCAGGTGTTCATGAAGCTATTTTTAGTCTGATTATGATGCAGGAAGGCTTTATAGCTAAAAATGCCAACCTAAAAACCTCCGAACAGGAGGCGTCTTCAATATCCATTGTCGAAGTCGCTGAAGAGGCAGAACTGGATGCAGTGATGAGTAATAGTTTTGGTTTTGGGGGAACGAATGCATCATTAATCCTCGGTCGATACCCATCGGCTCTAGTTAACCACAGTGCTTAATTAACTAATCTGGTACAGTTCGTGTGAATTTAGATACAAAAATAGGTTTGGAAATCAGATCGTTAACGTTTTATTCGGGATGCATATTGGGTCTGATACTATTTTCTGGTATTGCATCTTTATTAATTCCTTTTTTGAATGCAGAAAAACGTCAGTACGTATTTTCTCGATATAATGTTTTTGTTATTTGGTGGAGTGAGTTCATCTGTGGCGTACACTATGAAATTGAAGGCTTAAATAATATTCCGGAAGGTGCTTGCGTTGTACTAAGTAATCATCAAAGTAGTTTGGAGACCTTTCTGCTGCAAACGTTATTTTCTCCGCTTAGTACGGTTTTGAAGCAGGAGCTTCTAAAAATTCCATTTTTCGGCTGGGGAGCAAAAATTCTTGAACCTATCGCGCTAGATAGACGGCGGCCAACGCAAGCTTATAAGCAGTTGATTGCTCAGGGGCAAGAAAGGATTGATCAAAACCGCTCCGTACTTATCTTTCCTGAAGGCACACGAGTTTCTATAGGAGAAAAGGTTAAATTTAATCGTGGTGGTGCCGCATTAGCGTATCACACTCAGGCACCGATTATTCCAATTGCTCATAATGCAGGATTACGCTGGACTTCAAGACGACTTCTGTTACCCGGTACGGTAACTGTTCGAATTGGTAAGCCCATTCACCCTGCGGCGATGAATAAAAAAGAATTGTATGACGAGTCTACGAAGTGGATTGAGACTAATCGCGATAATTTAATGGCATCGATGGCTTCTTAGTAGGTAAAAATAATAGAATGCCTTTCTTGACTCAGACCTTTGCTATTCCAATAGTCTTTTTAATCGGAATTCATTGTTTTTATGTCAAAATAGAATGTTGTGCAAGACTTAAATTATCGTCATTCCGGTAGTGTTTTAAGCCGGAATCCAGTTTTTTTGGGGGGAATTAAAATAATAGACTTCAACCGAAAATGCATCGGGATGATGACGTCATTTAGTCAAACGGCTATCGTTCAAAGTACCATAATAGAAGCAATTACTTCTAAGAATGCCTAATAAATGCTGTTAAATACGTTCAGACGAGAAGATTATCTTTATCAATCGGCCTATTGTGAGGAAAATATTTGGCACCTTTGTCAGCATGAGGCGTTAAAAAATAGCTATGTAGTGTTTATTTTCAGTGAAGGCGACTCGTTCCCAATGCTGAGTCAGCGGGCAGCCAATACGCCATCATTACCCGTATTTTGGGACTATCATGTTGTTTTGCTTTCTCTGGCTGAAGAGAATCAAATTTTCGACTTTGATACAACACTACCATTCAACACAAATGTAGATACCTACTTTCGTCATTCATTTATCGTAAATAGCTTGCTTGATAAGCGTGAACGGCCAATGTTTAGAATAATACCTTCAAATGAATTTATTTCGCTGTTTTCTTCTGACCGAAGTCATATGAAAAAGCCCTCAGGGGCTTGGTATGCCCCTCCACCAACTTGGCCGCTTATAGGCCGTTCAAAAATGAACTTATTTGAATTTACAAACCCGAAAAATACTAATATTGGCGAATTACTCAGCGCTGAATCGGTGCTAGAGCGCTTTTCTTAACTTCGTTGTTTGCTAATTATAAATACAAAGCAATGCTTACAAAGTGACAAGCGGCTCCCCCTAAAACAAATAGGTGCCAAAGGTCATGAAAGTTAAAATGTTTCTCATGAATGTTTGGCCACTTTGTCGCATAAACAATAGCGCCAAGGGTATAAACAACGCCTCCAGCAATTAGCCAGTTTATTGCGTCACTAGAAAGATTTTGGCTTAATGGTTTATAAATTAACATCGCAACCCAACCCATGCCAACATAAAGTAAGGTGGATAACCATCTGGGAGCATGTAACCAATATATTTTGATAAAAATACCAGAAAGCGCTATCCCCCAAATAATGCTGAGCATTACCCATGTAAACGAACCTTCTAAGCCAATGAGGCAATAAGGTGTATAACTTCCAGCAATCATAATAAAAATAGCCATATGATCAATACGTTTGAGCTTTCGAATGCCTTCATCGCTAATTTCCATTAAATGGTAAACCGCGCTGGAACCAAACATTAAAAACATGCTAACGCTAAACACAATGTAACTGGTCAGATAGACGCCAAATTGCTGGTCTGGCAGATTTATTATCATATACATCAGTGCAGGAAGGGTTAGTAGCGCTCCCAAAAGATGGCTTAGTCCCGAAAAAGGGTCTCGAAGATGATTCAACATTTAGTTCTCTAAGTATAAAAATGAGCCAATATCATACCTATCAGTAAAAACCGTTTATATCGTTTTATTTCGAACTGGTACGAGATGTCAAACTATTGGGATAATAGGTCAAGAGTTTTCAGGTTTAGCACATTATCATGCTTCAATAATTTTAAATGACCGTTTGGAAATTTGAGACGTTTGTATGATTGTTAAGCCAAAAGTGAAAGGTTTTATCTGTGTTAATGCTCATCCAGCAGGATGTCAAAAGTTGGTAGAAGACCAAATTAATTATGTGAAAGACCAGGAAATAAAAGCCCCTAAAAAAGCGCTTATAATAGGGTGTTCTTCCGGGTATGGTTTGGCTTCAAGGGTTGCCTTAGGCTTTGGCGCAAATACCGATACTTTGGGCGTATACTTTGATCGAGAGCCAACAGAACGTAAAACTGCCAGTGCCGGGTGGTACAACAATCAGCACTTTGAGAAGTTAGCTAAACAGAATGGTTTGGAAGCACGAAGCTTAAATGCGGATGCCTTTCAGCAAGATGCAAAAGACGCTGTGATTGAATTGATCAAAAATACAATACAGACGGTTGATCTTGTTATTTATAGTGTTGCCGCACCCAGACGTTATGTTGCAAGTGAAGACAAACTATATAGCTCTGTTCTTAAGCCTGTCGGGGATGGCTTTAAAGGGAAAACAATCAATACTGATAAAGGTATTATTGACTATATAGATCTAGAGCCTGCAACCCAGTCAGAAATAGATGCAACAGTGAAAGTAATGGGTGGGGAGGATTGGTACCAATGGATGGAACAATTGAATAATGCTGGTGTCTTATCTGATCAGTGCAAAACGATTGCTTACACATATATTGGTGAAGAATTGACACAGCCTATCTATGGTGACGCGACAATTGGTTTTGCTAAGAAAGATCTGGATAGCACGGTACAAAAAATTGATGCCTTATTGAAAAAAAGTAATGATACTTTAATCGAAAAACGTGCTTATATTGGCGTTCTTAAAGCGCTTGTCACGCAGTCGAGTGCAGCAATACCGGTGATGCCCCTATATATTTCACTACTTTATAAAGTGATGAAAGAAAAAGGCACGCATGAAGGCTGTATTGAACAAATTTCAAGAATGTTAAGTACTGGCCTTTATGGTGACACTTGTCAATTAGATGATGTAGGTCGCTTAAGGGTAGATGAACATGAGCTGGAAGAGGCGGTTCAGCTGGAAGTAAAACGACGTTGGAACGAAATTACAAATGAAAACCTACGACAGTTATCAGACTTTGAAGGTTATAAAAATGACTTTCTTAAGCTGTTTGGATTTGGTTTTCAAACCATAAATTATGAGGCCGAAGTAGAAACCTTTTAAGGTGTCAGAAGAAACTTTAGTGCCTGAGTAACTGTTTTTGGGAGCAGTGCTATGAATAAGAAACAACATGTAAGTGATGAAGAAAGTACACCTGCCGTATCTTTATTGTTAAGCCTTGAAGACTACGCAAGACAAGACGAAGACAGGGCTGATTTTTTTGCTTCTGTCAGTATTGATGATAATAGTGACGGCTGCTTCATTAGTGCCGATGCATTACAAAAACAAGTAGAGCTATTAAATGACATTGATGGTGAAACTTATCAAAAGAAAGTCATCACACCGGCAGAAAGTAGCGAACGTTATTCTGTTATCAAGTTAATTAATGACATAACGAAACGAATTATCAATGAAGAAAAAGACGGGCCGCTCTACCTTGCAGAAGTTGAATTAGAGGCAGGGTCTTCCTTTATTCGTGTAGGCGTTGTTGCGCAAAACCGCCAAGTAAATAATGGTGTCTGGAAGCCAGAGCACCATCAGCGGGCAGTGAAGTGGCTGAGAGATCTTGAGGCAAAACAATTACCGGTTGTCACATTCATTGATACGCCGGGTGCTGATGCAGGCGCTGATGCGAACTTGACGAATCAGGCGCATAGCATATCTGAGTTAATTGCGACGATGGCAGACCTCAAAGTGCCTACGGTTGGAATAGTCTGGGGGCTTGGTTACTCTGGTGGCGCAATCCCTCTTGCAACGACCAACCTGTTACTCTCTGTGAAAGATGGTATTTTCAGCACTATTCAACCTAAGGGGCTGGCATCCATTGCGCGAAAGCAGAAGCTGGATTGGCAAAGTTGTGCGCGTATAGTTGGCGTCTCGGCTTGTGAGTTATATCAAGAAGGTGTGATCGATGGCGTTATAAACTATTCGCCACTTAATAATGCGCAAAACAACGACTATATTAAGCAGTCAATTATCTATTCACTTGAGATAATTGAACAAAAATCACGAGAGCTTGTTCATAAAGTCAGGCCTTTATCAGCTCATTACTCAGAAGACAGTCTTCGGTTTTCTTCTGGACCAGAAACACATAAACGCCTTGTTTCATATAGTGTTAGAGCCTATCCCTCGATTTTTGGTCTTGCTTGCAAAACATTGCGTAGTATTAAGCTTCGTTCTCGCTTGAAAACACAATCCGATCAATTGCAAAATGCGAATAGCCATGATGGTCAGTGCCTTATCTCTCCGGATGAACAACAGCTTCAACTGAGTAATTTACGGTTTGGTGAATGGTTGAAACGTCGCGACAGGTTGGTCTACGAAGACAACCTTTTTAAGAGCTGGACTCGATACCGTGAAAGAGAAGAGCATCGTAGTGATGAAAGGGGTTACATTAGCTCACTTTTCTTGGGGGATCCGAAGGATAATTTTGAGAAAGCCTTACATGAACTTTCAGCTGAAATAGCTTTTTATCTGTATAACGGTTGGCAGCAAGAGTCTCCTCATCATTTAAAAGCCTTGGCGATTGAGCTGGATGCCTTCGTCGAGCCTATTGACTGCAATACCATTGCGAATGAACAGTTAAATTTCCATGACCTGATACGGGATGCTCGTTTTAAACCGGCAGTCTTAGAGCATTGTAAACAGCTGATCCACTTTGATGCAGTTTATGAAAATATTCTTAGTAATTTGTCAGATATTGTTTCAGAACTTAGTGATAGTAAAAAGGTCTCGGAACCATTGTTACGATCAGCGCTTGAGACGTCAGGGCTTGATAATGATGATGCGCTAACCTCATTTGGTGCATGGTTGATGCAGGTCGGGAACACCAGTAATTTTAGTGATTTTCTACGGACCGCTGAACAGTGGAAAAAAGTACAGCACCCTCGTTCATCGGATGTCGTATTTGTGGTCGTCAGTTACTTTTTTGAAAAACTCTATCCCGAGATGTTTGAATGCAGAAAAGAAAATATTACCTTCTCTGGCCAATTCAACCCCGCTTCAATTGGAAGGCGTAAGGACTTCTGGAACAGGCTAAACAATGCCATTAAAGATATTCGTATTCAGTCAGTACTTAATACCATTAAGCCGTCTAACAGTTTCACGCCTCATGAATTAATAGAAAAATTATTTCAAAATTTTATAGAGTTGGATGGGCAGATTACCACAACAAACCCAAAGCGTTTTCCAGGTTTTGGTGAATCAATTCTACGTCAGCAAAGCGAGGCTGATTCAACATCTGGTTTGATTACCGGTACCGCTGATTTTTCAATTGGTGATGAGTATGAAACCATCGGTATTTTTGTTTCAAATCACACTTTTCAAGCGGGTGCATTTGATATGTCATCGGCAGAGCGTTTATGTCGATTATTAGCTTATTGCGCTAAACGCTCTCTTCCGGTTATTGGTTTTGTTAGTTCTGGTGGAATGCAGACCAAAGAAGGTGCTTCTGCGCTATTTTCAATGCCTGTCGTGAATGATCAGATCAATCGTTTCATAAGTGACCTTGGGCTGCCTTTGTTAATGTTTGGTTATGGGGATTGTACTGGTGGTGCACAAGCGAGTTTAGTGACACATCCTTTAGTAGAAACCTATTATTTTTCAGGAACGAATATGCCATTTGCCGGGCGAATAATTGTGCCTGAATATTTACCCGTCACAGTGACTTTATCGAATTATTTAGTTTCTAAACCAAATAGTATGAAAGGGCTGGTTAGGCATCCAATGATTGAGGGTGTCGATGATCGCTTAAAGGCGATTGATTCCAGTATCGTCTCAGCAGAAATGTCAGTCTCTGAATTAGTTTCAAAGTGGTTAACAAAACAAGAATTACCGACACGTAAGGAAGGCTTAAGTAAAATTTCAGTAAAGCAGAGGTTTGCACCGTATCAAAGTGTCTTGGTTCATGCTCGGGGTTGTACTGCTGTCAAATTAATACGTGAAGCTCATGCCGTAAACCTCAATGTTGTACTGGTGCAGTCTGACCCTGATATGAACTCTGTTGCCGCAGACATGCTCAAAGATGGTGATAAATTAGTTTGTTTAGGTGGCTATACATCAGATGAAAGTTATCTTAATGGCAGTAGTGTTTTACGTATTGCAGAAATGAATGGGGCGCAAGCACTTCATCCCGGTATCGGCTTCTTATCAGAAAATAGTCAGTTTGCTTACCAGTGTTTAGCACAAGGCCTGAATTTTATTGGGCCATCGCCTGAAAGCATGGAAGCGATGGGCGATAAATCACGAGCCATTCACACCTCGATAGATTTAGGTGTTCCTGTGGTCCCTGGAAGTCATGGATTACTGAGAAATTTTGAGCACACAGAGAAAATCGCAAATGAAATAGGTTTTCCTATTATTCTTAAAGCTGCGCATGGTGGTGGCGGTAAAGGGATTGTTGTCGTTGATAAAGCCAGTGAGCTAGAACAAAACTACCATATGATCAAAGCCGAAGCGCGGAGTAGTTTTGGTAGTGGTGATATTTATTTAGAAAGGCTGGTAACACGCTTTAGGCATATTGAAGTACAGCTTTTAAGAGATAGTTCTGCGTGTACTCGTATTATTGGTATTCGAGATTGCAGTGTTCAGCGTAACAAACAAAAGATTATCGAAGAGTCTCTTTCTACCGCACTGCCAGATAACCAAGAAAAGATAGCTAGAGATTCTGCCTACAAACTTGCTGAGGCGTGTGATTATCATGGTGCCGGAACGGTTGAGTTTATCTATGATCTTGACCGAGACAAACTGTATTTTATGGAGATGAATACACGCTTACAGGTTGAACATCCGGTGACTGAAATGGTCAGTGGTGTTGAATTGGTGAAAGAGCAGTATCGAATCTCGATGGGGCAGTCCATTGAAGCGTTGTCGGTTGAAGAAAAAGGCTATGCGATTGAAGTTAGAATTAATGCAGAAAGTGTGGCAATAGAAAACGGCTCTCTCAATGTGGTACCTACACCGGGGCTGGTCACGAAATGCTTATTTCCTGACATGGAAGGGGTGAATCACATTGTGACTGTGGCTGAAGGAAAATCTATACCACCATTCTACGATAACCTGATTGCACAAATCATCGTTCATGCCGATTCTCGTGAGAGTGCTATCTCCAAAATGATTAGCTATCTGTCATGTGTAGTGATTGAGGGTGTTGAAACTAATATCGCATTGCTTCAAATCGTTTTATCGGATGATGTATTTTTGTCAGGAGAGTATGACACCCGCTATTTAGAAGACTTGGTAGAACGAAACCCTGAAAGCCTGTTAAAGCTATCTGGCGGAGCGAATACAAGCAATCTCGCCTCAAATGATTTTTCAGAAATCGTCATGGAAGGCTCTGAAGAGCTGAAAGTTTTAGCGCCTTCTACGAGTATTGTTTACCGGTCAGCCTCACCTGATCAGCCTGCTTATATTGAAGAGGGTGATACCGTAACTGTAGATCAAACTCTCTGCCTGTTAGAGGCGATGAAAATGTTTCAACCATTAAGTCTGTCAAACTTTAATAAGCATGACAAAGAGATTTATCCGGCAAATCAAAAATACAAAATCACTCACATAAAGGGTGTAGCAGAGCAACAAGTCAATCGAGGTGATCTGTTGTTTGTAATTAAACCGGTTAAGGCGCAAGCCTGAGCCTATATGTTAAATAAAAAGCAGAAATAGAAAGCAAAAATAGAAACCAATATAGAAATTAATGGAGAAGATGTATGTCAGATATTCAAGCGCGTATTACAAAAGTGATTTGTGAGCAATTAGATGTTGAAGCTTCAAAGGTAAGTATAGAAGCAGATTTTATCGAAGATTTAGGTGCCGACTCGTTAGATACAGTTGAGTTAGTGATGGCTTTTGAAGAAGAATTTGATGTTGAAATTCCAGATGACGTGGCAGAAAAAATAAGAAATGTGAATGATGTTATTGAGCTGGTTGGTAAACAAATAGCAGCTTAAACCGGTCGTAACCATATTTCGCCATTCCCGCGAAGGCAGGAATCCAGTAAATAACTTAGACTGTGTGATTCATAGACATCCTTTCACTATAATTGGGTGTTATGAATAGAGAAATACAACAAAGATTGGCTTGGGTTCGCCTCTACGAAGAGTCAGGCGATGCGGGGTTTGTTTGCCGTAGATGTGGAACTCTCGCCCTACTTTGTTGAAGTGGTGGTGAAGGTATCAGGAACAAGGTAAAAGTGGCTTACATAGCATTAGTACGAGGCCTCATAATTCACCTAACCGCAAGGTTACTGGCAAGGAAGAAGACCTAATCCTTGAATTAAGGTCTTCACGCAATCTTGGCGCTAGACGGATTCAGAGTGAGCTTAGAAGACAAAATAACATCTCTTTATCTCTGGCCACAATCCACAAGATTTTAACTAATCATAAGGTCAAACCAGTCCAGAAGTATCGTAAAAAGACCGACTTTATTCGTTATGAACGACCCATTCCTAGAGACAGCGTCCAGATGGATACTTGCAAGATTGGCCCAGGACTTTATCAATACACTTCAATCGGTGACTGCACACGATATAGGGTTCTAGGGGTTATAAGCGACGAACAGTAGCTAATACGCTTAATTTTATTGAGTGTGTTATTGATGAAATGCCATTTCCGATACAGCGTATTCAAACAGATAGAAGGCTAGAGTTTTTTGCTCGCAAAGTTCAAGAAAAGTTAATGAATAGCGGTATTAAGTTTCGCCCAAACAAGCCTGCTTCCCCACACTTAAACGGCAAGTTCGAACGATCACAAAAAACAGATAAGTCAGAGTTTTATGTAACTATCGATACGACAGCAGATAACTTAGATGACTTGCTTGCTGAATGGCAGCACTACTATAACTGGGTAAGGCCCCGCAGCGCTCATGGCGGCAAAACACCAATGGAAAGGTACTTTGAGCTGAGTGAAGAAACTCCATTTTAAGATGAGGTCTATTTGCAATATCAACCAACAAAAGAACGTATCCAAGAAGTCAACTATAAACTAGATTTGAAGCTGGCTAAATTGAAACCATCTCTATGAATCACACACGACATGTATTCAAACTGAGTTTTCACACGGTCTGGCTCCTTTACGGTTTGTTCGTGCATAACTCACTCCAAAACATTGTTTAATTAATGAGGCTTTTTAGTTACACCATCTTAAAAGCTATTCCTATGGATTAAGTTCAATTTTGTTGGTCAAGTCATCAATAATGTTATTTGGTGTTGTATTGTTTGAGAATACAGAAGGTGGTATTTCAATACCCAATTTATATTCCATCGCTGCAGATAATTCTACGCTTAGAAGGCTATCAATACCTTGCTCCTTTAAGCTTAAATTAA
>CAJWBJ010000057.1 GCA_913020495.1 uncultured Oleiphilus sp.
CGTCTTTATATTCATTTTCTTAAGCATTTATCTGGGTATGATTTTCAGGTAACAAATAACACGATTAATGTATTTGCAGTGCAAAATATCTAATTAAATACTAATCATTAGCCCCCTACAAATAATTTGATGGCTAATCGGGATAAGATTTTAGCCTCCCCCCCATGTGCTACTTGCACACTTCGGGTTGGATACTTACCGTTTTACGGATTTTCCCTTATCTTATCCGTTAATACTTTATTCTCCTCGCCCAACGTAGTTATCTAAGTGTTAATATATTAAGGTGTTTTTATAACCAAGAAAGGATTCACTCTGCAAATGGCTATTTGTCACCAATAGATTATGAAATTCAGAAAAAAAAACATGTAAAATCTGTGTCCTTAAAAGTATTGACACATCAAGTTGTTGCAAACATGGGTTAAGCTACAGGGAATATATTGATATCATATTGCAGGTAAATTAAATACTGACTTTAATTAAGAAGGTTTCGTGGTAGAACTAGACACATTAGAAAATTTAGGCTTTAAATTTGGCAGAAATGGTGCTCATGCTGCTCGTAGCATGATGATCGAAGAGTTGAAACTGTTGTTACTTTCGTGCCCAGAAAATGCTTCTCAAGATGATTTTCGTAAAGATATCATCGATTTTAACTTGTTACATAAAGCTACTGAAAATGCACGAAAGCTGACTTATCGACATCTTGTAGATTTATATGGGATGTCGCCAGAAATTACTTTATTTAAGGTTTTTAGACAAATGTGGGAGCTATCTGAGGATGCACAGCCCTTACTTGCGCTGCAATTAGCGATTGCGCGAGATCCTCTTTTGCGAGGTTCGGTTCCTGTAATATTGAAGCTCCAACCTGGAGAACATTTGGCTCGTACTGATATGGAAGCTCATTTAGCAGAGGGTGACCCAGACCGTTTTAGTCCTGCGTCTCTTAAATCTTTCGCACAGAACATTAACGGTACTTGGACACAAGCGGGCTACCTTGAAGGCAAAGCTAAGAAATATCGTATTCAACCAAAAGCAATGTATGTCAATATCGCTTATGCCCTATTCTTAGCTCATTGCCACGGACTGTCGGGGCAACGCATGTTTGACAGTTTTTGGTGCCAGATGTTATCTCAGGACAAAGAGCATTTGTTTGAATTAGCACATAGAGCTTCATTGAGAGGTTTAATAACTTTCAAACAGGCCAGTGAAATAATAGAAGTCACCTTTCCAAATATCGAATTACCAAAAGTAGAACAATAAAATTGAGAAGGTTAAATGACTGACAGATTATCCAAATTACTTCAAAGTTTTGACAGCCATATCAGTATTCCCTGGCCACAAGCGGTTTCTGCGGATGAACGTACTATTTTTGTTGTGTATAACAAAGAAGATGAACTAAAACTTCGTGCACGAATTGGTGAATTTGAAGCAAGTTCAACGCAAAGTGGCCATCAATGGCTTCAACTTGACCTTACACACAGTTTCGAACACTGGATGGAAGAACAAGACTACAAAGAAACCTACTTTGAAGACCCTGAATATTTAAAAGGTCTTTACGAAGATTTTTCTGACGAGCTTATTGAAAGCTTACAATCACAGTTCATAGAAAAACAAGACGAAAATGGTGTTGTTGCTTTACTGGGGTGCGGAGCCTTATTTGGTTTTGCATCCGTATCAGGTTTAGTAGAAGAAATAGCCAAAGGAATCAAAGGACGTTTAGTCGTTTTTTTCCCAGGTGAGCACCAAAATAATAATTACAAACTTTTAGATGCCAAGGATGGGTGGGGATACCACGCAACTGCCATCACCGCAATGTCATAAGGAATAACAACTAATGTTAAATCGTGAAATATATCTTAATGATCCAATCACTAGCCGCTTAGCCAACAATGGTGTTGCCCAAGTTAAAGATGATTTATCCAAAGCCGCACTTGAAACCCTAGAGTATGAATTAAAAACGTTCGTTTGTGATGGCGCGTATGCCGCAGGTATGGAAAAAATACTGACTGCTTACATCCAAAATGTAAAAAATAATGGAGAACAACCCGGTGTCTGGATCAGTGGTTTCTTTGGATCAGGTAAATCGCACTTAGCAAAAATGTTACGTACTTTATGGACTAACCAAAAGTTAAACAACGGTGCTTATGCGCGTAGTTTAGTCGACCTCCCTAGTAAAATATCAGCACAGTTTGATGACCTTTCAACTATTGCAACCCAACACCAAGGTTTACATGCTGCTTCAGGTACTTTAGGTGCTGGCGCGGGTGAACAAGTCCGTTTAGCCTTTTTAGGTATTATCTTTAAATCGGCTGCTTTACCTGAGCAATACCATTTAGCGCGTTTTGTTATGTGGTTGAAAGAAGAAGGCGTATTAGCGCAAGTACAACATTACATTACCGAACATGTCAAAGCAAAAGAAGGTCGAGACCCATGGGAGCATGAATTAAAAAACCTTCATGTATCTCCCATAATGGGCAATGCCTTACTTCAAGCACTTCCTGGTTTTGCAAGCGACGTGAAAGAAGTGCGCGATATGTTACGTGCACAATACAAAATTGTAGACGACGTAACCAATGATGAAATGGTTACCGCAATCATGGACACGCTTGCGATTAATGGTGAATTACCGTTAACCCTTGTTGTACTTGATGAAGTGCAACAATACATTGGTGATGATGTTAAAAAAGCGTTTGATGTACAAGAAGTCGTTGAAACTTGTAGTGGTAATGGCCGTTTAAATTCAAAATTATTATTCGTTGCCACCGGGCAAAGTGCCTTATCAGGAATGGCAAACCTGAACCGTTTAATGGGGCGTTTCCAAGTCGCAGTGCAACTTGAAGACACCGATGTAGACTCAGTTATTCGTAAAGTTATTCTACAAAAGAAAGATTCAGCTCGCAGTGCCATTCAAACGGTTATTGACGAAAATTTAGGTGAAATATCACGCCACCTTCGTGGCAGCATTATCGAACATAACAAAGATGATGAAAAATGGATGGTGGCCGATTATCCACTACTACCCGTTCGTCGTCGATTTTGGGAAAAAGTATTACCCGCGCTTGACAGAACAGGTACAGGTTCACAATTAAGAAATCAATTACGTGTAGTACATGAAGCAACAAAAATAACCGCCGAACAGCCAATTGGTTATGTTGTACCTGCTGATTTTATCTATGACGAAATTGCTACCAAGCTAGTGCAAAGTGGCGCAATAGGTAAAGATATTTATGAAAGCATCAGTCGTTTAAAAGGTGGTGATGCTGACCAAAAGCTACAAGCTCGAATCATGGCACTTATTTTACTAATTAGTAAACTACCTTCCGACATTGACTATGGCATAGCGGCAACAGCCGATAGCTTATCTGATTTGTTACTTGAAAACCTACTTGAAGGTAAACATGAATTGCGCGCTATTGTACCTAAATTATTAACCAAGTTGGTTGATGACGGTCTAATCATGCCGATGCAAACAGCCAAAGGTGAAGAATACCGTTTACAAACAATAGAAAGCCAAAGTTGGTACGACATGTATCGCCAACAAGAAAGTGAATTAAAAAGTAACCCACAACGGCTTGAAGTTTTCCGCTCGCAAGAAATTCAGCAATTCGTGCGTAAACAAGTGGCACAAGCAAGAATAACCCAAGGCACTGTTGCAGAGCCTCGAATGATCAATTTAGAGTTTGGCAGTGAGCTACCAAGCGATGCGGATAAAAAACTGTATGCCTGGGCACCTGAAGTGCCTGAAAAGCAATTTAATGATCTTGCTCTTGGTGCCGACCCAGATTCCGCGACTATCTTCATCTACATCCCAACAACGCAACGTGACGAACTTCGCAAAGCGATTGTTGAATTAAAAGCGGCTGAAACCACGATTGATGTCCGTGGTACCGCAAAAACAGATGCGGGTAAAGAAGCTTACGCGGCAATGGAATATCGATTTAAAGAAGCGGACCGTGCTAAAAAAACCATCTTGAAACAAATATTCGCCCAAATTCAAGTAAAACTCGCAGGTGGTCAAGAGGTTGAAGGTGAAAACCTTGCTGAACAAATTCAAAATGCGGGCGAGTTAGCCTGTCAGCGTTTATATAGTAAATTCAAAGTGGCTGACAACAAAGGCTGGGCAAAAGTATTTAACCGTGCCAGCACGCAAGCCGATGCAAATGCGCTTGAAGCCATTGACCATAATGATGATGCCGACAAACACCCTGTTTGTGCTGAAGTTAAACGCTTTATTGGGGTAATGAAAACAGGCCGTGAAATCATCGAAGAATTTAAAGATGCCCCCTACGGCTGGGGTAAAGACACCATTGAAGGTGCTTTATTTGCTATGTTAGCGGCAGGTGTTTTAAAAGCATCAGACGGCCAAGAAAAAGCCGTTGATGCTAGAATCCTAGATAGATCGTCGGTAACAAAAACCAAGTTCCGTCCTGAAAATGTCACACTTTCTAAAGTGCAAATTATTAAAGTACGTGGGTTAATTAATGCGTTACTGACGGAAGGGCAAAATTGCGGAACCGGCGAAGAGCAAAGTAAATTACCACAAGCCATTGCACATGCGAAACAAGTAGCCAGAAGTGCGGGCGGTGAAGCACCATTGCCGTTACCCCCTAGTACAGCGCTACTAACAAGCCTAGAAATGAATTCAGGTAATGATCAACTGCAACAAGCCTTTGAGAGTAAAGACGAGATACTTGCACAGTTTACTCAGTGGCAAAACCAGGAAGACCTAGCTAAATCAAGAAATACTCAGTGGCATGAGCTAAAAGAAGCAATGCGTTATTGTAAAGACTTAGCAGTACATGCAAGCCTTGAACAGCAAAGCCAATCGATTATTCAAAACCGTAGTTTGTTAGTTGAACCAAATCCTATTGAACCACTTCTACAACAAGCGGCAACGGCATTACGTGACGCTATTACGGCAAAGTTAGCTGAATATGAGCAAGAGTTTAATGTTTGCCAACGTGATTTAGCTGATGACTCAAACTGGTCACAACTTGATCACGCAAAACAACAAGAGTTTTTAGCAAAACGTAATCTTATAAATGTACCCAATATCGACTTATCCTCAGGTGCTGCTGTTTATGATGCATTTGAAGAAACAAGTTTTGAACAATGGAGTGATCGTATTTCATCGCTTCCAGGTCGTTTTGATGCAGCATTAAAAGAAGCAATAAACGAGCTTCAACCAAAAGTACGTTATTGCCGCGTAAATAAGCCACTTATTGAAACAGAAGAACAGTTGCAGGTTTGGTTAAAAGATATTGAAACTCAAATACGCACAGAAATGGCTAATGGCCCAATCGTAGTTAGCTAATTTTCAAGGGTAAAAAGAAACATGAGAACAGCATTAGAAAAAACATTACGCAAAAAACTTGAAGACACGGTCGTTAAAGCGCGTGAAATTGTTGAAGTTGCAGTAACAGAAGCGCTAACCCGCTTAGGTGTTAGCGAGGGTAATGCACCAGGTTATTTATCTGAAACTGAGCGTAAATTGAGAACGCGTTTACGTGCCCATGGTCGACAGTTAGGTGATGTTTTACATAAAGAAACGACTACGCTAGTAAAAGCCAATGACCAAGAAACTGAGTTACTCATTAATGAAATGGCTTACGAGCATTGGCATCGTATGCTGTTTTCTCGCTTTTTAGAGCAAAGTGATTTGTTGATGTACGAGCCAGGCACACCCGTAACGCTTGATGAGTGTTCTGAACTGGCAGAAGGTGAAGCTGATTGCAAAGATGGCTGGGAGTTAGCAGGTCGTTTGGCTGAAAAAATGTTACCGCAAATTTTCCGTGCTGACTCGCCAGTATTTGAAGTAAAGCTGTCGATTAACCACGTTAATGCTTTAGAAGAACTTATCGCTGATTTAAAGCCGGAGACCTTTCAAGCATCAGACTCCTTAGGTTGGTGTTATCAGTTTTGGCAAAACAAAAAGAAAAAACAAGTTAACGAATCTGGCGTAAAAATTGGTGCGAAAGAGCTAAGCCCCGTCACCCAGTTATTTACCGAACCTTATATGGTGAGCTTTTTACTCGATAATGCCCTTGGCGCTTGGTGGGCAAAACGCCGTTTAACAGCAGATGATTTACAAACCGCTACCAGTGAGCAAGAGCTGCGAGAACTCGCGGCTATTCCTGGTGTACCTTTAGAGTACCTGAGGTTTGTTCAGGACGAAGAGTCAAAGAGTTGGTCTAATGCTGCGGGTGATTTTGACAAATGGCCTGAGCACTTAAGTGAATTAAAAACACTTGACCCTTGTTGTGGTTCGGGGCATTTCTTAGTGGCTAAATTTTTAATGTTGGTGCCAATGCGCATGCAGCTTGAAGCGTTAACCGCTAAACAAGCGATTGATAAGGTCATAGCGGAAAATATCCATGGCCTAGAGCTTGATCAACGCTGTGTTGAGCTTGCCGCATTTGCGTTAGCATTGGAGGCTTGGCGTTACCCTGGAGCAGGTGGTTATCGCCAATTACCTGAATTGCAATTAGCCTGTTCGGGTATGTCAATTAATGAAGCGCAAAAAGAATGGAAAGGTCTAGCGAAAGATGATGAAGAACTGCAAGACGCGATTAAATGGATGCAACAAACTTTTGAAAATGCGCCAACGCTAGGAAGTTTGATAGATCCGAATAGTAAATTGAAAAAAGGTCAAAATGAACCTTGGAATATATTGCTAAAAGCTATAGATGAAAAATCAGATACTTCGTTTGAGTTAAAAACAGTTGCACAAGGGCTATCTAAGGCCGCAGGAATATTAGCAGGTGAATTCCAATGGATAGTAACTAACCCTCCATATTTGGTAAGAGGTAAACAATCGACTTACTTGAGAAATTTTTGTGAAATAAATTTTGATGAAGCAAAAAGTGAATTAGCTACAGTTTTTGTAAGCCGATTTAATAGCTTACTTGCTCACGGGGCAACGGCTTCTTATGTTCTACCGCAAAATTGGTTGTTTCTAGAAAGTTATAGTCGTTTTAGATTAGACCTACTTCCAAAATTTAGATGGGATATTTTATCTAGATTAGGACCTGGAGCATTTGACTCTATCTCTGGAGAAGTAGTCAAAGCCGTTTTAATAAGTATGGCAGCCGTTAAGTTTGATAACCTTCACAATTTTTCATGTCTAGATGTCAGCTTAACTAAGTCGGTCGTTTCTAAAATCAATGGAATTAAAGATAACGAGGTTATCACCCATAACCAATTAATTCAACTGAAAAACCCTGATCATAGGGTTATATTGGAAGACGTTGAAGACTTTGACTTATTAGAGGAAATTGCCGAAAGTGGAGGTGGTGTATCATCTTTTGACTCGCCAAGGTTCATGTCTTCTTATTGGGAAAAAGGAGTAATTGATAGAGATAACTATATATATTGTCAGAGACCTCCAGAAAAACAAGATATTTTTTCGGGAAGAAATCAGCTTTTGCTTTGGGAAAAAGGAGATGGACAGCTAAAACACTTAATGGATGAAAAGAAACGATTAGAAAATTATACAAGTGGAATTTGGAAGGTTTGGTCTAGGTTTTGTGGGAAAAAAGGGGTTTTAGTTGGACTAATGGGGAAACTACCCTCTACTATATATGATGGTTATGCATTTGATAATAATTGCGCGGCAATAATTCCTGGCAATAGCGAAGACACTTGTAAAATACTATCTTATGTATTGAATGACCGATATAACATCAATGTTAGAAAGCTTGATCAAAAAATGAATGTAACTAGTGGTACTTTGGTTAAAGTACCACTAGATAACATAAAATGGTCTTCTTTATCTATAGTCCAATATCCAAATGGAATACCTAAACCATTTACAAATGATTTAACCCAATGGATCTTCCATGGCCACCCTTGCAAATCGGTCACCTGGAATGAAGACACTAAAACAACTACTATTGCTGAATTACGTCAAGACGAAACCGTATTGCAAGTCGCCATAGCTCGCTTATTAGGGTATCGCTGGCCAGCAGAACTTGATGTAGAGATGGAACTGGCACCAGAGATGCGTGAAGTGATAGCTAAATGCAAAGACTTTGATGATTTGGTTGATGATGATGGTATTGTCTGTATTCCTGCTATTCGTGGTGAAAAACCAGCTGATGATAGACTAGAAGCGATATTACATGCCGCTTACGGTGAAGAGTGGTCAGCAACTGTATTAAACAATCTACTCAAATCAGTAAAAGCCAATAATCTAACCACTTGGCTACGCGATAAATTCTTTGAACAACATTGTAAATTATTCCAACATCGTCCATTTATTTGGCAAATATGGGATGGTTTGGCTGACGGCTTCTCGGCCTTAGTTAATTACCACCTGCTAGATTACAAAGGTTTAGAGCGATTAATTTATACCTACCTTGATGATTGGATCAGTACCCAAATACAACTTGAAAAAGATGGCGTTGAAGGTGCAGAACTACGCTTATCCGCCGCCCGTAATTTAAAAGAATCATTAGAAGCGATTCTTGTGGGTGAAAGTAATGACGGCCCTGCATCTGAACGTAAGGGCTTAGATATCTTTGTCCGTTGGAAGTCCTTAGCAGAACAACCAATAGGTTGGAACCCAGACTTAAACGATGGAGTGCGCTTAAACATCCGCCCATTCATGCAAGCCAAAGATGTTGGTAAAAAAGAAGCAGGTGTACTTCGCTTTAAACCAAACATCCATTGGAAAAAAGACCGTGGTACCGATGTCGCCTCTGCTCCCTGGTATAATTTAGGCCTAGAATACGGTGGTAAGCAAGGTGATCGCATCAACGATCACCATTTATCGTTAGCCGGTAAAAAACAAGCAAGAGAGGAACGCAATGAGCAAAATTGATTGGGTGACCATAAAAGGTTACAAATCTATTCGTTCATTAGAAAAATTTGAACTAGGTAAACTCAATATTTTAATTGGCGCGAATGGAGTCGGAAAAAGTAATTTTGTTGCTTACTTTAAAATGCTACATGAACTTGTTGAAGGACGTTTGCAACTATGGACAAGCAAGCAAGGGGGCGCGGATAGAATCTTAAGTTATGGTATAAAAGAAACATCAGAGTTACTTTTTGCCATTCGCTTTGGGAGTAATGGTTATGCCGCTGAATTAGCACCGACCGTAGATTCTGCATTTACCTTTAAGATGGAAAATCTTTATTTTGACGGTCCTTATTATGGTGTAACTGAACCTAGCTTAGGTAATGGTCACAATGAATCTAACTTAAAAGCTGAAATTAAAGCTGGTACATCAGCTAAGATTGCTCAATTTTGCTATTCAGCAATCGCTAGTTGGAAAGTATTCCATTTTCATGATACCAGTGATACCGCTGCAATGAAGCGACTTTGTTCGTTGCATGATAATGCTTATTTAAGGGCAGATGCCTCTAATTTAGCCGCCTATTTACATCAGTTATCAACAAATCATTCTGATGTTTACAATCAAATACGAAAAACTGTGCGCTTAGCTGTGCCCTTTTTTGATGATTTTGTATTAAACCCCACTCAGTTAAACTCGGGTGAAGAGCAAATTAGATTGTTATGGAAACAAGCAGATAGTGACTATGCACTCTGGCCTAGTCAATTATCTGATGGTTCTATTCGTTTTATCTGTTTGGTTACCGCATTATTACAGCCCTCTCCCCCTTCAACTATTATTATTGATGAACCTGAATTGGGTCTTCATCCCTATGCCATTACATTATTGGGGGCGTTATTAAGATCTGCATCACTACGAATGCAAGTGATTATTTCAACTCAGTCAGTCCCTTTATTAAACGAATTCGAACTTGATGATTTAATCATTGTTGAACGCGAGAAAGGAGAGTCAGTATTCAAAAGATTAAAACAGGAAGACTTTGAAACATGGCTTGAAGATTATTCTGTTGGAGAGCTTTGGGAGAAAAATATTTTAGGTGGGAGACCTTCTAAATGATCAGAATCCATGTAATTTGTGAAGGACAAACAGAAGAATCTTTTGTTAAAGAACTTTTAGTAGAGCCATTTTTTGCTCATGGTATTTTATTATTACCTGCCTTAATTGGTAAACCTGGTCATAAAGGCGGTAACTTTAAATTTGAACGTTTATTACCAGAAATAAAAAATAGACTGTTAGACGATACCAGCTGTTATTGTACAACTTTCTTTGATTTTTATGGCTTGCCAGAATCATTTCCTGGTAAGCGAGATGTCGTAGCTAATGAAACAATTTTACAAAAATCGAGCAAGGTAAGCGATGCACTCGTTGTTAGATTAACCGAAAAATTAGGTGCAGACGCTATGCGCCGATTTATTCCTTTTATTCAAATGTATGAGTTTGAAGGGTTATTATTTAGTGATCCTGAGAAAATGGCGTTAGGAATGGATAAGCCAGATTTGATTGAACATTTTAAGCACATATCTAATTCCTTCGATACCCCCGAACATATAAATGACAGTCCCCAAACAGCACCTAGCAAGCGAATCACTAGTGTTATTCCTGGTTATGAAAAACCTTTAATGGGTATATTAGCAGCTCTTGAAGTTGGACTTAGTGATATGAGAGAAAATTGTTACCTCTTTGATCAATGGCTTAGCAAGATCGAATTAATAGCAGGAGAAAATATTTAAATGCAATTAATTGATTACTTAGTTAAACAATTACGAGATTCAGCTAATTATAATTCAGCTGTACAAATAAAACCGGCTGCGATTTTATGGACTGATATTGAATGTCAGTGGCAATCAGCTATACCTTCTATTAAACAATACTTACCTGAATTACTTGAGTTAGGTGAATATAAGCCAGAAGAAAGAACAGGCCCGGCTATTTGGATAAAATGTGCTATTGCTGGCGTTTTAGAAGAGTGCGACCTACCAAAAGATAAAACACCGATTATTTATTTACCAAAGATTGGCCGTAAAGATTTACGAGCCATTGAACAGTGCCCAGATTATTTGAGACCTTTAGCAGAATTACAGTACAGAGGTTGCTGGTGGGCGTATAACACGACAGGTAGAGATTGGTCTGTTGCTTCATTTTTAACAAACCCTCGTGTTGGTTTAGAGTTAGATGTTGCTAAAGACAAGAAAACTCAAGATGCTATTTTAAAGGTTTTGCCTGATTTATTAGAGTCGGTGGATGAGTCCTTAATTGGCAGAAAGCTTGAAGCACAAGACTTTATTAATATTGTGATGAATGATCCAGCTAAGGATATTTTAGGTTGGTTAAACAACCCTCAAGATAAAGAAGCGCAATGGAAAGGCAGTAAGTGGAATGTTTTTACGCAAGCTTGTATTGATATTTATGGTTTTAATCCGGACAAAGATAATAGTGCATCAGTCTTGACGAATTTATGTGAAGCGGATGGTCAATGGGAAGTTGTCTGGCAGCGATTTAAAGATACCGCGCATAACTTACCAAAACTTATCAACAGCTTAAAACCAATTCAACCCGATGGCCTTTTATATCATCGCAGCCATTACTTGTCGGAAAACACCGATGCTGAAAATAAGTTAGCTGCTACTTTAGCCAGTTTACATGACCAGGAAATTAGTCATATCAAGCAACAAATAGTCTGCTTGCTTAAAATCCATAAAGAAAGAAAATCTTGGTTATGGCATAGCTTGAACTTAACACCTTGGTTAACAATTTTAGAGCAATTAACTTTGGTCGTTGAACATACTGAAATTGCTTTTACAGGCCCTTCTGTTGAAGTGATGGCAGATACTTATAAATCTCGTTTCTGGCAAGCAGATGCGGCGGCAATTAAATCAATGGCTGTCGCAAAAGATATTAATCAGCAACAAGTTGTAGCTGATATTTTAGCCGTTATTTATACGCCTTGGTTAGAGCAAGTCACCTTAAACTTTCAAAACCTAGTGAGAGCTGAAGGTTACCCTGGTAATTCAAAAAATAACGGTAAGGTTCAAGAATCTAATGCTCAGTATCATGTGACTAGCCAAGTGGTTTTCTTTGTTGATGGTTTACGATTTGATACCGCTAAAGCATTACAACAAAAATTAAACAAACTTTCAGTTAGCACCGATTTGAAAACAAATTGGTGTGCGCTTCCATCTTTAACGGCTACTGCAAAAGCAGCAGTAACGCCGGTAGCTGAATTGCTTTCTGGTTCACAAGAAAATGATAATTTCACCCCGATGATCACTGCTTCTGGTTCTGAGTTTAGCTCTTATCATTTTAAGAAAATATTGGATGAAAAAAGCTGGCAGTACTTGGATGGTTTGGAAACGGGTGAACCTTTGGGTTCTGCCTGGGTACAAACGGGCGATTTGGATAATATGGGACATAAGCAGCAACGGAAAATGCCGCTAAATATTGATGCGGTCTTGGAAGATGTTGCTGCCAGAATTGATGGTTTGTTAAAGGCTGGGTGGCAACATATTAGAATTGTTACCGATCATGGTTGGTTGTGGGTGCCTAACCAATTAGCAGAAGCCAGTATTTCAAAAAACATAGTAAAAAAGCGATTGGCTCGTTGTGCAATTTTAAAAGACAATATTGATACCGCCGAGTTAAAAGTACCTTGGCATTGGAATCCGAATGTTTCAGTTGCCATGGCACCCGGTATTGCAGGGTATGTTGCTGGTGACTATTACAACCACGGTGGTCTTAGCTTGCAGGAGTGTTTAACACCTGTGTTGAATATTCGCGCTATCTAAATATTGAGTGGTCTCTAATCCTGGATTGTTTTATGTCGGGGTCAAACTTTGGTTTAGTATCGGTGAGATCTTGTGAAAAACTTCCTCTATGGAAAAGCACAATAAGTGAACTGTCATACTCGACTTTGAGTAAATCGCACATTTCAAATACGTCGTCTTCATCCATGGCGCGTTTATAGGCGTCCGTTTGTTTTGATAAATTATGGACACTGAAAATACTAGCCATCACCGTTTTGTCTTCGGTTCTTTCGCCACCACCTGGATTAACAATAGTATTAAATTCGATAGCCTCATTATTATTTATCGACTGAATAAATTGTAGCGTTTTTTGTTTAGCGCAACTTTGGCTGAAGTCATCATAGGTCACGCCATTAACCCATTGTGCCTTGATCCAGTTTTGATGGTCGCCACGGAGGGCGCGGCCGGTTTTTCGTATCGGACCTCCCTCTTTCAACAATTCATTTCGTATCAGTTTAATCGCGTTTAAAAAGTCTTCATTTTGGGTAAAGAGAGTGAAGTCAGGATCCTCTTCCTCAAGCTTTGCTGGAACAGCGAGATAAGTCGATGTCATATAGGTTTTAGAGTCATCTTTTTTACGACTTATTTGAATTTCTTTTTCGGGCGCAACTAAAGTGCCACGATCGAAACCATTGACTTCATATTTTTCACAGATGTCTTCAAATAGTTGGTGAAGACCTTCAAAATTTGTCTCGTCTGCGTTGCCCTTGGATCCAATATCATTTTCTAAATAATCTAATAACGCGCTGTAAGCGCCGATGGCATCTAAATTGGTATAATGCTTGGCATGTAAATTATTGTGATAACCACAAGCACGACCAATATTGGCTTGAACCACCGCAGCGATATTGGCGATAGTACTATCCCAAGTTGCAATAAGAGTTTCTTTCATGACTTGGCCAAAATTAATGCCCGCTCTAAATCCGGCTACAGTGATGGCAATGATCTTCTCATCAAATAATTGGGCGGTTTCAAACTCGCGTTTAAAGTCATCAAAAGATGTCAAATCCTCGTCGGCCACATCGATCAATTTTTGACCCAGGATATAAATTTGTTCTTCCTTAATCCCTTGTTTAATCAGTATTTTCTTTGCTTTTTGGGCTGAGTTGTTTGGTACCCGTACTAATGACCAACCAGAACTAGTGTGCTCCTTAAATTGATTGATAAAACGCCTTCGCATAATTGAGTCATCGCAAAAATCTCGCTGTTCTGAATCGAGTTTGATGATTTGTTGATTGCGATGCATTTGACGAATGCCATGATACTCATCGCTAGTTTTGTGAAAGACGAGTTTGGTATGGAAGTTATGTCGTAAAATAGAATCTGAACCTGCGGCGTAAAGTGCGCCAAAAGGTGTAGCCGAAATAAAGGCTACTTTGCAGCCTGTGTTATCCGATTCAAGATAATCAAAAATACGACTGTAGCGGATAGCTTCAGTTGTTGAACCGTAATGACACTCATCGATGATGATTAGTTTTGGTGGTTGTCGCTTAAAATCGATGTTAAGTGCTTTTTTGAAGTTTGAAAAATTACTGACAACAACATTAGGACAATGAGCCAAATCTGTCTTCGCTTGATCTTGTAAAGCGATATCAGACATAGTCACTAAATAGAGTGTGTCTTTTAATTGCCCGCGTTCACAAATAGCATCATCATCAAGGCTGTTTCGTTGCATACAAGCCAATGCAAGGGCAATACCTGATTTTCCCGATTGCATTTCCGCCGCGATAACCACAGCACGACTTGTTTTTGAGAGCGCGTCAAAGGCTTTGTTTGCTGCAGACCTTTGGTGCTCGAAAGTCTGCAGGTTCAACACCTGGTTGATCTTATTTCTATGCGCTGACGCTGAATTTGTCATATAGAATTTTTGCTCGTTTAAAGTCAGGCAGAAGCATTGATCTTATCATTATACGGGGTAGTTTCAGGTTCAAAAATAACATCGGGGATGCCTGAGAACATACTTTCATCATTGACGGTTCCAGTTCTTTCAGGACCTAAGTTAGCTTGTCTTTTCATACTGGTTAGATCGTCGTCATAAAGACCTCGTTTAAAAAGCACTATCAATGTGTCGTCGTGTTCTATATTAAAATGGTCGCACATTTCGTTAACTTCGGATTGGCTCATTACTGTTTTATCAATGTTATCGCGTCGCGACATATTATAAATACTAAAAATAGTCGTTGTGAGCATTTTGTTTTCAGATAATTCACCACTGCCAGGCATTACTATTTGGTTATATTCAACTTCATTTCCTTTATCCAATTCTTGTGTAAAAAGCAAGGTGCGCTCTTTCATAGTGCCAATTTTTCTCGCTTTTTCTTTGTTGTCATAGGTATCACCGTTAACCCACTGTGCTTTTATCCAGTTTTTCTTTTTTCCGCGCATGGCTCGGTGGCCTTTTACTTTTGGTCCATAGTCTTTTAGGTATTCTTCGCGAATGATCTCGATAGATTGCAGAAAATGTTTGTCACTAGTGTGTTGAGTAAAGTCATAGCTTTCTTCGAATAATTTACCTGGTACCACGGCATAACTGTCTGTGAAATAAGTTTCGACATCACCAATAGGTCGTCGTTTTTTTTGTTTTACTGTAAGTCCAACATCAAGACCTTGTACGTTGTATTCGTAACAGAGCTCTTCAAAAAATTCACGCAAACCTTCAAAGTCTGATGCCGAATTAGCGTTGGTGGTTTTCTCAAGATAATCAAGTGAAGCACCGTAAGCCTCAGCCGCATCCATATTAGTAAAATGAATAGCAGTTTGATTTCCATGATAACCACAAGCTCTACCAATGTTTGCTTGTACTACTGCAGCAACACTAGCAACTGTGCTGTCCCAAGTAGAAATTAAGTTGTCTTTCATAAGGCTACCAAAATTAATTCCCGCCCGGCAACCTGCAACGGTAATAGCAATAAATTTTTCACCAAAATCGAAAGCATCACTAAACTCTCTTTTTAATCTTTCAATAGTGGTTTGTTCATCTTCAGGAACGCCAGTTAATGATTGTCCAATAATAAAGATATTCTCTTCAATAAAACCTTGACTGAGTAATAACGTTTTCGCATCCATTGCAGTACCTGCAGGAACACGTACCAAAGCCCATCCTGCGCCCTCATGATTACGGAAATGGTCGAGAAATTTATTTCTCATTTGAGATTGAACCAAGAAGCTTTTATTATCCGATTCGAGAGGGTTAACGTTTCCAGCCTTTATCATTTCTCTCACACCATAATATTCATCACTAGTTCGATGAAATACGAGTTTGGTGCCAAAGCTACGCCTTAAAATCGAACTTCTATCCGCTGTTTGTGCAATAGCTCTAGCTTCCTCAGCTGTTTTAGAATCTTCACTAGCAAGAGCTTCTTCTTCGATTTCTTTAGCTAAATCGTAGGCTGTTTCGGCTGCGTATAATGCGCCAAAAGGGGTTGCTGAAATGAATACGACTTTGCAGGTGTTATTTTCCTCAAGGTAATCGAAAATTTTGTTGTAGCGAATTGCTGCCACATTGGATCCGTAATGGCACTCATCGATGATAATTAGTCTCGGAGGGTTGCCTTTGAAATCATTTTCCAAATCTCTTTCAAATCGAATAAAGTTACTGACGACAGCATTTTTCGCATCAACAAGATCATTTTGAGCTTGTTCCAGTAATGCTATATCCGGCATAGTTACCAAGTAAAGCGTATCTCGGAGTCTCTTTCTACTAGTTATCTCTTCATCAGATAGACTTAACCGTTGATGACAGCAGAGTGCAAGAGCGACACCTGATTTTCCCGCTTGCATTTCTGCAGCCATTACAACTGCTCGGGTATCTTGGTTAAATGCTTCGAAAGTTTTTCTTGCTGCTTCAACCTGGTGTCCATGTAGCTTATCGCCATTCAAAATTGCGTTTACACTATCACGATGAGTTTGAGCTGTATTGGTCATAATATTCCTTTAATTACATAACATTCAACATGGAAGGATGGTACTCAATCAATATTAACTTAATTTTGAATGAAGTTCGCTAGTTTTTCTAATGCTTTAAAATACTCCTATTCGCAAACTAGGCACATCTATTCGAGCAGCATCGAAATTAGGCAATTATCATGCTATAGGAATAATGAAAAGCACTTATGAAAAAAACAATAATTTTCTGACAATGAGTCAAGGCTGTCCCTCACTCCCGAACGAAGGCTAATAACAATCCTTTGATTTTGGTGTTTTTGTTTGTCTATAGAGTCACGATCCTGAACCGACTTCAGCCCAATCATCCCATAAGTTCTTGCAGTCAATATGCTTAGCTATTAACAACTAGAGCATATTTTATACTACAAATACTTTCGGGACGGTTAATACCACTCCTGATGACCATTCAGCGCAGCGTATTGTAAGCCAGTACAGCGCAATGAAATAAGGCGGGGTAGCCAGAAATTCAGCTGTTCATGTTTCCCTCGTTACGTGTTGACCGTATCTTTTTTTAGTTTGCCAAGGCGTAAGAGGTACTGTCGTGAAATATCAGCGATAATCATAGTCACATTCGAAGGTTTTCAGCAGATCGAGTTGACGGCTTTGCTCTTTAAGTTGTTTCCTTCGCACCGCAACAAAACTATACTGGACTCTGAAATCCGAACAATAAACTAAGCTATACTTTGTTGAAAATCAGATCATCCCTTTAGGAAATTCTTTGTAATTACAAAACCTATGTAAACAAAGTATTAACTTCCAAATTAGCATTTATTTCTGATGCATATTGCTTGGCAAACTCATTCATTGACATTTTTATATCCAAAAAGTAAGTTTTTCGTTTATCCCAACCCAGCTGATCAAATAAGCTCAGCAAAAATTTTTCTGCTGCTCTATGTTCGCCGATGGTGGAAAAGTAACACACTGTAGCAAATGAATTACGATAAAACATACCCTGGTTATCAGGAGCGCTATGCTTCATAATTTCATTCAGTTTTTCTAATGATTGTTTTGATTTCATAGTAATTTATCCAGTTGTTTATGCTTGTGCATCTAATGAGTTAAAAAATCTTTGTCGAACATCTTCTGGTAGTGGCATTATTGCCTCCAAAACCGCCTGCTTAAGATCACCCATTTCTTTTGCCTCATCAACCTTTTGTTGTTGAGCTGAAAAGGCCCTCAGCAGGCTTGTAATACCTCCAATTAGGGAGCTAAGGTCTCTTGTGGTGGCATTGGCTAAAAGATTGCTGTCGTTGGTTATGACTTTCCTCTGTAACGTTTTAACGAGTGTGTAGAGGCTGTCTAATTCTGTCGGCTCGAACTCTTCAAACTCAACAAGTATAGGTTCTTGATTCTCATCATTTCCTAACAGTTCTTTTAATGTAACTAATTGACTGGTCGTTAATACATCTTTGTGTTCCGCTATAGATGAGATATATCCATCTAAACGTTCAGTAATAATTCTCATATCATTAAATTCCTTATCTGCCTTGTCACCGATGCTATTTCTTTATTTAAAGTACCCAGCGACTTATCTGGCGCGGTGAATAAACGCATTTGTTTTCTACGTTGATAAGTTAGCCTCGTGAGAGCTATACAACTCTCTATTAACGTCATTTTTTTTGGTACCGATTCCTCACTTAGATTGAAATAGCATAATGTTTGTTTTCTTAATTCCAGGTAATCAGTCGCTTCTTCTAGTGGAAGTGCTATGAGAGCGTAGTCCTCGTCCTCTTTTAGTAGTCTGGTTATTGTTTGTTGCTTATATTGGTGGGCGTCAATAACTTGTTGGACCTTATGGTTGAAGGCGTCGTCATTTGGTCTAGGAGTGAAGATCAGCCCCTCTTTAAGTATATGTTCTGCATACTTCGTGGGATCTGGATTTTGAGGATTACCAATAGTTCTGAGAATAAAGCGATTTTCGTCCTCCCAGTCGTTAGAGTGATTAGGATGTTTTTTTGCACAATCCATGACACTCATAACATTATATCCTTTTGATTTACAATGATTAATTATATATCAAAAGGATAATTAAAGGAAATTAACTAATGGTGTGGCGTGTTACTATTTTGCCTCATTTTTTAAATGATTGTTAGCGTAGTTGCCGTAGTTGATTAATTTCTTAATAACATTAAAAATCAATTACTTACGACACAACCTACGGTAAACTAAATCTACGGTAAAGATTTGAAACAATATATAAAATAAAAAATATTAAAAATATTAAAAAATATAAAAAGTCTTTAAAATTATAGTAGATTAAGTAGAAACCGTAGATATAGTAAATAAACAACTAAATATCAAATACTTATGCGTCTACTGTAAAAAATAACAAGTAGAGACAGTAGAGACACAAGCATAAATAACCTAGAACAACTGAAGTCCATTTCAATCATATTAGAAGTCTAACTAGGCATCGTTTCCAAACATCTCAATCACATTATCATCAAGTACGCTTTCACAAGGCTTATTTAGTTCTTGGAGAACCGTCAGGGCCCTTGGGCGATCAAGCACATGGTCATTCACCATCCGCCGAACACGCTCTTTACCCGCCTCTGTAAGCCTTACATGACGACCTCTAAGTGACTCACCTGATAGTACGCAGGTTGTAGGGTTAGCCACCGTATCAAACCCAGCAGCTTTCAGCGCTACACCAAAACGCTTAGCATTAACATTTCCTCTGCAGGCAATTTCCTGCAAGACTTTTAAACAAACAAAGAGTGAATCGTCATTATGTGCTTTACCAGGCTTAAAATAATATTCAATTGAATCGCTATAATCATTACGCATAGCATGCCGATTATTTAATGCCTCTTGAATCTTCTCCTGATCTTTATCTAGCCACCAAATAGAACCACTTTTATATAAGTAATTGGCCTGAGCCCAAGCACCGTCGATGATATGTTCAGGAACCATTTTAAGCTGGCCAACTTTAAGTGTGAAAAATCGGCGATTGCCCGTTGAATCAACCAAAAAATCTTCGTCATTCACTGATCCACAATAAATTGTCTGCCTTGGGTAATTATTTTCGGACGCAGCATAGGGCAGTCTGATCTCATCATACATTTTAGATAAAAAACTTTTAGTTCTAGCCATATCACCCGCTCTAAAAGTTGCATCTAGTTCACCTAGTTCAACTATAAAGCTGGAAACTGCTTGCTTAACCGAGTCTGTATCAGTTACATCTAAAGTCACTCCTGTTTTAATATAGCGCCGTAATTTCCTAGGCAGCAAACTCGTTAAAAAATCAGTCTTAGACGACCCTTGCCCACCTTGCAATACTAAAACGCCTTCATATTTTGGAAGAGGTTCTTTTAGATAGCGGAGCGGATCACGCTCGAAGAGTTCTTTTGCAAGTTTGCCAGCATTTGCAGCTGCAACACCTTGGATAAACCAAACGGGTACTGCACAAGATGCAAATAGCGTGTAATCAGGATGAATACCCATGTACTCTTCCACGATTAGCCTGAGATAATCAGTTTTTTCATCCCAAAGGGGCAATTCATCCACATATTCTTGGATAGGGTTGGAATAATATTTGGCTTCTAAAGCTGGCATTCTACCAATCAAGTCATCATTAGTGTTATTGCGACAACAAATAGATTTCAATATAGAAATTTTACTCGTAGCTGAATTACCATCATTGCCACGAATAGAATCCAATTCATCCTCATTAGGAAATGTCACTGTCACTAACTTTGCAATGCCATCATTTTTGTATTTTATTCCATAAGATTTTAATAAATGATCAAGATTCTCACCCGTCATAAGGACAGTAACCCCCCCAATTTTCTTCACTTCAATATCAGGAAATAAATGTGTATCAATTTTATCTAGCAAGCCTGCAGATTTAAAGGTGCTGTCCTCAAATGCAGTTAATAACTCAGCTCGACCAGACTCACGCCTTTCCCAAGCGTCCATATCTCGTTGGTTCTTCACACGCTCATGAATTGACTTTTTATACTCTGTTTTTTTAGATTTAATACCTAAAGTCTCCACACATTCAGAGAGCATGAATTCAGTTTCAGGTATTGTCATAGAATATGTAACGGCTCGATCAACGCACATGCCTATAAGCGATGATGCATCTAACTCCCTAGTATCATATTTATCTTTTACCCATGATTGGTGCGCTTTTTCAGATACTCTGCCACGCTTTAGAGTAAAAGATCGACCTCCTCTAGCAAAGCTATGAATAACAATACTGTCATCTTTATTTACAAAGATATGTCCAACGGCTCGGCCACCGTCGTAACCGGGCTCAATAGGATCTAAGCAGTTCTCTTCAACATATTGTTCAGGGTTGTTTATAATGTCTTCAACTGGAACTACCCTTCCACAATAAAGAGTAATCAGAAATCCAGATTCAAGTTCAGCATTATTAAGAGCCCGCAAAACAACTTGTTTAGCTTCTGCTTTAGGTAAGTTAGTTTTTTTGTGAACCTTGCTAACTTCCTTTTCAACATAATTGTTCCTTTTTTCGCGGGATTCTTTAATTACTTCAGGGGCCGTCTTCGCCGCCTCAATTAACTTTGCAACAGTCTTTTCCCCCTCATCACTAACGGTTTCACAATTAGCCAAAGTTACCCAAGTTCCGTCTATAACTTGAGGCTCAGGAACATCTCTTGCCAAATGTTCGTCAAGGATAGGAGGCATCTCGTAGTTGATTCTTTCACCGTCAAATACACTTTCATCAACGAAACTGCGCAAAAGAAGTGATCCGCTTGAGCTAACCTTTATATAGCCATAACCTTTGCGCCAGCTTTGGTGAATGAAGTTTTCTTTATAGCTCTGTACATCTAAGCCTAAATTTATAACGACATATATATGGAATCGAGGACCTTTAAGTTGAGTATCACCGCATGTCAACATAGAACTAGACGAATGTACTATCAACTTTGCACAATTTCTTAGTTGTGGGTCAATATCAATTAGCTTTTCCAGGACTTCTTCTAAAGACTCAACCAGACAATCTATATCAAACAGCATGAAAGCTGGCTCTGAAGTATATTTAATCAAATCTTTGGTGCGTGCTATATATTTAGAGTCATAATTTTCAATGGAACGCTTAGATTTTACTTTTACTCGCTCACCTATGCGTAGTTTTCGATCAATGCCTTTCTCTAAAGAGTACTCTTCAGTATTATGAGCCGTGCCATTAGAAAGGCAATAGTCAGAATTTTTGGTATCCATAAATTTATCACGAAGATCATATAATGTGTCCTCGATATTTTGGATGGTCTTGTCGATAACGCTAGCATGTTGTTCGGCAGGGTTAAGCTGCTGTTTTTCTTCATTCCAAGACAGTTTCTTAATGACTGGTTTCCCCCCTGTATATTGAGCATGACAAATAGGAAGTTTCGCTGCATTAAGCTCCGCTACGTAATTGTCACTATCATCAAATGATTCTTCCAATACAGCCGGTGCACTTACTTCCGCATTACTTTGTGTTAATTTTTTAACCGTTTCTTGTCGTGTCGACATAATAAATCTTCCCTACCTGATTATCAGGCTTAAGAATTTAGCCCCTAGGGTCTTCCTAGAGAAAAAGCTCTCATGATTTCTCTGCGTCTTCACTCATCCTTGCGCCTACAACCCTTTGGCCCTTCACCCACATGAGGGTTAGAGATCAGCTGACCGGTAAATCTATGTAATAAAATTTATTGATGATCAGACCTTAATAAACAGGTACGCTGTAAAATTTCAGCGTTCTACTTTAGAAAAACCATTACAGCCAACAAAAAAAGTTATTACATTCCAGATGGAGGTTGTTATCCTCTGGAAAATATTATAAGTTTCCTGTTAGGCCGTCACACCCTGAGCAAACCAATCCATAAAACCATTTTTATTGATATAAATCTTACGGCCAATGATTCGGGTACATTTATCTAGCCCATTAGTACTTTTTGAACGTAACCACCATCTAATTTGATTTTCGGTTACTTCTTCATTGGTGAATTCAACTAAAGACGGAATGGTAAGCCAAGGGAATGTTAACTCAGTATTTTGTGGTGGTGAGGGCTGCTCAATATCGTTCATGTGAAACTCCAATAAATCAAAAGAAACATATTCTAAGACATTGTTTCCCAATATTGATACACATGTGCAAACATAAAATTTGCACATGTACTGTTTATCTGGTAGATAAACAGTACCCCATGAAACATTAGAGCTTTTGTCAAAAAAAATAAAAAAAACGATTACATACAATTCACTCTAACTCTGCTGTTATAGATATTGACAATCAAGAGCATTAAGTTACTGTAAGTTTTTATAGAGCCGAGGAACCTGTTCGCTGTTTCAGTAGTTTCACCGATTCCCTGATGAGATACCTAATTGGCTTTCGTAATTAGTGATTACGATTGTAGCCATAAAAGCGACGGGGAGGCTTCTGTCATTTGATCTGCTTTAACAATTGGAGTGTAGTGGTCAAAGAAAGCTAAGGCTTATCAGTTATAGTCCTACTCATTTATGCTATGCGCACAAAAAGACAGCCTTATGTAAAAAAGAATTGAATTTTTTAAAGTTCGGCAGTTAGGGGATTACAAAAGAAAGCCCTGATACTTGGGTTTTATTTGGTTGAGCCCACATAAAAACATGTGGCAACTAAGCCATTAAAACAAATATTTTTAATGGCGCGCCATTTTAGGTAGGCTTAACCAAGCAGATTTTGTGCGCAGTTGAGCCGGATGCAGTAGGTGAACGAGATTTTTTTTAAACGCCACAAGTAAGGAAAATAAACTTTCTCGCATTACAACTTTAGCTTATATTAGTCGAATTTCTAGCTATTTTTTGGAGTCTGGCCAAGGATATTCTTTCCGTAAAAAATCAGTAACCCATCTAACTGTAACACCCCCATATCCAGGAAACATCCCTTCCTTATCAACTATTTTCTGAAGTTCCGTTGCTATCCATTCAGCACGTTGATGTCTGTTATCCTTCTTTAGCTCAATAGCCCAATCAGTATCATTGTATAACCTCATGACAACAGGCTTCCAAGATTCGTGCCTGAATTCATGTGCTTTTTTTGCTGCGTCACTTCTACGAAATTTTTGTTCTGCTTTTATTTTTTTTAAGTCTTCAATTGGTGTTTCAGTCAAATATGCTTGATCAGCATACCCAAGAGCCTTAAATGCCTCATTTAAATAAATACCATTACCTTTGTCCTTAAAAAAAGACATACAGCGCACACCAAAGGTTGCGAAATAAACTGAAGAAGGTACTTTTAAACTTAAATGACTATACTCCTTCGATATAAGTATTTTAGCCAAATCAGCGAGCGGCTCAATACTAATACCAAAAAAATTAGTGGCTTCCCCAGATCTTCCTATTATTTCATTTTCTGACAAACAGTACTCTTCACCTATATAGATTTTCTGGTGATTTTCATCTTTTTTCAGCAGCATACCTAGTAAAGTATCAATATTCTCATCAACATCCTTTATATATACAATATCCTCATCAATCACTTTTTCATTTAAAACATCCTTATCAATAACCTTCTGATTTACAAGATGCTCTACAATAGCCCATGGATCTTCAAAGCCGTTAATTTTTTTAAGATAGAACATCAATTCTGTATATATATAATCCTCTCTCCATCCATCTAACTCCCCCTCCAGGAAAAGGAGTGAAACTGGGCACAAACTCATAGCTTAACCCCCTTATTAATTACATTCTCCATCCCTGCTGTATTTCGGTGAGAATACCTATTCACCATAGTCAAAGTTTTATGCCCCAAGATAGCCCCAATTTGCATTACTGATACACCGTTATCAGCCAAATGAGATGCGCATGTATGTCTATTATCATGCCAACGGTAATCATTAATGCCAGCTTCTTCTTTAGCCTGAACCCATGCTTTTTGAAAATTAATACCTGACTTTGGGTTTTTACCAGGAAATACCAGCTCTGAATCTTCACGCTCAGGCCAAGCCATTAGTGCATCCCAAGCTTGAACGATGACAGGAACAATGCGATCAGTTCCATTTTTAGTGTCACGGAAATACAAACGCTGGCGTTCCACATCTACATCTTTCCATGTGAGCTTAAGCAATTCACCCTTCCGTGCGCCCGTTGCCAAAGCCAAACGAAATAGAACAGGCAATGCTTTGCATACAGAGTTATCGCAAGCAGTAAGTAACAGTTTGATTTCATCATTAGTTAAAGACGTACCAAAACGACTAGTTTCTTCACCTCGGCCAACACCCAAACATGGGTTATCTTTAATGCCAAACCAACCATCTTTAGCCGCCTTTCCAAAAGCAGAACTTATTGCAGCAAGATAGCGGTTTATTGTAGCTGGTGCCCTGTCCGCTTCACTTCTTAAAATACCTAATCCTGATTGAACAGTTTCAATTTTAAAGTCCGCTAATTTAATTTGCCCATACTTCTCCTTCCACCAATAAATACGCTGAATCGTTTGTGTATCTTTCTTAGTCCAAGTTTTTGCGAATTGATCGATGAGGTCTGCAAGGGTATGTTGCTTAAGCACTGAACCAGTAATATGAGAGTATTTATCCATATTACCCTCGGTCTTACGCGCAAACTCAGTCGCCTCTTTTTTAGTTTTGAATGAACCATGAACCGGCTCATAACCTTGAACACGTATTTGAACTAAATAGGTTGTACCTTTTTTTCCAACGCGCTTTCTAATGGAGGCCATAATTGCACCCTCCCCGTTGTGTAAAATCACACATAGTCATAAACTGATCTCCTTTTAAGATAAGTTTTGATTAGGAGGTTTGGAATGTTACAGCATTTCAAGCCACCGATTTTTCAACAAAAACACGAAAATCAAGCGATAGCTTGAGTGTATTTGTGCTGCATGGGGCTTAATTGTGTGTAATTTTTGTGTAAAAAGCAATAACTAATTATTTCAAAAAACTTAAGTTATTGTTTATATAGATAATAATGGGGTGAACGATGGGGCTCGAACCCACGACAACCGGAATCACAATCCGGGGCTCTACCAACTGAGCTACGCCCA